>NZ_JBBWVD010000029.1:0-77809 GCF_041903745.1 Thiocapsa sp. C2-2m | reverse complement strand
CGTTGTCGTAGTCGTCCGGAATCCGATGACGACAACGACAACGACAACGACGACAACGACAACGAACGGTTTCGACACATCTGCCGTGTTGCATGAGGTTAAAGTGTGCAGTATGGCCGCGATTTCGCAAGGTCCCGGTGCATCTCGAAATGCCTCTCGCGGAGATATGGAGCATACGCGGGAAAAATCTCGGAATCTCCGTGTCTCCGTGTCTCCGTGAGAGATTCTGCAGCTGATCGGTGCTGAACCCCCTGCTGTGCTCCGGGTCGCCGCGGATCCGTCCGCTGCGGTATCCTAACGCCCATCGCCGTCACCCCTTGCCCGAAGACCGAGCATCCATGCAGACCGACTACGACCCGCAGACCGTCGAGGCAGCGGCCCAGCGCTATTGGGAAGACCACCAGTCCTTCAAGGCCGTCGAGGATCGCTCGCGCGAGAAATTCTACTGCCTCTCGATGTTCCCATACCCTTCCGGGCGGCTGCACATGGGGCATGTGCGCAACTACACCATCGGCGACGTGATCGCGCGCCATCAGCGCATGCTCGGTAAGAACGTGCTCCAGCCGATGGGGTGGGACGCCTTCGGTCTGCCGGCCGAGAACGCGGCCATCCAGAAGGGTATCCCGCCGTCGGAATGGACTAAGTCGAATATCGACTACATGCGCACCCAGCTCAAGCAGCTCGGCTTCGGCTATGACTGGGACCGGGAGCTCGCGACCTGCGATCCGGAGTACTACCGCTGGGAGCAATGGCTCTTCACGCGTTTGATGGAGAAGGGGCTGGTCTACCGCTCGCAGGCGACGGTCAACTGGGATCCGATCGATCAGACCGTGCTCGCCAACGAGCAGGTCATCGACGGTAAGGGCTGGCGCTCGGGCGCGCCGGTGGAGAAGCGCGAGATCCAGCAATGGTTCGTGCGCATCACCGACTATGCCCAGGAGCTGCTGGACGCGCTCGACGGCCTGGACGGCTGGCCCGAGCAGGTGCGCACCATGCAGCGCAACTGGATCGGGCGCTCCGAAGGTGTCGAGATGTGCTTCGGGATCGAAGGCTCGGACGAGACGCTGGAGATCTACACGACCCGTCCGGATACCCTCATGGGCGTGACCTATGTCGCCGTCGCCGCCGAGCATCCGCTCGCGCGACGTGCCGCCGAGGATCAGCCGGCCCTCGCGGCCTTTATCGAGGAGTGCCGCAAAGGCGGGACCTCCGAGGCCGAGATCGAGACAATGGAGAAGAAGGGCCATCCGCTCGGCCTGAACGCCCTGCATCCGGTGACCGGCGAGGCGGTGCCGATCTTCGCCGCGAACTTCGTGCTCATGGGTTACGGCACGGGTGCGGTGATGGCGGTCCCGGCGCACGACGAGCGCGATTTCCATTTCGCGCACAAATACGGCATCCCGATCCGGCCGGTGATCGTACCCGAGGATTGGAAAGATCTTGCGTTGGAGTTTACTTCGGCTGCCGGCACACCTGCAGAAAGCCGCCCGGTCGTTGCGGTGCCCGGAGACGCGTCACGAGTCCCCCTGGATTGGTCAAACTGGGACGAGCGTTTCGAGAAAAAAGGCTTTCTAATCAACTCCGGCCCTTTCTCGACCTTGACCAGTGCCGAGGCGTTCGAGGCCATCGCCGCCTGGCTGGCGGAGCACGACAAGGGCTGCAAACGCGTGAACTTCAGGCTGCGCGACTGGGGCGTCTCGCGCCAACGCTATTGGGGCTGCCCCATCCCGGTAGTGAACGGCCCCGACGGCAGTCTGCGCCCCGAGACCGATCTGCCGGTGCGCCTGCCCGAGAGCGTCGTCGTCGATGGCTCGGGCTCGCCGCTCAAAAAGATGCCGTCCTTCTCCGATCTCCCCGGCGGCGAGACCCGCGAGACCGACACCTTCGATACCTTTCTCGAATCGAGCTGGTACTACGCACGCTACTGCTCGGCGGATTGCGACACGGCCATGCTCGACGAGCGGGCAGGCTACTGGCTCCCGGTCGATCAGTACGTCGGCGGGATCGAGCACGCCATCCTGCATCTGCTCTATGCGCGCTTCTTCCACAAGCTGATGCGCGACGAGGGGCTGCTCGACTGCGACGAGCCCTTCGCCCGGCTCTTGACCCAAGGGATGGTGGTCGCCGAGACCTGGTATCGCGAGGACCCGGACGGGCGCAAGCAGTGGATCAATCCGGCCGAGGTGCAGACCGAGCGCGACGAGAAGGGCCGGTTAGTGCGCGCCTGGCTCGCGGCCGACGGTCTGCCCGTCACCTTCGGCGGCATCGAGAAGATGTCGAAATCCAAGAACAACGGCGTCGACCCGCAGGCCCTGACCGAGCGCTACGGTGCCGATACGGTGCGGCTCTACACCATGTTCACCTCCCCACCGGAGCAGTCGCTCGAATGGAACGACGAGGGCGTCGAGGGTGCCTTCCGTTTCCTCAAGCGGCTCTGGTGGTTGGCGACGACCGAGGCGGAGACCATCCGCGGCGCGCGCTCTCCGGCGGCGAGCGATCCGGACGAGGCGGCCGGCGAGGCGAGGCGCGAGATCTACGGCGTGCTCAAAAAGGCGCTCTTCGATTACGAGCGTCAGCAGTTCAATACCGTCGTCTCCGGCTGCATGACCCTGGTCAACGTGCTCTACAAGCTCGATCCTGAATCACCCGCGCGCGGCCCCATGTTACGCGAGGGTCTAGCGATCGTGCTGCGTCTCCTCGCGCCGATCGCTCCCCACGTCACCCATCATCTCTGGCGCGAGCTGGGGTTCGGCGAGGACATCCTCGGCTCGACCTGGCCCGAGGTCGATGCCGCGGCACTGGTGCAGTCGACGATCGACTATGTGGTCCAGGTCAACGGCAAGCTGCGTGACACCGTGAAGGTCTCCGCCGAAGCCGATCGTTCGGCCATCGAGGCCGCCGCACTGGCAAGCGAGAACGCGCGCCGTTTCATCGGCGAGGCGGCCGTACGCAAGGTCATCGTGGTCCCGAACAAGCTCGTCAACATCGTCGCCAACTGATGCCGATGCCCGCCTGCCTATCCGAGATGCGCGTTCGAGCCCCGGCCGGTGGGCGGCTTGGTGGCCCGTCGCGTGCCCGCTCCCTCGCGTGGGCTCGAGCCGCCGCTCTCCTGATCCTGGGTTTGATCTGTCTTGCTCAGCTCGGTTGCGGTTTTCGCTTGCGGGGTGTTGTGGAGATCCCGGCCGAGCTGAATCCGGTCTACATCCAGGCGGCGGGCAACTCGCCGGTACGCGCCGCCCTCGTGGACCAGCTCGCGGGCAGCGACGTGGTGCTGGCGAAGACTGCGGTCGAGGCGAAGCTGATCCTGCGCATCCTCTCGGAGAGTCGTTTCTCGCAGGTGGTTGCCGTCGACTCGGGCGGTCGGGTCTTGGCCTACGAGCTTCACTATCTGGTGAGCTACGACGCCGTCACGCCCGACGGGGCTCAGAAGGTGCCGGGGCAAACGCTCGATCTGGTCCGCAACTTCGACAACCCCGACGTGGAGGTCCTCGGAAAACAACTCGAAGAGGCCCTCATCTATCAGGATTTCGCACGCGACGCCGCGGATCGAATCCTGATGCGCCTGCGGGTGACGCTGCTCTGAGCGTCGGCGCAAGTTGTGCATCCTATCGTCAGCACAACCAACCGTCGGCGCTGATGCGCCTGTGGGTGACGCTGCTCTGAGCGTTGGCGCAAGTTGTGCCTCCTATCGTCGGCACAACCTACAGGCCGAACCCCGAACCCCGAACCCCATGCGCCTTCGCTTCAACCAGCTCCAAGACACCTTGTCCCGCGGACTGGCCCCGCTGTACCTGGTCTGCGGCGACGAGCCCTATCAGCTCGGCGAGGCGGCGCGTCTGATCCGCGAGGCGGCCCGCCGTCAGGGGTTTGCCGAGCGCGAGGTCCTGGACCAGGACGCCGCCTTCGACTGGCATGCCTTGGCCGCTTCCGCCGACGCCATGTCGCTCTTCTCATCGCGCAAGCTGATTGAACTGCGCATCGGCACGGCGAAGCTCGGCAAAGATGGGGGGGCTGCCGTGCGCGCCTATTGTGATCGGCCCTGTCCGGACAACCTGCTGCTGATGATCGCGCCCGAGCTGGATCGCAAGGAGCTGCAGAGCCAGTGGGCCAAGCGGCTCGAGTCGGTCGGCGCACTGGTGCAGGTCTGGCCCTTGAAGGGACGGGAGCTGGTGCAATGGCTCGGTCAGCGTCTGCAGTCGGTCGGGCTGCAGCCGGGGCCGGGTGTGGCCGAGCTGCTCGCCGAGCGTGCCGAGGGCAACCTGCTGGCGGCCGTGCAGGAGATCGAGAAGCAACGTCTGCTGCGTGATCCGGGACCGCTCGCGCTTGACGATCTGCTCGGGAACCTCGCCGACAGCGCCCGTTTCGACCTCTTTTCGCTGACCGACGCGGCCTTGTCCGGAGACCGCGCCCGCACCCAGAGGGTGCTCTCGGTCCTGCGCGCAGAAGGGACCGCGGATATTCTGGTGCTCTGGGTCTTGGCGCGGGAGCTTCGGACCCTGGCCGAGGCGGCCGGGGCGCGGGCGAGCGGAGTGCGTGGGCCGGGTGCGGGCGATGCGCGGATGCCGCCGCAACGTCTCCAGGCGATGGAGCGCGCCCTGTCGCGTCTCTCGCCGACCCTGCTGCGCGCGCTGCTCCATCAGTGCTCGCTGGTGGATCAGTCGATCAAGGGTCTCGCCGTCGGGGACCCTTGGCACCGCCTAGCCGTGGTCGCCGATGCCTTGGCCGCCGGCGGTTTCCGGGCGGGTCGGCCGATCCCGCAGCGCTGAGACGCGTCCGGTCGGGTCTTATCGGTCTCCCCGCTGTGACCGCTTCCGTCTGATCTATAGCTCCTTTTTCGGCCCCTTTTCGGCTATACAGACCCTGGGCACCGTCTTACACTGACTCCTGATAGCGATTCTTAAACTGCGTCCAGTCGGAGCTGGCGCGACCAATCCAATCCAACAAACCACGCATACCGCGCCGGGCGCGGTTTAGGTCCGAGATGAGCGAACGACAGATCACCGATATCGACGCCTACATGGCTGACCTTGGACGTCGCGCCCGTGCTGCGTCGCGCGGTTTGGCACGGGCCACGACCCGCCAGAAGAACGACGCCCTGTCGGCGATTGCCGACGCGATCGATCGCCGACGCGCAGCCATCGTCGCCGCCAACCGGATCGACCTCGAGCAGGGTGCGGCCAAGGGCCTGGATGCCGCGCTGCTCGATCGGCTCGAGCTGACCGAGGGGCGCATCGACACCATGATCGAGGGACTGCGCCAGATCGCGGCCCTGCCGGATCCGATCGGTGCCATCACGGATCTGGATTACCGCCCGTCCGGCATCCAGGTCGGGCGCATGCGCGTGCCGCTGGGTGTCGTGGGCATCATCTACGAGTCGCGACCCAACGTGACGGCGGATGCGGCCGGGCTCTGTCTCAAATCGGGCAACGCGACCCTGTTGCGCGGGGGCTCGGAGGCCTTCGAGTCGAATCAGGCGATCGCGGCCTGTATCGGTCGGGGCCTGGTCGAGGCCGGTCTACCCGCCGACGGCGTGCAGGTGGTCGCCACGACCGATCGTGCGGCGGTCGGGGCCATGATCGCCATGCCCGAGTTTGTCGACGTCATCATCCCGCGCGGCGGCAAGGGTCTGATCGAGCGGATCAGCCTCGAGGCGCGGGTCCCGGTCATCAAGCATCTCGACGGCATCTGTCATGTCTTCATCGACGCCCATGCCGATCCGCAGAAGGCGTTCGACATCGCCATGAACGCCAAGACGCAGCGTTACGGGACCTGCAACACCATGGAGACCCTACTGGTGGACGCGTCCGTCGCGGAGACCATGCTGCCGCGTCTGGCCGCCGCCTATCGCGAGAAGGGTGTCGAGCTGAGGGGCTGCTCACGCACCCGCGAGATCCTCCCCGAGGCGATCGCCGCGACCGAGGCCGACTGGGACACCGAGTACCTGGCCCCGATCCTCGCCATCCGGGTCGTCTCCGGGCTCGATGCGGCGATGGATCACATCGCCGCGCATGGCTCGGCCCATACGGATGCGATCGTCACGGAGGACTACAGCCGTGCCCGACGCTTCCTGCGTGAGGTGGATTCCAGCTCGGTCATGGTCAATGCCTCGACGCGGTTTGCCGACGGGTTCGAGTACGGCTTGGGTGCGGAGATCGGGATCAGCACGGATAAGTTTCATGCTCGCGGCCCGGTCGGGCTCGAGGGTCTGACCTCGGTGAAGTTCGTGGTGCTGGGCAACGGCGAGGTCCGCACCTGATGGCCCTGGGATGTCTCGGTGGTCTTTATTCCGCTGTCGGTCGCACCACGACGCCTTGATGATCGGCATCCTCGGCGGCACCTTCGACCCCATCCACTTCGGACATCTGCGTCCGGCGCTCGATTGTCTCCAAGCGCTCGGTCTGGAGGAGATCCGGCTCGTCCCGCTCAATGTTGCGGTGCATCGTGCGCCGCCGGTCGCCTCCTCGGCGCTGCGCTTGGCCATGTTGGAGGCGGCAATCGCCGGCCAACCGGATTTCGTCGTCGACCCCCGCGAGATCGAGCGGCCGGGCGGATCCTACACTTACGACACCCTGATCTCGCTGCGTGCCGAGCTGGGCCGAGAACCGCCCTTGTGTCTGCTCATCGGCGCCGATGCCTTTGTGGGCTTCCTGGATTGGCATCGCCCGGCGGATATCCTGGACCTGGCGCATCTCGTGGTGATGCGGCGACCGGGTGCGTCCGTCGGGCTCGATCCTGCCCTGCAGGCATTCTGCACGGGACGTCTCCGCGACCGGGCCGACGACTTGGCAGAGACGCCGGCCGGCCGCATCCTCTTTCAGGACGTGACCCAGATCGATGTCTCGGCAACCCGCGTGCGCGAGCTGATCCGCCAGGGTCTGAGTCCGCGCTGGCTCCTGCCCGATACGGTGATGTCGATCATCGCGGCGGAAGGTTTGTATCGGTAGGCCAGAGGCCCACCGAATTGAATATTTTTAATATCTTGAACCGCGCCAGCTCCAACGGTCGTCAAGTCTGCCGGGGCCGATCCCATCGAATAACATCGCATGCCGCGCTGGGCGCGGTTTAATTCAAAAGCAGAGGAGATCGCATGCAGCTTGAGACACTTCGGGAACTGGTCGTCGAGACCTTGAGCGATATGAAGGCCCGCGATATCGAGGTGATGGACGTGCGGGGCAAGACCGCCATCACGGACTATATGATCGTCGCCTCCGGAACCTCGGACCGGCATGTGAAGGCCATCGCCGAGACCGTGGCCTATAAGTCGAAGGAGGCGGGCGAGACCCCGCTGGGGATAGAGGGCGTCACCGAGGGCGAGTGGGCCCTGGTGGACCTCAACGGGGTCGTGGTGCATGTCATGCTCCCCAAGGTGCGTGACTTCTACAATCTCGAAAAGCTCTGGGCCGCACCGGCTGCCGTTGCGAAGGTCGCCGCCGTTCCGCTTTAGGGCCGACCCGATGGACCGCTTCGACCGGATCTTCGAGCTCAACCGGATCCTTCAGGCGGCTCGGTATCCGGTCTCGCGGCAGCGATTGCAGGAGTCACTCGAGTGCTCCCGCGCGACGATCAAGCGCCTCATCGAGGACATGCGTCTGCACCTGAATGCCCCGATCGTCTACGACCGGGAGCACAACGGCTACAAATACGATCTGGCCGACGGTGCGATGTACGAGCTGCCCGGTCTTTGGTTCAACGCCTCCGAGCTGCATGCCCTGCTGACCGTGCAGCAGCTCTTGACGAGCGTGGAGCCCGGGCTGCTCGACCCGCATCTCAAGCCCCTGCAGAAACGCATCGGCGATCTGCTCGAGCTGCAGCGCCCCGGTTTCGATGGGCTTTCGGCGCGGGTGCGGATCATGCAGATGGGCGCGCGCCGCGGCGGTCGATACTTTCAGACGGTCGCCGGCGCCTTGGCTCAACATCAGCGGCTGTGGATCCGCTATTTCAATCGCGGCGACGATCGGCACAGCGACCGCGAGGTCTCGCCCCAGCGTCTCACCTACTACCGCGATAACTGGTATCTCGATGCCTGGTGTCATCTGCGCGAGGGCCTGCGGACCTTCGCCCTGGATGCGATCGAGGCCGCGCGCCCCTTGACCACGAGCGCCCTGCCGGTGGCGGACGAGGATCTCGATCGACATTTTGCCGTCTCCTACGGGATCTTCGCCGGCGCGCCGCAGCAGACGGCGGTGCTGCGCTTCAGCCCGGAGCGCGCCCGCTGGGTCGCGAAGGAGCAATGGCATCGGGATCAGGCGGGGCAATTCCTCGAGGACGGGCGCTACGAGCTGCGCATCCCCTACAGCAACGCACTTGAGCTGACGATGGACGTGCTCAGGTACGGGCCGGATGTCGAGGTTGTCGAGCCGGCGATCCTGCGCGATCTGGTCCGGGAGCGTCTCGCTGCGGCGCTGGCGCGGTATGGCTAAGGCGATTTCCGGAAAGTTCTCACCCGTAGGTTGTGCTGACGATAGGAAGCACAACTGCCGGCGGTTGGTTGTGCCTCGCAAGGCTCGGCACAACCTACGGCGCTGGCTCGGTATGGCTAGTGCAGCACGGCAGATGTGTCGAGACCGTTCGTTGTCGTAATCGTAATCGTATCGATGGTCGATCACGACAACGACAACGACAACGACAAGGACGAAGACAACGAAGTTGATCTCGGACGGTCTCGGAATCTCTTCACCGCTCCGCTAGCGGGCCGATCATGGCAACTGATCGACAGCAAGGCCCGGAACATCGTCGTTCAGGATCTGCTCAATGGTGAAGGGGCAGACCGGCGGGAAGGTCTCCTCGGCGAGGCCGGTCTCGCGGGCCGCCTTGAGGATGGCATCGCCATAGGCGTCCACGACGGCTTGCTCGAGCTTCGCCTTGAGACTGGGGTTCTGTGCGAGATGCCGATGAAGACGTCGGCGCTGCTCCTTGATCGTGAGTGTCCAGCTTCGACTGCGCCGATTGGGTTGGAATTGCCACTTGAGCAGGTGCGTGAACAGCCGTGCGAGTCGGTTTTCAAGCTCCCGCAACTCGCTCTTGCCCATGCTCTCGATCTCCTCGGCGATGTGCTCGATGTCGGCCTGGTCGATCCGTCCGCCGCGCAGGAGCGCGGCTTGAGTGTTGGCCCAAGCGTAGAAGTCCGAGTCGTAGGTGCTCTCCATCTGTGTCCTCGGGGGGTGGCTGCGGCGCTGCAGGTATGATGAGGTGATTTCCTGGAAAGGGGCAACCAGCGTGTAGGTGGGAATTGATTCGCAGCTCAGCCCTTCAGGTCTTCCGGGCATGCGCAGTCGAGACGCCTCTCACCGAGACACGGAGGGCACGGCGAATCCGAGATCTTTTCTTCGTGCGCTCCGTATCTCCGTGAGAGAATTTAGAAACTCATCGGTGCCAGGGGATGCAACTTCAGACAAGGTGATCCGCGATGACATCGACCGAACGCCAAGCTCCACCCCTCTGTCTGGTCGTCGCGATCGCGGACAACGGAGTGATCGGTCGAGAGAATCGGCTGCCTTGGCATCTGCCGGCCGATCTGGGACACTTCAAAGCGCTGACGCTCGACAAGACGATCGTCATGGGACGGCGGACCTGGGAATCCCTGCCCGGAGTTTTGCCGCGTCGACGCCACATCGTGCTGTCCCGTGACCCGGCCTTTCGTCCGGACGGCTGTCTCGTGGTGGATTCACTGGATGCAGCGATCGAGGCTGCCGGCCCGGTGCCCGAGCTGTTGATTGTCGGCGGGGCGGCACTCTATGCCGAGACGCTCCCCCGCGCGGACGGACTCTATCTGACGTTGGTGCATACCGCCGTCGAGGGCGATACCCGCTTTCCGAGATGGGACCCGGCGGATTGGGTCGAGGTGAGCCGGGTCGAGCGTCTGCCCGACGAGCGCAACACTTACGCCATGACTTTTCTGGAGCTTCGCCGTTTGCCCGGACTTCAGTCCGATCCGGGCCGCAGATAGCCCGCGCAGTCGATCTGGATCGGCGTCATCAACCTTTTCCCGTCGCCGTCTCCGTTGCCGGCGATCCGGATCGCGGTCAGCGCGCCGCCCCAGAGACAGCCGCTGTCGAGTCCCCAGACGTTGTGCTCGGCGAGATAGCCGATGGTGGACCAGTGGCCGAAGATAATCCGGTCGTCGCGGGTGTGCCGGTCCGGCATCCGAAACCAGGGCAGGCGTCCGGCCAATTGGCTCCCGATCTCGCCCTTCTCGCCGAGGGCGAGGGCGCCGTCCGACGCGCAGAACCTCAGTCGGGTCAGGCAGTTGGTGATGAACCGTAGACGGTCCATGCCGGTCAGATCGGGCGACCAGCGCTTGGGTTTGTTGCCGTACATCGCCATCAGGTACGCGCGATGGTCCGGGCCGCGCAGGGTCGACTCGAGCTCGTGCGCGCGGGCTCGAGTGTCTTCGAGGCTCCATTGCGGCGGAACACCGGCATGGATCATCGAGAAACCGATGTCCGAATCATGGTGCAACAGCGGGCGATGGCGCAGCCAATGCAGAAGCGCGTCGCGGTCAGGCGCCCGCAGTACCTCGTCGAGCGTGCTCTTGCCGGCGTGCCGGGTATTGCCTTCGGCCAAAGCGAGGAGATGTAGGTCGTGGTTGCCGAGGACCGTGACGGCGCAATCGCCCAGATCGTGCACGAATCGCATCACCGCAAGCGATTCAGGCCCGCGGTTGACCAGGTCGCCGACGAGCCAAAGTCGGTCGACGCCCGGATCGAACCGGAGCCTGTCGAGCAGTTGCCGCAGCTCCCGATAGCACCCCTGGATGTCGCCGACGGCATAGATGGCCATGGCCGTGTCGGTCCCGGTCGTCTCTTTCAGTGTATGGTCATGGCGGACGCCAACGAAAAGGCCGGGATATCGGCATCGAAGCGGACCCCGTCGTCGCTGATCATGCCGTAACTGCCGTGCATGCTGCCGATCGGGGTGGCGATGATGGTGCCGCTCGTGTACTCGAAACGTTCACCCGGTTTCAGGTGCGGCTGCTCCCCGACGACACCCTCTCCCCTGACTTCCTGGGCCTTTCCGTCTGCGTCCGTGATGATCCAGTGCCGATCGAGCAGGCGCGCCGATTGATCCCCGTGATTTTCGATCACGATCGTATAGACAAACACATAACGTCCTTCTCCGGGGGAGGACCGCTCCGGCTGGTACTGGCTATTGGCCGAAATCTTGATCGAAAACTCGTTCACCTGAACCTCCACGTCGCAGACAAGAGTATCGGATCGCGTGATAATACACATGGCCCCGTCGCGCGATCCAGGCACATCGGAGCCCCTTATCCATTTCAATGTCCATCAAGGACAGCGAGCCCTCCAGTCAGAGTCGTGACATCAGGTCGGTTGACACATGCGCCCCAAGTCATCTCCTCCCAAGCCCGATCTCATAATCTTGCTGATCGCCTTTGCCTTGATCGGAATGGTGGCGACTCTGGCGTATCAAATCGGTCTGTACGCGAGTGTCGAGCGTGCACCGATCGCCAAGCAGGCGGTCGCACCGAAGGATTTCGGCGGCTGAAGTGTTCGCCACGCGGGAGGACGATGTGATATTAACCGAGCCTCGAGACGCCATGCCGTGCGACGCACGCCGACGGGCCGTCCCCTGGGGGCTCCGAGGCTCAACAACGCATCCGGTCGCAGCCTATGTCCGATAAACTACGCGTCGCCGTCATCGGTGTCGGCTATCTGGGGCGTTTCCATGCCCTGATCTACTCGCGCATGCCTGATGTCGCGCTGGTGGGCGTGGTCGATGTCGACCCGGCCCGCGCCGATGCGGTTGCTGCCGAGGCCGGATGTTCCGCCTATGCGCGGATCGACGATGTCATCGAGTGGGTCGACGCGGTCAGCATCGTGGTCCCGACGACCGCGCATCTTGAGGCGGCGGCGCCCTTCCTGTCGCGCGGCATCCCGGTCCTGCTCGAAAAGCCGATCGCGGCGAGCCTGGCCGACGGGGTCGAGATTGTCCGCTTGGCGCGCGCCTATCATGCAATCCTGCAGATCGGTCATGTCGAGCGATTCAACGCCGGTGTCATGGCGCTCGCGCAGCGGATCCATGCGCCTGTCTATATCGAGGCTCAAAGGATGGGTGGCTTTACGGAGCGCGCGACCGATGTCGACGTGGTCTCCGATCTCATGATCCACGATATCGACATCATCCTCTCCCTGGTCGGGGCCCGCATCGCCAATATCTCGGCCGTGGGCGCCTCAGTGCTGACGGATCACGTGGATATCGCGAGCGCCCGACTGGAGTTTGACCAGGGGACGGTCGCCAACGTCGTCGCCAGCCGCGTTTCGGACAAGACCACGCGCCGGATCCGGGTCTTCCAGCCGGGCCGCTACCTCGCGCTCGATTTCATCGAGCAGACCATCGATATCGCCGCGCCCCGCGCCACCGCCGGTTCCGCACGCCCGGAGATCGTCCGCGAGCGCATCAGTGTCGAGCCGGTCAAGCCGCTGGATCTTGAGCTTGCCGAGTTCGTGCGCTGTATCCGCGAGGGACGCCCTCCGCTCGTGGACGGGCAGACGGGGTTAAACGCGCTCGAAGTCGCCTTGGAAGTGCGCGCCCGCACGGGGCACTAAGACTAAACCGCGTCCGGCGCGACATGCGTCGGGATCCTTTTGCCGTAGCGTTCACGCCATCTCGAGGCGCGCCACAAAAAGGCGTAGGTTGTGCCGAGCCGTGCGAGGCACAACCAACCGTCGTCGCGAGTTGTGCTTCCTATCGTCAGCACAACCTACGAGCCTAGCCACTAACCACTCTATCTCATCCCAGGAATCGCTCGTAAATCGATTCCGACTCCCCGTAACACCCGCAGGCTGCGGCTTGCAGGCCGGCCCGATCGAGAACGCGAATGTCGCCACGGCTGTAGTGAATAAGGTTGCGCTGTTGCAGCGCCGTCGCGGCCTTGGTGACGCCGACCCGGCGCACCCCGAGTAAGAGGGCGAGGAACTCGTGGGTGGCATGGAAGTGATCCGAATGCGCCCGGTCCTGGGTCATCAGCAACCAGCGGGCGAGACGCGCTTCCAGCACATGGAAGCGGGTGCAGGCGACCATCTGCTCGACCTGGTTCGTCAACACGAAGAGATAGCGGTTCAGCGTGATCTGAAGTGCGACGCTCAGCCCGAGCGCCTCGGGAAACCGCTCCACTGTCATACGCCAGGCGGGACCGGCGCCCCGAACAACGGTGCGCAGCAGCGTCACGTCGATCCCCAAGATCAGTGGTGTTCCAACCATTCCCTCGCTGCCGACCAGCCTGACCTCCAGACCGGCGTGATCGATCGGCGGCGTCACCAGAGAAAAGAAGCAGTCCGTGGGGAAGTAGACGTGGCGGATCTGCTCGCCGGGTTCGTTGATCACCTCGTCGAGCGCGAGCTCGACCGACTCGCAGCGCGTCAGCACCTGTTGATGATCCTCGTCCGGCAGCGATGCGAGAAGACGATTCTCGAAGTGAGCGGAATTCTTCTCGTGATGCACGTGGGGTCTCCTCGTGGGCCGGGTAGAACGGTAACACTCGGCAAGCGGAGCGCGTTGTCGGGCAGCTGCGGGCGCTGTCTTATCGCGCAGGGGCTCGCTGTCATCCCGATCGGTCACTGACGGCCGGCTCGGCCTTGGGGCTCCGTCAACTTTACACATTACGTCAATTAGCGGGTTCATTCAGTGCGCTGACAAACATAGCGCGTTGATCCCTGTCCCTATGTGTGATGGCGTACAGACTGGGCCGGTTACGCCGCGCATCCTGTCGTTCACGGTGTAGGCCCCTCTTCGACCGTGAGGTTTAGCTCGTAAATCCGGCCGTCGGGGGCAGCGGCCTCCAACGTGTGGGTAGTGCCGGACCTCGGAGGTTCGGCTGCCGTTCTCTCTCGCGGCGATCGCCGTCACGAGAACCCGTTGCCCTGTTATCCCGGGCGGGAGTACCTAGGGGCGGGGGTACCTAGGATAAGCAGGCTAAATTACAGTATAAAGCAAGAAAAAATACTTGCTATAAATAGTAGTATTACGTGTCACATTAATCTGACACAGCAAGTTGTCGAACTTGTATTACATTGATTTTCAGGGTCTCTTCCGCGCTCCGATGCCGGGTGCTCTTCGGATCTCGGACTGGATCAAGATGCGAGACAACCGTTGGGGCGCTGCATTGCGGCTCACCGACGATGGGCAGTGGGGCGGCTGCCGAACGACATGCTCCCGCCTCTCGGGCGCTCATCAACCAGTACAGGAGAATTGAGATGAATTTGATTAGCTTGGTCGTCGTTTTGGTCGTCATCGGAGTCATCCTGTGGCTGATCAACAACTACATTCCGATGGATGGAACCATCAAGAAGATCCTGAATGTGGTGGTCGTTATCTTCGTGGTGCTATGGCTGCTGTCCGCTTTCGGACTCCTCGGCTCCATGTCCGGAATACGCATCGGGTAATCGTGCGAACAACAATCGCTTATCCATGCCGGGAGATAAGATGAACACACTCAAGATTGTAGGGGTCGTACTGATTATCGGCGGTGGCTTGGGGTTGGCGTATGGTGGCTTCAGCTATACGAAGGAGACCACGCAGGCTCAACTGGGTCCCCTCGAATTGACGGTCCAAGACCGCGAGACGGTCAACATTCCGATCTGGGTCGGCGTGGCGTCGATCGTGGCCGGCGCGCTGCTATTGCTCGTGCCGAGGGGCACTTGAGAATGACCGCACGGGAGACCTGGATCTGGGTCTCCCGTGAGGAGCAATTCGATTTCCGGAAACCTTGTTTCCAGCCTCTTTCACGTCGGCAAACGAGACCCTTAAACATGACCAACAGAGATTTGCAGGGCCTGATCGCGATGGCGTTGATGTTCGGCGGCGCAGCGGTGCAGTCCGCCGGACCGGAGCAGTCGGGCACCACGCACTCGCCGATTCCGGGCGCCGCCGGTCTGCAGCTCGCGGAGACGCAGACGGAGTATGGGATCCGGCCGGCCGAGAGCCTCGGCTCGCCGACGTCCGCGGATGTCGCCGCCCCCGCTCGGGAGTCGACCGGGGAAACTTCATCGGAAATCATGACCAATGGCGACATTCGCTACGTAACGGGCGGCATCGGGGAGAGCGAACGCGCGGAGCTCGAGGCCTTGTCCAGTCAGTTCAACCTGCGCCTGCTCTTCGCGACGGAGGGCACCGGTGAGTATCTCTCATCGGTTAAAGTGAACATTCTGGATGCGCACAGCGGGCCGGTCTTGACCGCCCAATCGAAAGGCCCTTGGTTCTTCGCCCAATTGCCGGCGGGCGACTACAGCGTGGAGGTCACCCCGACGGGTTTGCGCGGTCAGGACGAGACTCAGCGCAAAACCTTCAATCTGGATGGTTCCGGCCAGTCACGCTTGGACTTCTACTGGAAGAAATAGGCGCGGCGAGCTTGAGCATAGGATGTCGAGCGGGCACATCTCGTGGCGCTGCGCGCGACGCGTGAGGAAGGCGAGAAGAGGCTGGAGGAGATGCAGGCCACTACGGAAAGCAACTGGGAGCAGCTCAAAGTAGAAACCGAGCGGGCCTGGGATGCCATCAAGGATTCCTTCAATACGTTCAAGTCGCATTATAAGTAATCATTGAATCCATCGCGTTGCGTGAGCTGATGAAGGCGGGATGTGACGCGATGTTGTCAGGCCACGATGGCCCGAGTGACGAACGGCTCTGTAGAGTGGACAAGCGCACGCAGTCCACAAGCGCCGGCGCAGGAAGTCATTGTCGTAATCGACAACGACAACGACAACGACAACGACTCGGTGGTGACCTTCGTCCTCCGAGGATGGCATCTCCGCGTCGGAGATAGGACGTTTAAAGGAGAGTCATTTGGCGATTCGCGACACCCTGCTCCAATTCAGGAGATGGCTTTCCGGTAAGGGTTTGATCAAGGCGTCTGTCGGCGACGAGCCGCCGTTGCGCTCGGAGCTCTTCAGCGCGGTGCAGATGGAAGAGCACGGCAAGCGCCTTGCCGATGCGCATGCCTTGATGCCCGGACATCCACCGGACCGTCTGCTCGCTCGCCTGACCGAGAATGAAACCATCCTGGTCGGCGTCTGTCGCTTGCTCATGGCCGCCGTCACGGAGAACCGTCGGATCGCGCCGGCCGGCGAATGGCTGCTCGACAATTTCTACCTGATCGAAGATCAGATCCGCACCGCCAAGCGACATCTCCCCAAGGGGTACAGCCGGGAACTGCCGCGCCTGCTCCAAGGACCGTCCGCCGGACTGCCGCGTGTCTATGACCTCGCACTGGAGATCATCGCCCATGGCGATGGTCGGGTCGACCCCGAGAACCTCAACCGCTTCGTCGCGGCCTATCAAACGGTCACCACCCTGCGGCTGGGCGAATTGTGGGCCATCCCGATCATGTTGCGGCTGGCGCTGATCGAGAATCTGCGCCGCGTCGCGGTCCTCATCGCCGCCAGCCGGACCGACCAGAACCTGGCCGATGTCTGGTCCGATCAGATGATGGCGATGGTCGAGCAGGATCCGAAAAATCTGATCCTGGTGATCGCCGACATGGCGCGCTCGAACCCGCCCCTGTCGAGCGCCTTCGTGGCGGAGCTGGCGCGCCGACTGCAGGGCCAGAGCTCCGCCCTGGCCTTGCCGCTGACCTGGATCGAGCAGCAGCTCGCTGAGTCGGGCCTGACGATCGAGCAGTTGGTGCAGGTCGAGAACCAGCAACAGGCCGCCGATCAAGTGTCCATCGGCAACAGCATCGGCAGTCTGCGTTGCCTCGGGGCGATGGATTGGCGCGAGTTCGTGGAATCCATGAGCCTGGTCGAGCAGACCTTGCGCGAGGATCCGGGCGGGATCTACGGCCGGATGGACTTTGCCACCCGCGACCGTTATCGACACGTCGTGGAGAAGGTTGCTAAGAACAGCGCCTTGTCCGAGGTGGAGGTGGCGCGCCGGGCGGTCGAGCTGGCGCGCGAAGGCGCGGTCGGGAACGATGGTGCCGAGCGTGCGGCGCATGTGGGCTTCTATTTGATCGATCGCGGTCTGCCGCGACTGGAGCATCGGGCGCGGGCCTGCATCTGGACTCTGGAGTCGCTGCAACGAAGGGGTCAGCGATCACCGTTGTTCCTCTATCTCGGGGTGATCCTGCTGTTGACGGCGCTTTTCAGCGGGGGGCTGTTGGCGCAGTCCGGCAGCCTGCCTGGTTGGCTGCTCCTGCTCCTGGCGGTGCCTGCCGCGCTGGGCACCAGTCAGCTCGCGGTGGCGCTGGTGAACTGGCTGGCCACCTTGCTCGCGACACCCTATCCGCTGCCGCGATTGGATTGTTCACTCGGCATTCCGTCGGAATCGCGCACCCTGGTGGTGACCCCGAGCATGCTCACCGGCGCGGCGGGCATCGAGGCGCTGATCGAGGGGCTGGAGGTGCGGTTCCTGGCCAATCGGGATGAGAGCCTGCACTTCGCCCTGCTGACCGATTTTCGCGATGCGCCGGCGCAGACGCAGCCCGAAGACGAGACACTGGTCCGGCTGGCTGTGGCAGGGGTCGAGGCCCTGAACGCGAAGTACCCGCGCGACGGCGGCGATTGTTTTTTCCTCTTCCACCGCCCGCGCCTTTGGAATCCGCAAGAGCGGATCTGGATGGGCTACGAGCGCAAACGCGGCAAGCTCGCCGACCTGAACGCGCTGCTGCGCGGCGGGACAGACGATCGCTTTGCAACGATCGTGGGAGAGACGCCGATCCTGCTTGGTGTGCGCTACGTCATTACCCTGGACACCGACACCCAGCTCCCACGCGATGCCGCGCGCGAATTGGTCGGGACCCTGTCGCACCCGCTCAATCGGGCGCACTACGACCCCGAGCGGCAGGTCGTCTCCGAGGGCTACGGCATACTGCAACCGCGCGTGGCCGTCAGTCTGCCCGGAGCCAATCGGTCGCGGTATGCGCGGCTGTACGGGGACGACGCCGGCATTGATCCTTATACCCATGCCGTTTCCGATGTCTACCAGGATGTGTTCCAAGAAGGCTCCTTCATCGGCAAGGGCATCTACGATGTCGCTGTCTTCGAGCAGGCGCTCGAGGGCCGTTTTCCGGAGAATCGCATCCTCAGCCATGACCTGCTGGAAGGCTGTCATGTCCGCTCGGGGTTGGTCTCCGATGTGCAGTTGTACGAAGACTATCCGGCCTGTTACAGCGCGGACGTAAGCCGCCGCTACCGCTGGATTCGGGGCGACTGGCAGATCGCGCGTTGGCTCTCGCCGCGCGTTCCCGGTCTCGACGGACGCCTTCGGAAGAACCCGCTCTCGGCGCTGTCGCGTTGGAAGCTGGCCGACAATCTGCGGCGCAGTCTCGTGCCGGCAGCGCTGACGCTGCTGTTCGTGCTGGGCTGGACACTTACGGCGTCGCCGGGGCTCTGGACTCTGGCCGTGCTCGGGATCTCCCTGATTCCATCAGTGCTGACCGCGCTCCTGGACGGCCTGCAGAAGCCGGGCGACGTGCGTTGGCTCGATCACCTCGCGGCCGCGCTGCGCGCGGCGCTCCGTCAGCTGGCGCAGGCACTCTTCACCGTCGCCTGTCTCCCGTACGAGGGGTACTTCAGCCTGGACGCCATGGTCCGCACGCTCTGGAGGATGCGGGTCACCCATCGACGTCTGCTCGAATGGACCTCCTCATGCGATCTGGATCGCTCGCGCCGGGACATCGTCGCCTTTCACCGGAGGATGTGGATCGCCCCCGTGCTCGCCCTGGTCACGATCTCCGCGCTGGCCTGGCTCGACCCGGCCGTGTTGATGGTCGCGGGGCCGATCCTCTTGCTCTGGCTGGCCGCACCCACCATCGCCTGGTGGACGAGCCGCCCCTTGACGCGTCGCGAGGCCCGCCTGACGGCCGAGCAAATTCGCTTTCTGCGCGCCCTGTCGCGCAAGACCTGGGCCTTCTTCGAGCGGTTCGTCGGGCCGCAGGATCATTGGCTGCCGCCGGACAACTATCAGGAGCATCCCGTGCCCGTGGTCGCGCATCGCACCTCGCCGACCAACATGGGGATGTCGCTGCTCGCGAATCTGGCCGCCTATGATTTCGGCTATCTGCCGACCACGGGACTGATCGAGCGCACCACCAACACGCTGGGCACGATGGCCGGCATGGAGCGTTATCGCGGCCATTTTTTCAATTGGTACGACACGCAGACGCTCAAACCGCTCGCGCCCTTCTATATCTCGTCGGTGGACAGCGGCAACCTCGCGGGTCATCTGCTGACCTTGCAGCCGGGTCTGCTCGCGCTGATCGACGCGCCGATCCTCAACCCGCGTTGGCTGGACGGGATCGAGGACAGCTTCGGGATCCTGGCGGACGCGCTACAAGCCGGTCCCGAGCCGCATCGAGACGGCGTCCATCAGGCCGCGCTCACGCGATTACGCCAGAGACTGGAGTCGGCCTCGGAGTCGCCCCCTAACACGCTGGCGACGGCACGCCAGTGTCTCGATTCACTGGCAACGGCGACCGAGGTCGCGGCGTCGGCGTTGGATACGCACACCACCGGCGCCGCAAACGACTGGGCCTGGGCCTTGGCCCGCCAATGCCGCGCCGTTCTGGATGATCTGCTGTTGCTGGTGCCCGCACTGGCGGACCCGGTTGCAGCCCCGGTTGTGCTCGGCGCGGAAGGCTCCGGCGATCTGTCCTTGACGCTGCGTCAGCTCGCTGCACGGGAAGCGGACCGGGACGCCGACGGCGCTGCCCGCCAGCGAATCGCCCTGCTCGAGCACCTCGCCCAGCACGCCGGCGAGCTGGCCGAAGCCGACTATGACTTCCTCTACGACACCTCGCGTCATCTCTTGGCGATCGGCTACAACGTCGCCGAGCGGCGCCAGGATGCGAGCTTCTACGACCTGCTGGCCTCGGAAGCGCGGCTTGGCAGTTTCGTGGCGATTGCGCAGGGCCATCTGCCGCAGGAGAGCTGGTTTTCCTTGGGGCGCCTGCTGACCGTCGCCGCCGGCGAGTCGACGCTCCTGTCGTGGAGCGGCTCCATGTTCGAATACCTCATGCCCGTGCTGGTGATGCCGACCTACGACAACACCCTGCTGGACCAGACCTATCGGACGGCGGTGGCCCGCCAGATCGAGTACGGCAAGTTGCGCGGCGTTCCCTGGGGCGTGTCCGAGTCCGGTTACAACACCGTCGATCTTCATCTGAACTATCAGTACCGTGCCTTCGGCGTACCCGGCCTGGGGCTGAAACGCTGGCTGGCCGAGGATCTGGTCATTGCGCCCTATGCCTCCGCACTTGCGCTGATGGTGGCGCCCGAGGCGGCGTGCCGGAATCTCCAGCGGCTCGCCGCGAGCGGGTTCGAAGGCCGCTACGGTTTCTACGAGGCCATCGACTACACGCCGTCCCGACTTCCCCGCGGGCAGACGAGCGCCCTGGTGCGCTCCTTCATGGCCCATCACCAGGGCATGAGTTTTCTGTCGCTCGCGTACCTGCTCTTGGACCGCCCGATGCAGCGGCGCTTCATGGCGGCGCCGATGTTTCAGGCGACCGCCCTGCTGCTGCAGGAGCGCATCCCCAAGACACCCTCCTTCTATCTGCATGCGACCGGCGAGCCCACCGACATCCGCACCACCGCAAGCAGCCAGGAGGCGGAGATCCGCGTGTTTACCAGCCCCAACACGCCCATCCCCGAGGTCAAGCTGTTGTCGAACAGCCGCTACCATGTGATGCTCACCAACGCGGGCGGCGGCTACAGTCGCTGGAAGGATCTGGCCGTCACACGCTGGCACGAAGACACCACCCGTGACCATTGGGGGACCTTCTGCTACGTGCGCGACCTGGCGAGCGGCGAGGTCTGGTCGACAGCCTATCAGCCGACGCTCAAACAGCCGGACACTTACGAGGCCATCTTCTCGGAGGGACGCGCCGAGTTTCGTCGTCGTGATCGGGGGATCGAGTCCTATACCGAGATCGCCGTCTCGCCGGAAGACGACATCGAGCTGCGCCGGGTGCGTCTGACCAACCGCTCGCGCAGCCGCCGGGTCATCGAGGTCACCAGTTACGCCGAGGTCGTGCTCGCCCCGCCCGCCGCGGATGCGTCGCATCCGGCCTTCAGCAACCTCTTTGTGCAAACCGAGATCCTCGACCCGCAACCGGCGATCCTCTGCACCCGCCGACCACGCTCGCGCGAGGAGTCCTCGCCCTGGATGTTCCACCTGATGGTGGTGCGCGGGGCCGACTGCGGCGCGCCGTCCTACGAGACGGACCGGATGCGCTTTATCGGGCGCGATCGCACGGTTGCCGATCCGCAGGCGATGCACGGCGATGAGGCACTCTCTGGCAGCGCCGGCTCGGTGCTCGATCCCGTCGTCGTTATCCGCTACGCCATCACACTGGATCCGGATCAATCCGCCACGCTCGATCGAGTCACCGGTATCGGCGAGGATCGCGAGATGGCCGTGAGCCTGGTCGAGAAGTACCGGGATCAGCGACTCGCCGATCGCGTTTTCGATCTGGCTTGGACCCACAGCCAGGTGGTGCTGCGCCAGATCAATGCCAGCCAGTCCGACGTGCAGCTCTACGGACGCCTGGCCAGCTCGATCCTCTACGCCAATGCCTCGCTGCGTGCCGAGCCGAGCGTGCTGAGTCAGAATAGGCGCGGACAATCCGGGCTCTGGAGCCATGCGGTGTCCGGCGATGTGCCGATGGTGCTGGTGCAGATCGGCGACCCGGAGAACATCGAGCTGGTCCATCAGTTGGTCCAGGCGCATGCCTATTGGCGCCTGAAGGGACTGACCGTGGATCTGGTGATCTGGAACGAGGATCGCGCCGGTTACCGGCAGCAGCTCCAGGATCAGATCCTGGGTCTGATCGCCGCGGGCGCCGAGGCGCATGTGATCGATCGACCCGGCGGCATCTTTGTGCGCCCGGCCGATCAGATCTCCAACGAGGATCGCATCCTCTTCCAAACCGTGGCGCGAGCCATCCTCAGCGACGCTCGGGGCACCCTGGCGGAGCAGCTCGGTCGGCGCGCTCCGCGGCAAGCGCGTATCCCGCGCCTACGCCCGACCCGCGGCCGTTTTGCCGAATGGAGTCGCAGGGTCGAGCCCAAATGGGTCAGCGACGCGGAGCCGGCCGGCCGCCCGCTCCGTCTCTTCGACAACGGGCTGGGCGGCTTCGCCCCCGACGGGCGCGAGTACGTCGTCACGACCCAAGCCGGCCGGACGACGCCTGCACCCTGGGTCAATGTTCTGGCGAATGCGCACTTCGGGACGGTCGTCTCGGCGAGCGGCATGGCCTACACCTGGAGCGAGAATGCCCACGCCTTCCGCCTCACGCCCTGGCACAACGACCCGGTCGGCGACGCGAGCGGCGAGGCCTTCTATCTGCGCGACGAGGAGAGCGGACACCTGTGGTCGCCCACGCCGCTGCCCGTCGGCGGTGCGTCTGAGTACACCAGCCGGCACGGTTTCGGCTACAGCGTCTTCGAGCACAACGAGGACGGCATCGCCTCGGAACTGTGGGTCTATGTCGCGGTGGACGCACCGATCAAGTTCTCGGTGCTCAAGCTGCGCAACTGCTCCAATCAGGCGCGCCGGCTGTCCGCGACCGGCTATGTGGAGTGGGTGCTCGGGGATCTGCGGCCCAAATCGGCCCTCCACGTCATCACCGAGATCGACCCGATCTGCGGTGCACTCTTCGCGCATAACCCCTACAACACCGAGTTCGCGGATCGCCGCGCCTTTTTCGACGTGGACGATCCGACTCGGACCGTCAGCGGCGACCGGACCGAGTTCATCGGGCGCAACGGAACCCTGAGCGCGCCGACCGCGTTGACGCGCTTAAGGCTGTCCGGGAAGGTCGGTGCCGGGCTGGATGCCTGCGCCGCGCTTCAAGTCAACGTCGATCTGGCCGCCGGGCAAACGCATGAAATCGTCTTCCGTCTCGGTGTGGCCGGTCGGCGCGGCGCCGATGATGCCGGCACGCTGGTGAATCGCTACCGCGGGGCGTCCGCCGCCCGATCCGCGCTGGAGGCGATCCATGCACATTGGACACACACCCTGGGCGCCGTGCAGGTGGAGACCCCGGACCCCGCGCTCGACGTCCTGGCCAACGGCTGGCTCCTCTATCAAACCCTGGCCTGCCGCGTGTGGGCGCGCAGCGGTTACTACCAGTCGGGCGGCGCCTTCGGGTTCCGCGACCAGTTGCAGGACGCGATGGCGCTCGTCCATGCCGAGCCGTTACTGCTGCGCGAGCACCTGCTGCTCTGCTCGGGGCGTCAGTTTCCGGAAGGCGATGTCCAGCACTGGTGGCATCCGCCCTCCGGCCGTGGGGTGCGCACCCGCTGCTCCGACGACTATCTCTGGCTCCCCTTGGCGACCTGCCGCTATGTGCTGGCCACCGGGGATACCGGCGTGCTGGACGAAACGACCCGATTCCTGGAGGGCCGCCTGGTCAGCGGGCAGGACGACTCCTACTACGATCTCCCCGGTCAGTCCGAGGAATCGGCGAGTCTCTACCAGCACGGCGTGCGCGCCATCCTGCACGGTCTGCGGTTCGGCGAGCATGGACTGCCGCTGATGGGATCCGGCGACTGGAACGACGGCATGAACCTGGTCGGGATCCAGGGCCGGGGCGAGAGCATCTGGCTGGGCTGGTTCCTCTACGAGGTGCTCACACAGTTCGGCGAGGTGGCTCGTTCGCAGGGCGACGAGCCCTTCGTCGAACGCTGCCTGACGGAGGCCGCCCGGTTGCGCATGAACATCGAGGCGCATGGCTGGGACGGTGGCTGGTATCGGCGCGCCTATTTCGACGACGGCACCCCGTTGGGTTCGGCGAGTCTGGAGGAATGCCGGATCGATTCCATCGCGCAGAGCTGGTCGGTGCTCTCCGGGGCCGGCGACCCGAGCCGCGCACGCACGGCGATGGCGGCGTTGGACACGCGCCTGGTGCGCCGGGACGCCGGGCTGATTCAACTGCTGGATCCGCCTTTCGACACCTCCGAGTTGAATCCGGGTTATATCAAGGGGTACGTGCCGGGCGTGCGCGAGAACGGTGGGCAATACACCCACGCGGCCATCTGGGCAACGATGGCGTTCGCGCGCTTGGGCGATGCGGCGAAGGCCTGGGAACTCTTCGGCATGATCAACCCGATCAATCACGGGCGCTCGCCCGAGGACATCGCGACCTACAAGGTCGAGCCCTATGTGGTCGCCGCCGATGTCTACGGCGTGTCGCCGCATGTCGGGCGCGGGGGTTGGACCTGGTATACCGGCTCGGCGAGCTGGATGTATCGGTTGATCCTGGAGTCTCTGCTGGGGCTGCGGCTCGAGGTCGATACCCTGCATGTCGCGCCCTGTCTGCCCGCCGATTGGGACGGGTTCAAGCTGAGCTACCGCTATCGGGAGACGCTCTACCGGATCGCCGTGACGCAGAGCCGCGAGGGCGGGACGCGGATCACGTTGGACGGTGTCGTGCAGGATTCGCCGGGGATTCCGCTGGTGGACGACCGGCGGGAGCATCGGGTCGAGGTGGTTGTTCGGGGTGAGCGGTCGGGATAAGCGCCACGCGCCATGTTCCGAGGACTCTTCCTCTTCGCCGATGTTGGACTGCCGGCTCTTGGCGAATCCATAGACGAAGAAGGCGCGATGGACCTCAGACCACAGCGCCCGTCAGTCCGAGTGACCTTCACAAGCCGCCTTGGCCAGGACCCGCGCGGCCCATTGGTTGAGGTTGGTGCGGCTGCGCTTGGCGGCCTTGAGCGCGGCGGCATGAATCGCCGGATCGACACGCAGCATCAGCCGGCCCGAGGCGGGCTTGTCGGGCTCTTGTTCGAGCTTGGCGCAGGCTTCCAGGTAACTGTCGATCGATTCGCGAAAGGCTTGCTCGAATTCGCTGACCGATTCGCCATGAAAACCAATGATGTCGTCGATATCCAGTACGCGCCCGACGATGATCTTGTCGTCCGGGTCAAAGGTCATGCTGGCCTGATAACCGCGATAGTGCATCACGTTGGTTGCGCTCATGGAGTCATGCCGAGTTGTGTGAGGTATTCGCGCACCTGCTTGACGCGGTATTTGAGCGCCTCTTTGCGCGGATCCGGCCGATGAAAGTTGGCTTTACGGCCGACTTTCTCGAAGGTGACGCCCGATCCGCTGCCTTCGATCACCAGGCAGCCGACGGCGACCAGCAGCGCTTCGATCCGCGACCACTCCAGATTCCCGTTGACGGGCTCGGTGAAGATCGCCTCACGGGTCTTGCGGTGCCTGCTGTTCATGGGTAGAACGATAGCAAAAAATAGAACATATGCAATCAGTCGATGGGAGCGGCCAGGCTAGTGCAAGGGTTCAGAAATTCCGAGACCGTCCGAGATCATCTTCGTTGTCGTTGTCGTATCGATGGTCGATGGTCGATGACGACAACGACAACGAACGGTCCAGACACATCTGCCGTGCTGCACGAGGCTCAAACGGTCTCGGGATTTCTACAGCGGACCGAGCAGGGTGCAAAGCTCAGTGATGAACATTTGCAGGTTGGCGCGCTCATTGCCGCCGTAGCTGATCCCGCCGCCCCAGCGCTGGATGAATGTCTCGACGGCTTGGTCGACCATGCCCGCTGCTCCCTGAACGCGAAAAGACCGCCATTATAGGCCGGGCGTCCCTGGAAAGCCGCCCGTCGTCTCATCGGAGTCATAGACATAAGCCAAGCAGGGGATTCGCGACAAACTCATTGACCACCGGCACGACATCGCCGAGCATGGGGAGGATCTGCCGCAGGGGGAATCGAAAATGGGTGCAATAGAGCCACCAGTAGCCGGCGGCTGGCGCCAAGCGCGCGGTCGCAACAGGATTCAGGCATTCAGTCTGTGTTGCAGTCTGTTGATTGTCGGGTGCGGCCCGCGCCTGGCCACGAAGGCGGACGATGCCGCTCAGCTAGCCAACCCGATGCTCAATGCAAGCTATGCGCAAGAGGCCGAGGTTCCGTTCGTGATGGAACCGAAACCGGCCAGGCCATTGAGCTCCGGGCGGGCCAACTTTGGGTCGGAGAACGCATCGCGCAGGACACGGGAGACGGCGGATTGGGTTGTCGCTTCAAGAGACAATCTCAACATGCCGTTCGCGATCGTCGATAAGGTCAACGCCAAGGTCTATGTCTTTAGCGTGGACGGACAGCTCAAGGGCGCGGCCCCCGTGCTGCTGGGTATGGGGATCGGTGATCACGTCGCCCCCGGCATTAGCGACATGCGGATGTCACGCATCCCCCCCGAGGATCGTACAACGCCCGCGGGGCGCTTCCTGACGGCGATGGGGCGCAATTCCCATGGCAAGGAAATCCTCTGGCTGGACTACGAAAATGCCATCTCCATGCATCCGGTCGTGACGAGCATACCCGAGCAGCGCCGACCGCAACGCCTAGCCAGTCCAACGCCGCTCGATAACCGTATTTCCTATGGCTGCATCAATGTTCCACCGGAATTCTTTACGGACGTGATACATCGCCTGTTTGCGGGGACGGTCGGCATTGTCTATGTCATGCCGGAAACGAAACAGCGCCCGGCGCTTTAGGCGGTGTTCTTGGACTGGAGCAACCTCGGCAGCCTCCGTGACTGTCCGACCGGGCGCGGTTTCATCGATTAATCGATTAAAACGTGAAAATTCGTTTTGCAGAGCTCGTCGATTGAGTGCGGTGTCGAATTCAGACGTGCGAAAGGCGGGTTCCATGCCTTCTTCTTGTCGATCCAGCTCGCCAAGGGCATGACCATCGGCAGATGGCCGTTTGGACGATACCAGGAGTCAACGCTCCAAGGATGCCCGCTCTCGTTGTCGATGATGACGGCCGTCCAGTGAACCGCCGTGACATCGAAGAGACCGCGCACTTTGGGCGATGCGACCGTCCAGCCGGGCAATTCCCGAATATCCCGAAGAATATGCAGATACGTCGTGGTGTTGCTGGCGCTATCGACGCAATCCATCCTCCCCTCGACTCCCGCCTCGAAATCGTTAATGGCAAGGTCGTTCGCCAACAACGGCTGATACTTCTGTGCCAGCACCTCCATTTGCCAGATGCCGATACGCACATGCTGTAATCGATCGTGAAGACTTGTGCCCGGACAAACCGCCATATGCCTTTTTAGAAGAGCCATATCCGCGGGCGTGAAGGTCATGGTCTGTCTGCGCGCACATGACCAGTTAAAGCAAATTCGCAGCGTGACTGACCCGTCCGCGTCGATCACGTACTCTGGTGGAAGTGGTCTCGAAACCGACGATACCCGATCGTTATCCAAAATCGGCGATGACGAGGCGGCGCCAACCAAACCAGTCTGGACGACGAGTATCGTCAACACCCCGATCGCAGCGGGCCGGAAAAGCATCGATGTCGCTACACGAATCCCCAAAGGCTCTCGCCAACATGAAGCTGAAGGGCTTTATGCATCATCCGGGATTCCACCCTCGACGTTTGCTGCCAACTGGAGATCGTCGATCTCAAGGTTGACAGCAAATAGGATGGAAGACCGAGAGCGTATCAATTGCGATCGGGTTTTGGCTCATACATCGGCGCGGCGGCGGCCGGCGCCGGCTCGTGCTTCGAGGCCGTGCTGCAGGCCGAGAGCAGCAGCACCAACGTGATGGCGAGAAGAAGAGCGCTTGTCGAGATGTTGTTCATCTGTCGTTACCCATTTTGGTTTTTATTGGAAATTCACGCTACCGACAATACGGCGGCGATGTCGATGCTTGACTGCCGGCATCACCCACACACATCCGTTTGTCTGTACACGACCAGCCCAGCATCCAATCTCGATGCCTGGCGATCAGTCTAGCCGTCACGGCGCCGTTTGTCAGCGCCGGCATCACCGGGAGCTGTCGGGGACGCTGCGTTTTGCACAACCGACGTCCGATGCCGTTCACGCATCTGTACACCTGACCGGACAAAACGGGCGACCCCGCTGTCGTACACCGCGGACGACATCAGGCGAGCTTTCCGCCGGATTCACCCGGATTGCCCCTTTGTCGCGGAGCTGACTGATGGCCATCGACATCGATCCCAAGGGAAACCATCCAACTCTCGGGGTTGCCGGAGGCAGAACGGCAGCGTTAGCTGCCACGCCTGGAGCCGGTCGCGATGCCCTTGGGTCAGGTCCTCTCAGAATTTCGCCATGAGCCTCAAGGTGATCACGACGAAACCTTTCTCATGGCGGTGATCCGATCGGAGGGGACGGGTCGCTTCCGGTGGCGGGCGTGCGGCGGCGATACCAGTCGGCGAGCTCGCCACCGGTCATGGGTTCGCCCAGATAGAAACCCTGGGCCCGGTCGCAGCCCAGGTCGCGCACCGCACCGAGCTGGCCCTCGGTCTCGACGCCGATCGCGGTGACCTTGATCTGCAGTGCATGGCCGAGACGCACGATGGTCTCGACGATGGCCGGCGCGCGCACCCCGCCGTCCAAACCCTGGACCAGGGTCCGGTTGATCTCCAGAGCGTCCAAGGGCAGGTCTTCGATCTCGCCGAGGCAGGAGGGTCCGAGGCCGAAGTCGTCCAGCGCAACCCGCACTCCCAGCGCATGCAGATTATCCAGGAGGCGGCGCGATGCGGAGGTGTCCTGCAGCAGCGTGGCCTCGCCCAGGGCCAGCGACACCAGGGCCGGGTCGACCCCGCCGGTCCGAAGCGCGTCCGTGATGTGCCGCAGAAACGACTGATGACGGAACTGACGCGCCGAGACGTTCACCGTGACGGCGATCGGCGGCAATCCCTCGGCCAACCAAGCGCGATGCTGCCGCAAGACCTCCCGGAGCACCCAGGCACCGAGGTCGTGGATGAGGCCGATCGATTCGGCGATCGGCAAGAATACCAAGGGTGCGATCTCGCTGCCGTCGGCTTGCGGCCAGCGCAGCAGTGCTTCGACCCCGATGACGGCGCCGCTGCGCAGATCGAGCACCGGTTGGTAGAGGAGGCGAAACCCGTTGTGCGACATCGCCTCGCGCAGCCCGTCCTTCAGCGCCGCGACGGCGCTCGACTGCCGCTCGAGCGCGGCCGTGGCGAACTGAAACTGCCCCGGACTGAACTGTTTGGCATGGTACATGGCCAGATCAGCGCACTTGATCAGGGCGTCGAACGTCGCGGCGTCGTCCGGATAGAGGCTGATCCCGATGCTGGGCACACAGGTCAATGCCTGCTCGGCGACCGGGTAAGGGCGCGAGAGCGCGGCGATGGCGGTACCGGCGGCGGTCGCGGCGTCGTCTTCGTCCCGGATGTTGGCCAGGACGATCACGAACTCGTCTCCGCCGAGTCGGGCCACCAGGTCGTCGGCGCGGAACGACGCGCGCAGGCGTTGCGCGGTCTGCCGCAGCACCTCGTCGCCGACCGCGTTTCCGAAGTTGTCGTTGATGGTCTTGAACCGGTCCAGGTCGACGAACAAGACCGCCAGGAGTTTACCCGCGCGCCCGGCGCCGGCAAGCATCTGCGCGGCTATCGGCGCGAGCAGGCCGCGGCCCGGCAACCCGGTCAAGGGGTCGTGCTGCGCCAAGTGCAGTGCACGCTCCTCGGATTCCTTGCGTCGGGTCACATCCTGGTGAACGATCAGGACCCGATCGAGCCGGCCCCGATCATCCATGATCGGCTCCAGATAGGCCGCGAACCAGAGGAAGTCCCCGTTCTTGCTGTGTTGGCGATAGTGGATCTCGGGGGGCGCATCGCAGTCGGTGGCGAAGCGGGCGAAGGCGGCGCGGACCGGCTCGCGATCCTCCGGGTGCAGCCGGGCCAGCCAAGCGTCCAGGGTTTGCGGCGCCGCGGCGTTCTGCGCATTGCTCGTCGGCGAGTGCGCGGCGGGTGGCAGGGCGATGGCGCCGGTGCGCGGATCCCACTCCAGATAGCCGACATCGGCGATCCTCGCCACCCGTTTCAACCGCACTTGGGCGTCGAGCAGTCGCTGCTCGCCTTCTTTGCTCGCCGTGATGTCGGTCAGGGTGGCCCGCCAGTGGCCTTGACTGCCCATCCGAGACGGCTCGAGAGCGCTGTCGACACGGACCCAGCGCGCGACGCCCTGCGTCTTGCGCAGCCGCAGCTCGCAGGTCTGGGGCTCGCGCGTGTTGCGTAGCCGATGCAGGCAGCCATAGAGGATGTCCTGGTCTTCCGGAAGGATGAACCGGGTCAGTGGACGGCCGACCAGGCCGACACGTAGGGTTTCAAGCAGGGTGGCGGCGGCAAGGTTGGCCTCCCGGATCAAGCCCTCGTCGGTCAGGGTCACGTAGCCGATCGGCGCCAGATCGTAAAGATCGAAGTACCGTGACCGGGCGGTTTCCAGCGCCTCTTGGGTGCGCAGCAGCTCGTCGTTCTGCAGCTCGAGCTCGATCTGATGCACTTGCAGCTCGTGGATCAGGCGTTCGGCCTCCTCGGGTGCGAGTGCCGGGGGTGCCGGCTCGTCGGGTGTCGACAGGCGCGCTTCGGCCTCTCGACGCAGCCGTGCCGAGGTCTCCTCGCGGGAGGGCGCGCGCGGCGGGATGCCTGCGACGCCCCGCTCGCCCGGATCTTGGTTTGCTTCGAGATCATGCGGGGCGGTCATGACCGGTCCTCGGTCATCGGGGCATCGGTTGGTTCAGGTGCTCCGGGGGGGGGGGAGGTGACGTCCTCGAGTGCCAGCAGGATCATGCCGGGCTGACCCTCGCCGGGGTCGATGCGCCGGGCGTTGAGCCGCAGCGAGCGGGCTCCGATGTCCGCAAATTCCTGCTCCACCGCAAAGTCCTCGAAGCTGCCGCCTTGGGCTTGGATCCCCTGCAGGCGATCGCGCAGTGCCGGGATGTCCCAACGGTGATGGCTCAGCGTGAACAGCAGCCGGTCGCGGGTGTCCGCCTCGTTCAGTCGGAAGTGGCGGTAGAAGGCGCGGTTGGCCGAGACCACCCGTAGGTCCGAATCCAGAACGACCAGGGGCTCGCGTACCGCATCCACGATCGCCTCGGCGAAGGCTCGGGCAGCACGCATCGCGTCCTCGTTGCGCTTGCGCTCGGAGATGTCGACGAAGGTGATGACGGCGCCCTCGATGACGTTCTCCAGGGTGCGATAGGGTCCGATGCGCATCAGGTACCAGGCGCCCTGCCGGCTCTGCACCTCGTGCTCGCGAGGGATCAGATCGCTCAGAACGGCCTGCACGTCTTCGGTGAGATCGGTGTAGTTCGCCAGGTTGGAGACGATGTCGCTGACCGGTCGACCGACGTCGCTCTGGATCAGCTTGATCAGCCGGGTCGCCGTCGGCGTGAAGCGGGTGATCCGCAGTTGGTGGTCGACGAACAGGGTGGCCACGCCCGTGCCGGCGAGCAGGTTGTTCATGTCGTTGTTGGCGCGCGAGAGATCGGCGACCTTGGTCTGGAGCTCGGCGTTGACGGTGGCCAGTTCCTCGTTGACCGATTGCAGCTCCTCTTTGGAGGTCTCCAGCTCCTCGTTGGTGGATTGGATCTCCTCGTTGACCGACTGCATCTCCTCGTTGGTCGATTTCAGCTCCTCGTTGGAGGTCTCCATCTCTTCGCGTGTGGATTGCAGATAGTCATCCTTCGCACGCAGCTCGAGTTCCAGCTCGGCGATGCGTGCGTTAGGCTCCGGGTTGGCATCGGCGGTGTCCGGCGCAGTCGTACCCGGCGCGGCCGGCTGCGGTGAGGCCGTCTCCAGGACAATCAGGTAGAAGTCCGTCAGCAGGATCCCGTCCAGAAGCGTCTGCTCCGGGCGTACCGTCAGATCGACGCGGCTGAAGTCGCCGTTGGTCTTCACCCGGAGCCCGCTGCGACGCACCGGCTCGCGGTGCGTCACGGCGTGGTGCAGCGCGATCGTCAGATCGCGTCGCAAGCCATCGCGCGCCATCGCGAAGATGTTCATGGCGGCATCGCCGGGGGCGGGCTCCAGGTACTGCCCGGTGCGACCGTAGATGTGGAGGATCTCGCCGCGGCCGTTGACGAGGATGCCCGCCGGAGCACAGTGACGCAGCAGGGCTTGCTCGGTCAGCGCGAAGGCGCCGCGCGGTTGCTCCAGACGGTTGTAGAGCTTCCTTTTGCGGTCGAGCGGTGCGAACAGGGCAGGGACCTCGCCGACGGTCTCGGAGGTGCCCAGAAAGAGCACGCCGTTCGGATTCAGGGCATAGTGAAAGAGCGCGATCAGGCGCGCTTGCAGATCGCCGTTGAGATAGATCAATAGGTTGCGACAACTGATGAGGTCCATCCTGGAGAAGGGCGGGTCCTGCACCAGGTCCTGCTCGGAGAAGATCAGGAGATCGCGCACCACCTTTTGAACGCGGTAGCCCCCCTGCGGATCCTCCGAGAAGAAGCGGGCCAGCCGTTCCGCCGAGACGTCGGCGGAGATGCTGCTCGGATAGAGTCCGGTGCGGGCCTGCGCGATGGCGCGTGGATCGATGTCGGTCGCGAAGACCTGCACCTTGAACACCTGCTTGAGGGTTTCCAGATGCTCGCGCAGCAGGATGGCGATGGAGTAGGCCTCCTCCCCGGTCGAGCAACCGCAAACCCAGACCCTTACGGTCGCGCCCGCCGGCTTGCCGAAGAACAGACGCGGAATGACCTCCTCCTCCAGGGCGGCGAAGGCATCGGGATCGCGGAAGAAGTTGGTGACGCCGATCAGCAGGTCGCTGAACAGGGCCTCGATCTCCGCCGGGTCCTGCCGCAGGTAGCCGACGTAGTCGCCTTGGCAATCGATCCGATGCAGTGCCATGCGTCGCTCGATCCGACGTCGCAGGGTGGTCTCCTTGTACTGGGAGAAATCATGGCGGGTCTGGTCACGCAGCAGGATGCAGATCTTGGTCAGGGTATCCTCGGACGACGCCGACGGGGCGACCGGTCGGGTGGCTTGGCCGAAGGCCTGTGCGGCATAGGCGATGAGGTGCGCCGGCATCTCCGCCGGGGGCAGGACGTCATCGGCATGACCGCTGGCGATGAGGCTGCGCGGCATGCCGTCGTAGGCCGCCGTCTTAGGCGCCTGGGCAATGACCAGGCCGCCTTCGCCCTTGATCGCCCACGCGCCCAGGGTGCCGTCGCTGCCGGTACCCGAGAGCACGACACAGATGGCACGCTCGTGTTGGTCTTGGGCCAGGGACCGGAAGAAGAAGTCGATCGGCAGGCGCAACCCCCGCGGCGCCGTGGGCTCGAGCAGGCGCAGCGTGCCGTTGAACAGCGCCATGTCGTGGCTGGGCGGGATAATGTAGGCGCAGTCCGGCTCGACCCGCATGCCGTCCGCGACCTCCTGGACCTGCATGCGGGTGTAGCGCTTGACCAGCTCGGTCAGGATGCTCTTGTGATCCGGCGCGAGATGCTGCACCAGCACGAAGGCCATGCCGGTCTGGATATCGCGCGGAATGGCCGAAAAGAAGGCCTCGAACGCGGCCAAGCCGCCGGCGGAGGCACCGATGCCGACGACCGGGAAGGGCGGCGCGGCGCTCCGTTCGGGCGGCGGCCCCATGGCATTCGGATTCTCGGTCGTGTCGGTCGAGATCGGCGGTGCGGTGGCGGACGACGGCTCCGCGGGCTCCGTCGCATCGAGCGTTGCCGGCGACGGCTCCGTGATCTCCGGCTGCGCGACGGGAGACATGGCAGTGTGTGTACGGTTGCCCGGGGTCCTCGTCTTGGTCATGGCTTGTCTCCGCCGGATCTGATTCTCTGCTCTCGATCTTCTTGTCAAGCAGAGTAGCGGATACACCGTAAGCACTCTGTACGCTGTCGTACATAGGGCGGCGATGCCAAGTATGCTGTGCTATCTTTTCCCATGATCCAGAGTGAAGTCGCCGGAGAGCTCTCATGCCCATCGCCACTCCGAGCCCGCGCCAAAACCATCTGCTGGCCGCTCTGCCAGGGCCCGAATTTCGCAAGCTGTTGCCGCACTTGGAGATGGTTCAGCTGGATCTGGGGCAGACGCTCCACGAGTCCGGGGGGAAGTTGAATCACGTCTATTTCCCGACCACCGCCATCGTGTCCCTCCTGTATGTCATGGAGGATGGCGCATCCGCGGAGATCGCCGTGGTCGGCAATGACGGCATCGTCGGCATCGCCCTCTTCATGGGCGGGGGAACCATGCCGAATCGTGCCGTGGTGCAGAGCGCCGGGGAGGCCTATCGGCTTGGCGGCCCTCTGCTCAAGCAGGCATTCACGCGTACCGGGGGACGCCGCGCAGGGGTCTTGGCGCCGCTGTTGCTGCGTTACACCCTGGCTCTGCTGACCCAGATGGCGCAGACCGCCGTCTGCAATCGTCATCACACGGTGGACCAGCAGCTGTGTCGATGGCTGCTGCTCAGTCTCGACCGTCTGCCCTCAAACGAGCTTCACATGACCCAGGAGTTGATCGCCAACATGCTGGGTGTGCGGCGCGAGGGCGTGACCGAGGCGGCCGGAAGCCTGCAGCGTGCCGGGTTGATCGAGTACAGCCGGGGGCGGATCACCGTCCTGGATCGACCGGGCCTGGAAGCGCGGGTGTGCGAGTGCTACGAGGTGGTCAGGAAAGAATTTCAGCGCCTGCTTCCCGATGTGATTCCTCCACCCTAAGTGCGTCGCGGGGTCGCACCGCCGACGGTTGGTTGTGCCTCGCACGGCTCGGCACAACCTTCGCGCTCGGCAGAGCGGTTTCGGAATTCGCCTTACAATGAGGCCCTAACCAAAAATCGGGCCATGCCGACAGCAGCCCTCAAGCTCCCGAGATCCGCCCGATCCGTTCCGGCCAGATCCAGCGCGGTGCCGTGATCCACCGAGGTGCGGATGATCGGCAGGCCGAGCGTGATGTTCACCGCCTGACCGAAGCCCAGGTGCTTGAGCACCGGCAACCCCTGATCGTGGTACATCGCCAAGACCGCGTCGGCGTGGGCGAGCTTGTCGGGGACGAAGGCGGTGTCTGCCGGCAAGGGCCCGATCAGATGCCACCCCAGTCCGTGTAGCGTGTTCAAAACGGGCTCGATCACCTCGATCTCCTCGCGTCCCAGATGACCGCCTTCGCCCGCATGCGGGTTCAGCCCGCAGACCAGGATACGCGGCTCGGGGATCCCGAATCGGCTCGACAGGTCCCGGTGCAGGATCCGGATGACCCGGGTCAGATGCTCGCGGGTGATGGCGGCGCTCACCTCGCGCAGCGGCAGGTGTGTCGTGACCAGGGCGACGCGCAGACCGGGCGTGACAAGCATCATGACCGGCTCGGCGCCGCAGCGCTCGGCGAGAAACTCGGTATGACCGGTGAAGGGCAGCCCGGCGTCGTTGATGACGCCCTTGTGCACCGGGCCTGTCACCAAGGCCTTGAAGGTTCCCTCCAGGCAGGCGTCGCAGGCGATGCGCAGCGTGTCGAGCACGTAAGGCGCATTGGCGGGGTTCAGGCGGCCCGGGGAGACTGCGTGCCGCAAGGCGACCGGGAGGACGGCGAGATATCCGGGCTGTGCCGGAGGGAACGCATCACCGTCCTCGTAGCGCTCGATGTGCAGCGGAAGCCCGAGCCGCTGCGCACGTTCGGCCAGGAGATCCGGGTCTGCGATGGCGACCATCGGGGTGTCCGACGGCTCCTGCGCGAGACGCACGACCAGATCCGGTCCGATCCCGGCGGGCTCGCCGGGCGTGATCGCGATCACAGCTATGCGTCCTCGTCGAGTCGGATCTCCACATAGGCCTCGTCGCGAAGCTGACGCAGCCACTCCTCGGTCGCCTCCTCGGCCTTGCGCCGCTGCAGCGCCTCGCGGGCCTTGAGCCGCATGAACTCGCCCTCCTTGTCCTGGTTGCGTCGCTCGATCACCTGGACGATGTGCCAGCCGAAGGGGCTCTGGAACGGCTCGCTCACGCCGTTCGGAGGCAGCGCGTTCATGGCCTCCTCGAAGTCCGGGACGGTGTCGCCCGGATTGACCCAGCCGAGGTCGCCGCCCTTCAGGGCGGAGCCGGTGTCGTCCGAATTGGAACGGGCGAGGGTCGCGAAGTCTTCGCCGCCGACGATGCGCATGCGCAGTTGCTCCAAACGTCGTTTCGCGTCGTCGTCGGAGACCAGCTCGTTGGTCCGGACCAGGATGTGGCGGGCATTGGTCTGGACGACATCGTCCGGAGTGGCGGCCTTGATCTCGGTGAGCTTGATGATGTGATAGCCGCTGGGGCTGCTCAGTGGATCGCTGATCTCGCCCTCGGCCATGGTGAAGGCGAGCTCGCTGACCAGGCTCGGCACCGCGCCCATCTCGAACCAGCCCAGATCGCCGCCTTGCAGGGCGTTGCGTCCGTCGGACTCGGCGGCGGCGACCTTGGCGAAATCCTCGCCGCCGCGCAGCCGCGCGACCAAACGGGTGGCCTTGGCCTCGGCGGCCTGGACCTGCGCCGAGGTGGCATTCTCGGGCAAGGCGATCAGAATGTGTTGCAGTCTGACCTGCTCGCGCTCGATGAGACGGCTCGATTCGCGTTCGAGAAAACGGTCGATCTCCTGGTCGGTGATCTGGATCTTGTTGACCACCTCCTGGTTCTGGAGACGGCTGGTGACGATCTGGGAGCGGGTATCTTCGCGGAAATCGGCGAAGCGAATCCCCCCGGCCTCGAGTGTGGTCTGCAGCTCTTCGAGACTCAGCCCGTTGCGCTGGGCGATGTTGGTCAGTGCCTCGTTGAGCGTCGACTCCTCGATCTGGATCCCGAGCTCGCGCGCGCGCTGTGCTTGCAGGCGTTTGAGGATGAGCCGGTCGAGCACCTGTTTTTCGAGCTGAGGACGCGGCGGCGGGGCGGTGCCGGCCTTCTGCATCTGCGGGAGGACCAGGTCGATCTCGGTGTCGAGCTCGCTGCGCACGACGACATCGTCGTTCACTACGGCGATGATGGCGTCCAGCTCTTGAATGGGTGCCTGGCTCGACGCCGGCGCGGCCCCGATCAGCAGGCAGGCGAGGAGTGAGACGACGGTGATGCGGCGGCGCCAGGCGCTTGCTCGATGGTGCCCGCGTCTAGTTCGAGTGATAACCATAGATGCCTCGTTCCAGGAGTGTGTCGATCTGGTTTCCGAATGAGCCGAGTCCGGCAAGCTCGATCTGCAGCATCAGGCTGGTATTGCCGCTGTCGTTGCCGGTTTGCAGATGTTGGCCGAGTACCCGCAAACGCCAGCAGCAGCGGCCGAATTCGATGCCGGCGAAGGCCTCGACGGTCTCCTCGTTGAGCATCGAGTAAAGCCAGCGCCCGACCAGCTTCACCTGTGAGCCGATCGGCACCTGCAGTGAGAGGTCGGTGTCCTCGTAGCGCAGGTCCGGCTGGTCGCCGTAATTGAACCGGTAGGCGAGGTTCAACCGGCTGCCTTCGGTCGGCGCGTATCTCAGTTGCAGGACCCGTTTTTCCCAGGGTGCTTCGGTGTCGTTGGGGTTCCACTGCAGGCTCGCCCGCGCGCTCCAATCCTCGCTGATCCGGGCCGCGAGCTCGCCCGCGACGGAGGATCGGACATCCTCTTCCACCGAGTCGCCGGTCAACTGAACACGACGATCCTCGAAGTAATAGATCTGACCGAGGCTGGCTCGAAAGAGCTCCTGCCCGGTCTGATTGGCGATGGTGCGAGAGGTCAGGCCGAAGGTCAGCCGGTTCTCGTCGCCGATCCGGTCGTACCCGGTGAAACGGTTCGGACGAAACAGGCTGGCGAAGGTGAAGTCCAGCGGGGTGGTGTCGAACAAGGGTGCGTTGGACTGATCTTCAAACGAGGTCAGCACATAGTAGACCCGCGGCTCCAGGGTCTGGAGTGTCTGCGTGCCGAACCAGGCGGTGTCGCGCTCGAAGACCAGGGTGCCGTCCAGGTCGAAGCTCGGGATCGCGTAGGATTGGCGCGATGGCAGGCCCTCGGCCTGCTCGAGCAAATCGTAGCCGGTGTAGTAGAGACGTGCCCTCGGGATGATGTGTCCGAAGCTGCGACGTAGCGGCATGCGCAGGGTCGGAACCGCGACCAGTCGATTGCCGTGGACGCGCGCCGAATTGTCGAAGAAGTCGTACTGACCCTTGAGGTCGTACTCGATCAGGTCGTTCCAGCGTCGGGGACGAAGGTCCAGCTCGACGTGGGGCAACTGTCCGTAAGGGCGGTTGGCCGGCGCGATTGCGGCGTCGATGGTTTGGAACTGCTGTACGCGGGCGAGTGCGCGCCAGCCCTTGCCGGCGTAGGAGACGTCGCCGCGCTGCACCAGGTTGCGCAGGCTTGTGGCATCGAGGCGATTGCCGAAATCCCGCAGATACTCATCATCCGAGACCGATGCGAAATCGATCGCGCTCGACCAGCGCGGGCCGAGCCGCCCCTTTTGCTCGATGCGCACCGCACCGCGCGTGCCGAGCTCGGTGGCCCGGCGGTCCTCGGGGAGGACCTCGGCGTTGATCTCCACCTGCTGAAAGCGATCGAGATAGCGCAGCTGGGTGCCCATCATCAGCCCGCGGGTGCTCATGATGCGCGGCGTGATGGTCGCGTCGATGTTCGGGGCGATGTTCCAGTAGTAAGGGATACTGATGTCGGTGCCGGTCGTATCGGACGAGCCGAAACTCGGGATCAAAAATCCGCTGCGGCGTCGATCGTCGATCGGGAAAAAGATGTAAGGCGTGTAGATCACCGGAACTTGGCCGATGCGGATCCGGGCGTGATGGGCGTAGCCCATGCCGCTTTCCTGATCGAGCTTGAGATCGCGTGCCTTGATCGACCAGTCCGCGTTGCCGGGCGGGCAGGTTGTGTAGGTGATGTTGCGATAGCGGCTCTGCTGCTCGGAGAGGATCTCGGCCTCCTCGGCGGTGCCGAGCAGATTTGCACTGCCCGAGAGACGATAGCGTGCGGCGTCGATCGTGCCCTGTCGGGTCAGGACGTTGTAATCGGCTCGATCGCCTTGGATGCGCAGTCCACGGGTCTCCAGGAAGACATCTCCGCTGGCATCGAGCCGACCGCTGCGACGGTCGTAGGTCGATCGATCGGCCCGCAGCCGTTGCTCGGTCTGCACGACGTCGACCCCGCCGCGCAACTGGATGACCTCGGTGTTGCGATCATAGTCGACGCGATCGGCGACGATCTGGACCGGGATGCCTGCACTGCCCGTCGGGGCTGCGGGGCCGGTGAACCCGGCCGCGCCGGAGCGTGGTCCACAGAACTCCCAGGGGAGATCGGCGTGCAGTCGCGGGTCCCAGGCATCCGGGAGCTCGAGTGCGCGCGGTGCGAATTCGACGGCCGCTGCCTCGGCCGCCGGATCATCGGGGGACACGAGCAGCGGCAGGACGTTATCGGAGCTGCCCTGCGGATCCCGGCGGTCGAGGTCCTGCAGCACGCCGCCCGGCGCATCCGGTATCAGAGGCTGCAGCGGCGGCAGGGTCACGGGAACGGCGACGGTTGCACCGCTCGAGGTCGGCGCGTTCGGATCACCGATGTCGCCATCGGACTGGCCCGTCGGATCCGGGGCCGGCTGCGGGCTCGCGGCGACCTCCGGTCCAGCGGTCGTCTCGCCCGCCGGGCGGTCTTCGGCGCCCGCGGTCGCGGCGACGGCACAGAGGATAATGGCCAGTGAAACGATGCGCACGTTGGATGTCAGTTCCACTCAAGCCGGCGGCGGTCCAAGGTCGGGGTCTCGGATCGGTGGACGGGTTCGCATTAACCTGTAACCATGGCACATCTGTAGAATCTCAGCAATCTTGAACCTGTCGCGGGACCGGTCGGTCCGCGGCGCCGACGCGACTGATCGGGGTGTCCTTGTCTGATCGATATGAGTCTATGCGCCGCTGGGCGGCGGGGATCTTGGGGTCGGAGGACTTCGGGCTCGCGCCCGCCTCGTCGGACGCGAGTTTTCGGCGCTATTGGCGGCTCTTTCATGGCGGCATCACGTGGGTGCTGATGGACGCGCCACCCGATCTCGAGGACTGTGGCCGCTTCGCGGATCTGTCGCGACGGTTTCGCGCAGTGGGGCTGAACACGCCGGAGATCCACGCGGAGGATCGCGCCGCCGGTTTTCTCATGCTCACCGATTTCGGCGATCGGGTGTATCTCGGCGAGCTCACCGAGGAGACGGCCGACCGCCTCTACGGCGACGCGCTGGGCGCCTTGGCGATCATCCAGGCGAGCGGCCCGACGGATGGTCTGCCGAGCTACGACGATGCCTTCTTGCGCCGGGAGCTGGGTCTGTTTCGCGAGTGGTTTCTGACATCGCTGCCGGGTCTCGCGCTCTCGCCGGAAGAATCCGCCGCGCTCGCGCTCGTGGAGGATCGGCTCGTGGCGAGCGCCCTGGAGCAGCCGCGGGTCTGCGTTCATCGCGACTATCACTCGCGCAATCTGATGCTGACCGAAGCCGGCAACCCCGGCATCCTCGATTTTCAGGACGCGGTGGTGGGGCCCGTCACCTACGATCTGGTCTCGCTCCTGCGCGACTGCTACATCGCCTGGCCGGACGAGCAGGTCACCGACTGGGCCTCGGGCTATTTCCATCTCGCGCGTCAGCGCGGCGTGCTCCGCGAGGACGATCTCCCCCGCTTTCTGCGCTGGCTCGACCTCATGGGGGTTCAGCGTCACCTCAAGGTCTGCGGGATCTTCGCGCGGCTGAATCGTCGTGACGGGAAATCGCACTATCTCGCCGACATCCCGCGCACCCTCGGCTACGTCCGCGAGGTGTCGAGCCGTTATCCCGAGCTCGGCGCCCTGGCGCGCCTGCTCGACACGCGCGTGCTGCCGTTGTTGGACGCCGTGGTGGCCGCGGCTGCGCCGGCCGGGGTCTGACGCTCGCTCGTTCGCCCGCGCCCCGTTGGCCGTTGCTTCGGCGGCCGTTGCTCCGGGCTCATTACTCCTCGCGGGTCGGACGGCTTTCGGTGGTCGCTCGCGTGAGGATGCGCTCACTCCCGCGCCAGACCTCCAGATCCAAGGCGGCGTGAGGGCCGGCGCCGGCGATCGCGTCGAGCAGATCCTGCACGGTGGCGACGTCTCGGTCGTCGATCCGGGTCACCACGTCGCCCGGCCGGAGACCGGCTTGCGCTGCCGGGCTGTCGCGCAGGGTCGAGGCGACCAGTACCCCGCGCGGCGAGCGCAACCCGAACGACTCGGCCAGCTCCGGGGTCACGCTGCGCCCGCTCAGGCCGATCCATCCGCGCGTGACCTGACCCTGCGTGGCGAGGGCGCGCGCCACGTCGATCGCGATCTCGGTCGGGATGGCGAAGCCGATGCCTTGGGCGGTGCCGGTTTCGGTGAAGATCGCGGTGTTGATGCCGACGAGCTCGCCTTGCGCGTTGATCAATGCACCGCCCGAATTGCCGGGGTTGATGGCGGCGTCGGTCTGGATGAAGCGCTCGATGCCGGTAATGCCCAGCTCGCCGCGCCCGGTCGCGCCGACGATTCCCATGGTGACGGTTTGACCGACGCCGAAAGGATTGCCGATCGCCAGCGCCAGATCGCCGACACGCAGGGCCTGCGCGCTTCCGATCGGTGCCGTGGGCAGCCCTTGCGCATCGGCCTTGAGCACGGCGAGATCGGTATCCGCATCGACCCCGACGGGCGTGAGCGCAAGCGAGCGCCCGTCGGCAAGCACGGCGCGGATGCGATCGGCGCCATGCACGACATGGCGATTGGTCAGGATGAAACCGTCGGACGAGAGGATGACACCCGAGCCCAGCCCGGTGCGGGAGGCGGCTGCCCCCGGTGGTCCATGCCCAGGCAGCCCATGCCCAGGCAGCCCATCGAGGTGTCCCTGATAAGGCGGCAGGACCGGTCGCGTGGTGTCGGGCTCGGTCTGAGTCGCGAAGATGGTCACGACGGCGGGAGCGACCCGTGAAACCGCCGTTGCGAAGGTCGGCAGGTCGTCACGCCGAGCCGGTACCGCGGTTCCGGTCTCTGGTGGCGGCGACACGTCCGGTGCGGGCGGGGCCAGCGACAGCGTCAGCAGGGAACCGGAGGCCCCGCCGATGACGGCTGCAATCAGAATGGCGGTTGGACCTGTCTTGATCATCCGATTAAGCTAAGCGGGGTAGCCGGCGATGGAACTGATGGAACTAGAGAATCATCTGTTTGACCGAGCGCGATTCTAAACTATGGTCGACCCTTATGCATTGGTCGCCTACTGCGATCATTTTCTTGCCGCCGCCGATTTCGACGATTATTCCCCGAACGGCTTGCAGGTTGAAGGCGAACGTTCGATCAGGCGTCTGGTCAGCGGGGTGACGGCGAGCGCTGCCTTGATCGAGGCTGCGAGCGGATGGGGTGCGGATGCGATTCTGGTCCACCACGGATGGTTCTGGAAGAACGAGGCACCCTGTCTGACCGGGATAAGAGGACGGCGGGCAAGGCGATTATTCAAGGCCGGGGCCAGCCTGATCGCGTATCATCTTCCGCTCGACGCGCATCCGCTGGTGGGCAACAACGCAACCTTGGCTGCGTACCTCGGATGGGTCGATGCCGCGCCTGTCGCGGATCGTCATGGCGTCTTGTGGTCCGGGCGTTTAGCCATCGGATGCTCGCCCGAGGCCCTCGCTGCTCAGGTCTCGGAACGCCTGGTACGCCCCGCGACCTTGATCGCCGCAGGGCGCGAGCGGATCGAGCGGATCGCCTGGTGTACCGGCGGCGGACAGGGATACATCGAGCAGGCCGCCACACTGGGCGTCGATGCCTACGTGAGCGGAGAGATCTCGGAGCAGACGACCCACGCGGCCCGTGAGCTCGGGATCGCCTTCATCGCGGCCGGTCATCACGCGACCGAGCGCTACGGGGTTCAGGCTTTAGGCGAGCACCTGGCCGAACGGTTCGGGCTGGAGCATCGGTTCATCGAGATCGACAACCCGGCCTAGGCCGAGATTCGCTCGGGGTTCGGCTGCTTTACCTTGACCGATCCGACCGGAATACAAGACAATGCCCGGTCGATTATGTAGAGAATCGGCATATTCTGATCTTCCTTATCATGACCATGCGTGAGCCGCCAGCCGATGAGCTGGTCATGGGGCTCGCGCCAGCCGGGGGTTAGTGGCTTATGAGCGCACAAGGCGTGAACAAAACCAGGCGGCGTGTGCTTGTCGCCGCGACCAGCGTGGTCGGAGCCGTCGGAGCCGGCTTCGCCCTCGTCCCATTCATTGCGTCGATGAACCCGAGCGCCAAGGCGCGTGCCGCAGGTGCGCCGGTCGAGGCCGACATCAGCCAACTGGAACCGGGCGCGATTCTGCGCGTCAAATGGCGCGGTAAACCGGTTTGGGTCGTCAGCCGTACACCGGAGATGCTCGAGGCGCTGCCGACATTGGACGGCCTGATGGTCGATCCGGCGTCAGGCGTGCCGCAGCAGCCGGAGTATTGCCAGAACCCGATGCGCTCCATCAAGGATCAGTACTTCGTCGTGATCGGGATCTGTACGCACTTAGGCTGCTCTCCGACCTTTCGGCCGGAGTTTGCCGCCGAGGATCTCGGTGCCGATTGGCGCGGGGGGTTCTTCTGCCCTTGCCACGGCTCCAAATTCGACCTTGCCGGCCGGGTCTACAAGGGTGTTCCGGCCCCTACAAATCTGGTGATTCCCGTGCACACCTACATCAACGACACCACCATCTTGGTCGGTGAGGATCGAGGAGCGGCTTGATGAGCGCAGAAAAGTCCGAGAACCTCAGCTGGATCGATAAGCGATTCCCGCTGACGGAGACCTGGAAGGCACATCTTTCAGAGTATTACGCCCCGAAGAACCTCAACTTCTGGTCGTTTTTCGGCTCGCTGGCGATCTTGACGCTGGTGATCCAGATCGTCTCCGGCCTCTGGTTGGCGATGAGCTATAAGCCGTCGGCCGTTGACGCATTCGCGTCGGTTGAATACATCATGCGCGATGTCGAGTGGGGGTGGTTGATTCGCTACATCCATTCCACGGGCGCATCCGCCTTCTTTATCGTCATCTATCTGCACATGTTCCGTGCCTTGCTGTGGGGCTCCTACCGCAAGCCGCGCGAGCTGCTGTGGATTATCGGTGTCGTGATCTATCTGGCGATGATGGCGACTGCCTTCTTCGGCTATCTTCTGCCCTGGGGACAGATGTCGTTCTGGGGTGCGCAGGTCATCGTGAATCTGTTTGCGGCGGTTCCGGTCGTCGGCGAGGACCTTGCAGTCTGGGTGCGCGGTGACTACGTCATCTCGGATACGACGCTCAATCGCTTCTTCGCCTTCCATTTCCTCTTGCCGTTCGTCTTGGCAGCCTTGGTGTTCCTGCACATCGTGGCGCTGCACCATGTCGGCTCCAACAATCCGGACGGCGTCGAGATCAAGGAAGGCCCCAAGGGTAATCGCTGGAGCGACAAGGCACCGGCGGACGGGATCCCCTTCCACCCTTACTACACGGTGAAGGATCTGGTCGGCGTGGTCGTGTTCCTCGCGATCTTCTCGGCCATCGTCTTCTACGCCCCGACCATGGGCGGACTCTTCATCGAGGCGCCGAACTTCCAGCCGGCCAACCCCTTCCAGACCCCCGAGCATATCGCGCCGGTGTGGTACTTCACGCCGTTTTACGCGATGCTGCGAGCGGTGCCGCCGATGTTCGGATCCCAATTCCCGGGCGTGGTCGTGATGTTCGCGGCAATCCTGATCCTCTTCGCGCTGCCTTGGCTCGACCGCAGCAAGGTCAAGTCGATGCGCTACAAAGGCCCGATCTTCAAGGTCATGACGGGGCTGTTCGCGATCTCCTTCATCGTGCTGGCTTGGCTCGGACTGCAACCGGTCGATCCCTTCCTGACCCTGTTGTCGCAGATCTTCACGGCCATCTATTTCGCCTTTTTCCTGCTGATGCCGATCTACAGCTCGATCGACAAGACCAAGCCCGTTCCGGAGAGGGTCACCTCATGAGAAAGCTGCTTATTGCCACCTTGGTTCTGTTGCTGCCCGCCGTAGGCTTCGCAGCGGGCGGCCATGTCGAGTTGGAGAAAGCCAATATCGATCTGAACGATCAGGCTTCACTGCAGCGCGGGGCCAAGTATTACGTCAACTATTGCATGGCGTGTCATTCGCTCAGCCATATGCGCTATTCACGCATGGCGGACGATCTGGGCATCGACGATACATCACTGCGCGAGAACCTCCTGTTCGGCGACGCCCAGCCGACCGACATGATGAAGAACTCGATGCGGCCCGCCGACGGGGAGGCCTGGTTCGGCACGGCGGTCCCCGACCTCACGTTGGTGACGCGCTGGCGCAGTCCGGACTGGGTCTACACCTACCTGAAGAGCTACTACGCTGATCCTTCGCGGCCCTATGGGGTGAACAACGTGATCTTCCCGCTGGTGGGTATGCCTCACGTCCTCGGGGATCTGCAAGGTGTGCAGGAGGCGATCGTCGAAGAGCATGCCGGTCACGAGCCGACCATTGCCGGCGTGCAGCTGACGCAACCCGGAAGCTTGGCCCCTGAGGAATACGACAATATGGTTCGGGACATCACCGCGTTTCTCACCTACGCGGGCGAGCCGAGCCAGATGGAGCGGCGCAGGATGGGTATCTACGTCCTGCTGTTCCTCGGTCTCTTCTTCATCGTGGCCTTTGCGCTGAAGAAGGAATACTGGAAAGACGTCCACTAAAGGTCGTCGAGAATCGCATCGGTTTCGATCCATTCGAGGCCGATGCGGGTCCCCATGCCTGTTGAAGGTCCGGCGGGACACACCTTCTTGCCGGCCGCTGACTCCCGCCGCACCCTTTACTCATGAGCGCAATGCTCAAGGCAGCTGACCCGGATGGTCGGCGATACCTGTTCCTCGGGCCCGGCCGGGCTTTGTCCACACGCTGACGAAGGGAAGAATGGCTGTGGCTGCGAGTAGACGATCCGTGATGACGCTATTTTCCGATCCCACCTGTCCCTACTGCCACCGAGTTCGCATGGTGCTCGCCGAGAAGGGTATCGCAGTCGACGTGGTCGACGTCGATGCGAATGACCTGCCGGACGAGGTGATGGACTTCAACCCTTACGGGACAGTGCCGACGCTAGTCGATCGGGATCTGCGGCTCTACGAGTCGCGGATTATCATGGAGTATCTCGACGAGCGCTTCCCTCACCCCCCGTTGCTGCCTGTGGACCCCGTCTCGCGCGCCAGCGCCCGGCTGTTCATGTACCGCATCGATCGCGATTGGTACACCCTGATGGGTCGGATCCGAAAGGGGAGTCCGGATGAAGCGGAGCAAGCTCGCAAGGAATTGCGCGAGAGCTTGGTGGTCACCGCGCCGGTCTTTGGCGCCCATACCTTCTTTATGAACGAAGAGTTTTCTCTGGTCGACTGCTGCATCGCACCACTCCTGTGGCGGCTTCCGGTCCTGCGTATCGAGCTACCGCCCCAGGCCGAGGCGCTGCGGGTCTACATGCGACGCATCTTTGCCTGCGATGCCTTCCGTAAGAGCCTTACCGAGGCCGAGAAGGAGATGATCGCGGACCTGTCCTGATGGATGCCCCGATGGAGAGCGAGACCGACACCATGACATCGACGAAGCCTTATCTGATCCGGGCCATCTACGAATGGATCCTGGACAACGATATGACGCCGCATTTGGTGGTGGATGTCCGCTATCCCGGCGTACAGGCACCGAAGGGGTTCGTCGAAGACGAGCGTCTAGTGCTCAATTTGTCGCCGAGCGCGGTGCGGGCTCTGGTCCTTGGAAACGAGCAGATCGAGTTCAACGCGCGTTTCGGCGGCGTGGCTCGCGACGTTTATTTTCCTGTCGAAGCGGTGCTGGGTATCTTCACACGTGAAAACGGTCAGGGAATGGTATTCCCCGAGTTGGCCTATCCGCTTCCCGGCGAGCCCGCGCCCGAGGCCGATTCGGCCGCGGAAGTCGAGCCCAAGCGAAGCAAACCAGGATCGGTCGGTCGGCCCCGGGGCATTCAGCGCCCCCAAGGATCCGAAGGTCCTAAATCGCCCTCGGGCAAAGGGAAAGGCAAGGGTGGCGGTCCGACGTTGAAGGTCGTCAAGTAAGCGCTGTTCCCGGCTTTTGCCCCTCGTTCGGGGGATCCGAATTCACACATCACCATCTTATTTACCGCGCATCTACCCGACAGACTCCAAATACTCTGAACCACGTCGGCTGCGACGTCTCGGGTGAATGCGAAGCGCAAATTCTGTGGTCGCGCGATGGGTCTCTACCGGCACGGTTCAGGCGTCCTGCGCCTGTGTCGGTAAACCGAAACTCAGATCCTCGAGCGTCATCCCCCGCATCACCAGGTAACCATTGCGGCGTCCGACGCCCTCTTCGCTGAAATCGAAACGATAGACGCGGCGCAGCCTCAAGCCTTCCGACCGCCAGGCGAGACCGAGACGCCGTATCGCGACCGTCTGATCCAGAAATTGCAGATTGCGTTGTTTGCAGGCGGTTTTGCAGACCTCCGTCGCGATCTCGCGCGCGCGCATGCTGTCGAGCCAGAACCAGCCGAGCAAGAGCAGAAAAAAGACGGCGAGCAGATTGCTCATTCAAACAGCTCCTCAAGTGTAACGGGTGGGCGGCCTCTGTGAAGACGGGTTCACGCAAGGGCGATGTTCTCCCGATGGCGGGACAGCACATGCGGTAACGTCTCCCGGCTCGGATTCCCGGCCGGGTTGCGTACGGAACCTGAACGCGTGCGCGATCCGCGCGGCCAGCGGTTCAAGCAGCTGTGCGCGCACCGGCAGGTTGAGTATACCGAGCGCGCGAGGGTTTTTCGGAAAGCAGGTTGCGCGGGACGTGCAATGCGGCGATGAAGTCAGCTGCGCTCGGTATATACTGTCGGCCCTGCGACAACCACGGAGTGACCGAGATGAAGAGACATATCCTGTCGGCCGTCGTTCTGTCATGCACGGCCATCGGGCTGGTCGCTTGCGGCCAGGACCAAGCACCGGTCGAGGAGTCCGTCGCGCCGCCCGCAGCTGAGTCGAGGATGCTCGACCAAGCGGGTGAAGTGGCCAAGGAGGCATCGGATCTTGTCGGCGAGATGGTAACCGAGGCCAAGGAGGCGTCCTCGGAAGCGGCGGCTGCGGCGATGGAGCAGGCCGAGGCGTTGCGAGATCGCGCCGAGACGGAGGCTAAGGAGATGATCGAGCAGATCAAAAGCTTCCTGGCGGAGGACAAGGAAGGGATGGCGCGTGAGTTGCTGGATAAGCTATCCGCCATGAAGGAATCGGTCTCCGACGCCTTGCGTGGCGAGATCGAGCGTCTGGAAGCCATGTTCTCGGACGCCTAAGGCGATTTCCGGGAATGATCATCCCGGCCGTGCGTGTTGCCAATGCTTACCGGGCGACAAAAGTCGCCCCTACATGTTGGTCGATGCTTTCCCGGAAATCACCTAAGCTGCGCCGCCGCGTCGCGGGAAGAGGGGTTTTGTTGTGCGGTGTTCGGGACCTCGGCTGAGCCATCCCCCCCCTCTCCCCAACCCCTCTCCCGCGAGGGGAGAGGGCTTTTTTGCGGTTAAGGGGTTCGGGCCGCTCTGCTGCACAGGTCGAGCGCCCAGGTCGGGTGTGTGTCTCGGGCTCGTGTCGTCGTCGCCGGTACGCGGCCTTGGTACCCGCCGCCGGGTTGCGGGCGGATTGTTTCATTCACACCATCATTTGAGGTTCGGCGATCGCTGTACCGTCGTGTGAAGGTGTCGGTCGGGATCGCTCATGGCTTGGCTTTATCTCGTCGTTGCCGGTATGTTCGAATGGGGTTGGCCCGTCGGCTTGAAGCTCGGGATGACGGATTCCGGCCTGCGCTGGGGCTGGATCGGATTCGCTGTCTTCTGCATCCTGGCGAGCGGTGCCTGCTTACTTATTGCGCAGAAGAGCATTCCGATGGGAACCGCGTATGCCGTCTGGACTGGCATCGGCGCCGTCGGGGCCTTTGCCATCGGGATCGTCCTCTTCGCCGAGCCGGCCACCCTGCTGCGTTTTCTCTTCGTGGGCATGATCGTGCTCGGCATCGTCGGGTTGAAACTGGTCTCCGGGCCTTAGGCCCAAGCCAGAACGGCGGCGGTGCGTGTGTGCGTGTGTGGGTCTCCGCGAATCAATCGGGAGGGCCGAGCGGGCGGTTTCGATGCGGCTCTCTGATCTCGGGCCCCAGCATGATGGCGATCGGGCGTGTCTGCGGGTTGGTGTCCAGCGCGATCTTGAGCGACATGGTCAGGGGGACCGACAGAAACATGCCGACCGGTCCCAGCACCCACCCCCAGAATACCAGCGAGACGAAGACCACCAGCGTGGAGAGCCCCAGACCGTATCCCATGATTTTCGGCTCCAGGATGCTCCCGATCAGGGTATTGACCACGACATAACCCAGCGCGACAAGCAGTGCACTCTGTAGGTCGATCTGAACGAGAGCAAGCAAGACGGCCGGAATCGAGGCCAGGATGGAGCCGATCGTGGGGACGAAATTCAGCAGAAAGGCGATCAAGGCCCAGAGTACCGCGTAGTCCACCCCGAGGATTGTCAACCAGGCCCACAGGAGTACGCCGGTTCCAAGGCTGGTGAGGCTTTTGATTCCCATGTAGCGGTTGATGCTGTCGAGGACGACATGCATCTGCCGGGTCGATGTGCCCGGCGATGTTAGAGCAGCCCGCAGCTTGGCCGGTAGCCCGGCGGCCTCGAGCAGGATGAAGACCACGGTCAGCAGGATGAGAAAGGCGTTGGCGAGCACCCCGCTGAGCCCGGACACCAGGTCTCCCGCCATTTGCAAGACGCGCGCGGGGTCGATATAGGTCTGCAGGGCCTCGCGCGAGGTATGGAAGCCGATGCCGTCGAGCCATCGCGCGAGGTCGTCGATCAGCAGCTTCAGGCGCTCCTGGTACTCCGGGAGGCTGGCCTTGAAACCGTCGAGCGATCCGGCGACCAGGATCGCAAGAATACTTCCGAGACCGGCGATCGCCAGGACGACCAGCAGCATCGCGGCCCAGTTCGGCACCCCCCGACTGCGCAGCGTGCGCAGCGGCGGCGTTGCGATGACGGCGATAAAGACGGCGAGCAGAAAGGGCGTGACCAAGGACGACGCCGCCCTCAGCCCCGCGACAATGACGATGAAGGCCGCTGCCGCGATCAGGAAGCGCGTGGCAGGGCTGAATACGGGAGTGGAGTCCATGCGTCGCGCTAGCGTGTCGCTCGCCCCGTTCCGACCGATGCGAACCTGGGTAGGCCCGAATACAGCCACCAGGTGTTCGTCACCTCGTCCCACCGCCAGACCTGTCGGTCGGTCAGTTGTTTGACGACCTGGGCGTCCTCGAACAGATAGTCGATGATGACCACCTGATTGGCGCTCCCGTCGGCCTGGATGACCGGCGGCTGGGTCACGTCATAGCCGGTCACGCGCAGCTCCGCGAATGCCTCCGGAAGCTCCCCGCTCTTGCGTTGATCCGGATGCATGAATCCGAACGCCGTATCGTAATAGCCCCAGCGCAGGGCAGATTGATAGCCGTTGGTGGCGGCCTGGAGTGCCACGGCGCGCCGGTCCTTCTCCACGACCGCACAGCCGACGCCCGACAGGCCTGTCAGGAGCACGGCAAACATCAGCAAGACGATCGAGCGCGGTATTTGCCCGGGCGCTCGCGGCCACTGCATTGATCCTTTCGGCTGAGCCATCGCGCCCTCGAAGATCGATCTCATGTCCGGACGCATGATAATCCAAGCCCCCGGCGCGACCAACGTCGGGACGAATCCGGATCTGCGGTATCATTCCGGACCGAACTTTTTGCCCCTAACCGATCTTGAAAAGCGATGCCTGAATCCATCGAGCCGAAACGCGAGATCGCCGTTGCCGATGTGCGGCTCACACTTCTCGGAACCGCCCACGTCTCGCGAGCCAGCGAGGAAGAGGTCCGCGTCCTGCTGCAGAGCGGGGAGTACGACGCGGTGGCCGTGGAGCTGTGTCGCAGTCGTTTCAGCGCCTTGATGGATCCCAAGTCGCTCTCGGAGATGGACCTCTTTTCGGTGATCCGCCAGCGGCGCGTCTACATGGTGGTCGCGAATCTCGCTTTGTCGGCCTATCAGCAGCGTCTGGCCGATCAGTTCGGGATCGAGCCCGGTGCCGAGCAGCGCACGGCGGTCCGCGTCGCCAAAGAGTTGGGCCTGCCGGTCCTGCTGATCGATCGTGAGATCGGCGTCACCCTGAAGCGCATCTCGGCCAATCTCGGCTGGTGGAAGCGCTACACCCTCTTCACGGGACTCCTGGCCGCCATGCTGACCTCCGAGAAGGTCAGCGAGGAGGAGATCGAGCGGCTCAAGGAGGGTGACGTCCTGGAGACGACATTTGCCGAGTTTGCCCATGATCGGCGGGATCTGTTCGTGCCCCTCATCGAGGAACGCGACCGTTACATGGCCGCAAAGCTGCGCAGCGAGCCTGCGCGGGCGGGCGTGAAGCGGGTCTTGGCCGTCGTGGGCGCCGGGCACCTGAAGGGTATCGCCGAGGCGTTGGAGACGGAGGCCGCCGACCCCGCCGCGGTCACGCGATCGCTCGAGGAGGTCCCCCCGCCGAGCCGTTGGCCGCGCTTCCTGTCATGGGGTCTGGTCGTATTGATCCTGAGCGGTTTCGCCTTCGGCTTTTCTCAGAGCACCAGTTTGGGGTGGGGCTTGGTCGCGGCCTGGATCGTCATCAACGGCGGGCTTTCCGCTTTGGGTGCCTTGCTCGCCGGCGGACACCCTTTGACGGTGGTGACGGCGTTTCTCGCCGCGCCGCTGACCTCGCTGAATCCGACCATCGGCGCAGGTATGGTCACGGGTGCGGTCGAGCTTTCGATGCGCAAGCCCCGAGTATCGGATTTCGGTCGGCTGCGTCTCGATGTCGTGACCTTGCGCGGCTGGTGGCACAACCGTGTCGCCCGGGTCTTTCTCGTGTTTCTCTTTAGTACCCTCGGTTCCGGAATCGGCACCTACGTTGCCGGCTTTCATATCGTGGATCAATTGTATAACGTCGGCGTTCCCTGATGGCTTGTCCGCGGCTTACGAAGACGCGACGACGGGAATCAGAATCCTGCCCGGCCGTCGAGATGGCCCCGGATCGTCTCGATCGCCTCGTCGAGGTGTTGAAATGCATGATCTCCGCCCTCCCAGACCAAGAGACGGCCGCAGCGTGCATAGATGCGCTCGGCGATACGCGCATCGATGACCTCGTCGCCGCGCTCCAGAAACAGGGTGCTCGGAGTGCCGTCGCAGGGTGCAGCGATGCCGTAGGGTCGGGTGCTCTCGATCAATGCCTCGCTGACCTGATAGCGTTCTCCGTCCGCCGTGGTCATGATCTCGCCGATGTGCTCTCGGAAGAGGCTCCAGGGCGTGAGTGCCGGGTTGATCAGGTACAGATGCGAGAACCGAAACCGGCGGGCCAGGTATTGGCCGTAGAAGCCGCCCATGGAGCTTCCGACCACGGCCGGCTCGATGCCCCCGTGCTGGCCGAGAAGCGTGGCGAAGAAGTCCGTGAGAACGGCGACGGCATCCCTCGGGCGGTGCGCCGGATAGTCGACGGCGACGACCGGATGCGGGGCCAAGCGCTCGCGAAGGCGCTGGGCCTTGGAGGATCGGCTCGAGCTGTTGAGTCCGTGGATGTAAACGAGCATGTCGTCCGGGCCCTCGCCTCGCCGGGTGCCCGGGGTCAAGGCGCTCGCTCTTGAAACTCGAGGTGGTCGTCTGGGCATGAGGCGAGCGGGGCGCGCGTCGTCTTTGACTCGATCGCGCCCGCTGGGGCATCGAAAAAAGTCAGTCGAAACACATTGCACCGATCGATAAACTCGCGGGTACTTTTGGGCATCGGCACCCGTGCGCGTACGACGGAGCCGATGAGCTCGGTCCCCTCGCGCAACAGTGCGACGGCGTCCATCGCCTCGCGCGTGGCCGCGGCGCTCGCGTTGCCGGGCAGCACCGGGGCCGTTCGCGCGAGTCGATCCATCGCGACCGCGAAGGTCGGCCAGACATCGAAAATGGCCGGGTCGGTGCGCAGGATCTCGCACTTGCGTTTGGCGGCGTCGGCCAACGCGTCGATCTTCGGATCGATGTCGGTCAGCTGGCGAGTGCCCGCAAAGGTGTCCTTCAGGATCGTCGCGATGCGATCGATGTCGCGCATGGTCATGGCGATCTTGAGATAACGGCTGTCGTAGAAGTCCTCGATCGACATGGAAAACGCCTTGAACGGCTCGCCCCAGAGCTCGTCGATCCCCTCGTCTCCGCTGCGATGCCGGACCATCTTTCCGAGCTCCAATGCTTCTACCAGGCCATCGCCGCATTCACGCATCAGACTATTGTCGGGTCCGATCGCGACCCCGGCGGATTGCAGGTCGACAAGACAGGTAAAGATATCCGCAGCCCGGTTGAAGAGCGCACCGGCCAGCATGGCCCCGTTGACCCGCTTACGCTCCGGATCGGTTTCCGAGGTGTAGGCCGCGCGTGCCTCCTCGAGCCGGGAGCCCGGGATGTTGATGCCGTGCTCGACGTGATTGAACAGACGTCGGGTGAGCGCTTGGATCAGGCGCCGTTTGGTCTCGAGGGTGTCGCGCGGCGGCTCGTAGGACTTGATCCAGTAGCCGTCGTAATACACGCGCTCCTCGTCGAGGATGATGCGCCGCGTGCCGTTCTTGGGTTGTGTGGGCATGCCTGGGTCGGGGTCCTGGGCGGGTAAGGCGAGTGATACCGGTTTTCCGCGGGGTACGCAATCTCGATCCTCGTCCCCCACGGTTGCGGGCCGAGATCGCATACCCTGCAGTGTCGGTTCGGCGGCATGCCTATGACATCGAGCGCCGCTGGACTATAGTGGCGTTCTGAGTCGCACACGCAACGACCGTATCGATTCAGGTGTCCTCCTCTCGGTCGACGCCGCGATGATGGGTCCTGCGTGATTTCAAGAACAGAACCGAGACGTTTCGCCGAGGGGATATGCGAGCGAAGGACAAGATTGCATCCATGATTACGACACTCTTTGTATGGGGTCTCGCGGGGGCGGTGTTCGGCGCGTTGTTCAGCGGTCTCTACAAGGTCCTCTCTATTCTCGGGGTCACGGGTTGGCAGCCTTTGGTCATCGCGGCGGCGGCAGCGGCGATGACGACATCGGCCTTTTACAGCGCCATGCCCTTGGCACTGATGGGCGCCATGGCCGGTATCCTGGCGTCAATCGGTTATTTGATCGTCAGCGGGCAGAGTGTCGAGCTCCTGTGGATCGCCGGGACGGCGGGCGCGGGCGGGGTTCTGGCCGGCGTTTTCTTTGCGTGGATGATCACCGGCGGAGGGCGGCCGCTCGCCGAGACCCTCACCGGCCTGATTGCGGGCGTGTTGGCCGGCGGCATCATGGCGTTCGTGTTTGCTTCCCTGGGTATCCGGTTCAGCATGTTCGTGCTGTCGGCTGGCGTCGTGGCATTGGTCGGGACCTTTTTCCAAGTCTCCGAGCGGTGGTTGGTTGCGCACAGCGCACGCTGGTTTCCGGCGGTCGTGTCGGCCCCCGTGGTCGCTGGACTGATCGCGGCCGTGGTCGGAGCCAGCGTTTGGATCGTCGGCGGTACGACCTCGAACCTGATGGGCAGCAACGCGCAGGATTCAGCGAATCAGATCCTGAGCGCTGTCCCGCCCGGGTTCCTCGGCGGAATGCTCGGCGGAGCCGTGACGGGCGTGCTGCTGCAGATCCTCGGTTTTCGTCCGGAGCAGCCGCACTGAGCTTGGTTGCGGTTGAAACTCGGAAGAAAAGTAGAGGGTATAAATCCACACAGTTTTTGTGATAATGGGTATGCAGCCTCATGCAGGAACGGGTTGTGTGGTTTTGACTTTCCATCAATCACGCTGGAGGAGACCAGATGTTCGCCGTTCTCATTGCACTCGCCATCGGTATCGTCGTCGGCTGGAATTGGCCGCAGCCGCCTTGGGCCAAGGATATTCAAGACCGAATCGTCGAGACATTCCAGTCCTTTACGAATAAGGGTCCCAAGTAGTCTGCCGAGCCGGATCGGCGCCGGTCTCGACCCAGGGCGACAGCGCATGCGGCTTCGATACCGTGGGCCTGTCGTTCGCCGGTGCCGTCGGCGTCAGACGGAGTCGAGAATCAGCAAACCGGCGATTACCCAAAGCGCCCTGTTCAACCAACGCCGGTAGGTCCCTTGATCGAGTCGGCGGCGCACCCGAATACCGATCCACAGCACGGCCAAAACGGCGGGCAGTGCCAGCAACGCCAGCTGGATGATTGTCGGATCCAGTGCGTCCTGGAGCGCGAATCCGGTCAGTTGACCGCTCTTGCTGGTGATGAAGCTCAGGTTGAAGGTCGCGACCATCAGACCCGGATGCATCCTGGTGTAGAGCGCGAAGGCGACCACGATGGGCGAGAAGACGTTCACCAGGCCGGCCAGGAGGCCCATCCCCAATCCCAGCACCGCGAGTCCCCAGTGCGGGATCCTTTGCTCGGGGCCATCGCCGTGCTTGCGTTGCAAAATGAGGAAGACGATCAACACCACCGCCAGCAGCAGCCGAAAGGGCTCGGGGTCGACGTTCAGCAGGATCCGCGTGCCGATCAGGCTGCCCACGGCCGTGAAGACCGGGATTGGCCAGAAGCGGCGCAGCGCTTCGAGCCAACGTCGCTCCGTCGCGATGCTGACCAGGTTGATGGCAATGGTCGGGATGAGTGTCAGGAGCACGGCCGCGCGCATGTCCATCAGCAAAACCAGCAGTGGCGTTGCGACCAGCGGGAAGCCGAACCCGAAGGCACCGTGCACGAAGGCAGCGATCAGCAGGATCCCGATCGCTGCCAGATCGATCAATGCGAATGTATCCAAGATTCCGTTCGTCTCCTGCGGTATCCGCCTTGGCGTGCAGCTGAGATCCGGTCGCCTGATGTCCCGGGAAAAAAAGCCCGGCGGGTGCCGGGCGCATCGTTTCATAAGAGACGAGGAGGACATCGGTGTCGGCGTCCGCCTCGCAGGGGCGGACGCTCGCGAATGAACCGGATCGGTTTACGAAGCGGACAATTGCCTGATCCAGTTGATACTCAATACGCGCCGGTACTACGGTCGCTACGTAACCTGTCAGAAATAAGTTGAGCACCAAACCTAATCGTCGTCGTTGTCGATCACGACAACGACAACGATAACGATAACGATAACGACGTATGTGGCAAGATCGCTCGTCGAGTTGTTTTACTTATTTTTTGAACGGTTCCTAAGTCACTGTTCAAGAATAATTTCCGAACCCCGAACCCCGAACCCCGAACCCCGAACCCCTAACCACTATAAAAGGCGTCTCCCGGCACCCGCACCCAGCCTTCCATCAGCACCCGGGCGCTGCGGCTCATGATGGCCTTAGTCACGGTCCAGTCGCCATTGACAAGGGTTGCTTCCGCGCCGACCCTCAGGGTACCCGAGGGATGACCGAAGCGCACCGAGGTGCGCTCCCCGCCGCCGGCGGCCAGGTTGACCAGGGTGCCAGGGATGGCTGCGGCGGTGCCAATCGCCACGGCGGCCGTGCCCATCATGGCGTGGTGCAGCTTGCCCATGGAGAGTGCGCGTACGCACAGATCGATGTCGCCGGCGTTGACCTGCTTACCGCTGGAGGAGACGTAGACGGCGGGCGGGGCGACGAAGGCGACCTTCGGGGTGTGCTGGCGGGACGCGGCCTCGGCGACATCCTTGATGAGGCCCATCCGCAGCGCGCCATAGGCACGGATGGTCTCGAACATCTGTAAGGCATCGGCATCGCCGTTGACGGCGTCCTGCAGCTCCGTGCCGGTGTAGCCGATCGCCGCCGCGTTCACGAAGACGGTCGGGATACCGGCATTGATCATAGTCGCCTCGAGCGTACCGACACCGGGGACGTCGAGGTCGTCGACCAGGTTGCCGGTCGGGAACATGGAGCCGCCGCCCTCGCCATCACCCTCGTCGGCGGGGTCCAGGAACTCCAACTGCACCTCGGCGGCGGGAAAGGTCACGCCGTCGAGCTCGAAATCACCCGTCTCCTGCACGGCGCCGTCGGTCATGGGTACATGCGCGATGATGGTCTTGCCGATGTTGGCCTGCCAGACGCGCACTCTCGCCATGCCGTCCCGCGGCATCCGGTCGGGATCGACCAGGCTGCTGCTGATGGCAAAGGAGCCGACCGCGGCCGAGAGGTTGCCGCAGTTGCCGCTCCAGTCGACGAAGGCCGTGTCGATGGAGACCTGTCCGAACAGATAATCGATGTCGTGATCGGGTCTGCCGCTCTTGGAGAGGATGACGGTCTTGCTGGTGCTCGAGGTCGCCCCGCCCATGCCGTCGATCTGCTTGCCGTAGGGGTCCGGGCTGCCGATGACCCGCAGCAGCAGGGCATCGCGTGCCGGCCCCGGTACCTGGGCGGCCACGGGCAGGTCTTGTAGGCGGAAGAAGACACCCTTGCTGGTGCCGCCGCGCATGTAGGTGGCGGGAATACGGATCTGAGGGACGTTGGGCATACGATTGATAGAGTGGTGAGTGGTGAGTGGTGAGTGGTGAGTGGTGAGTGGTGAGTGGCTAGAAATACATTCGCGAACAGTGACTTAGCGGCTGGAAGGCCGAAAAACCGGCGCGTCATGGGTAAATCTCTAAAAACGCTCGATTCACTCCCCTCTCCCCTCGCGGGAGAGGGGCCGGGGGAGAGGGGGCGCAGGCTGCTCCAGCGCCTCAAGGATACTCGACAACAGCCCCTCCGGATTCTGCAGGATGTCATGGTTCCAGAACCGCACGACCCTGAAGCCTTGCGCCATGAGCCATGCATCACGCACGGAATCACGATCGCTCCCGTGATGCTGCCCACCGTCGGCCTCGACGATCAACCGGGCGCCAAAGTGCACGAAATCGACGATATAGGGGCCGATCGGTTGCTGGCGACGGAACTTCTGCCCATTCAGGCGATGGGCGCGCAGATGGCGCCAGAGCAGTTGCTCGGCGTCTGTCATGGTTTGGCGCAGGGTCTTGGCGAATTGGCGTTGGTCCACTCTCACCCCCTCTCCCCAACCCCTCTCCCGCGGGGGGAGAGGGGCTTTTGTGCGCGGTTATCCTGGGGCCTTGGCTTGAGCCTTCTCCCCCTCTCCCCAACCCCTCTCCCGCGGGGGGAGAGGGGCTTTTGTGTGCGGCTATCCTGGGGCCTTGGCTTGAGCCTTCCCCCCTCTCCCCAACCCCTCTCCCGCGAGTGGAGAGGGGCTTTTTTAGGCGGCCTTGCGGGATTCCAGGAAGTCTTGGGCGAAGCGCTGCAGGACGCCGCCGGCCTCGTAGATCGCGAGCTCTTCGGCGGTGTCGATGCGACAGGTGACCGGCACCTCGACAGGTTCGCCGTTCTTGCGCGTGATCACCAGGGTCAGGGTGGCGCGCGGTGTGCGCTCGCCGAGCACGTCGTAGGTCTCGCTGCCGTCGATCCCGAGTGTCTTGCGGTCGACGCCCGGTTTGAACTCCAGCGGCAGCACGCCCATGCCGACCAGGTTGGTGCGGTGGATGCGCTCGAAGCCCTCGGCCACGATCGCCTCCACCCCGGCCAGACGCACACCCTTGGCTGCCCAGTCGCGGGACGAGCCCTGGCCATAGTCGGCGCCGGCGATGATGATCAGCGGCTGCTTGCGGCCCATGTAGGTCTCGATCGCCTCCCACATGCGCATGACCTTGCCGTCTGGCTCGACGCGGGCCAGCGAGCCCTTCTTGACCTGGCCATCCACCACGGCCATCTCGTTGACCAGTTGCGGGTTGGCGAAGGTGGCGCGCTGAGCGGTGAGGTGGTCGCCGCGGTGCGTGGCGTAGGAGTTAAAGTCTTCCTCCGGCAGGCCCATCTTGGCCAGATACTCGCCGGCAGCGCTTTCGGCCATGATGGCGTTCGACGGGGACAGATGGTCGGTGGTGATGTTGTCCGGCAGGACCGCCAGCGGACGCATGCCCTTCAGCGTCCGCTCACCGGCCAGCGCGCCTTCCCAGTAGGGTGGACGGCGTATGTAGGTGCTCTGCGGGCGCCAGTCGTACAGCGGACTCTTGGCCTCTTCCACGATGCCCAGATCGAACATCGGGATATAGACCTGCTTGAACTGCTCCGGCTTCACGCAGGCCGCGACGATCGCGTCGATCTCCTCGTCGCTCGGCCACAGGTCTTTGAGGGTGATGGGGTTGCCCTGCGGGTCATGGCCGAGCGCATCCTGCTCGATGTCGAACCGCACGGTACCGGCGATAGCGTAGGCCACCACCAGCGGCGGCGAGGCGAGGAAGGCCTGCTTGGCATAGGGGTGGATGCGGCCGTCGAAGTTGCGGTTGCCCGACAGCACGGCAGTGGCGAAGAGGTCGCGGTCGATGATCTCCTGCTGGATCTTCGGGTCCAGTGCACCGGACATGCCGTTGCAGGTGGTGCAGGCGTAGCCGACGATGCCGAAGCCGAGCTGCTCCATCTCGGCCAGAAGACCGGCCTCTTCCAGATACAGCTTGGCGACCTTGGAGCCCGGCGCAAAGGATGTCTTCACCCAGGGCTTGCGCGTCAGCCCCAGTGCGTTGGCCTTCTTGGCCACCAGACCGGCGGCCACCACGTTGCGCGGATTGCTGGTGTTGGTGCAACTGGTGATAGCGGCGATGATCACAGCGCCGTCCGGCATCAGGCCTTCCTGCTCTTCGGCCAGCGCCTTGTCCAGATCCACGGCGATGCCGCGCTCGTGCAGTGCGCTGGTCGGCAGGCGGCGGTGCGGGTTGGACGGGCCGGCCATGTTGCGCACGACGGTGGACAGATCGAACTCCAGCACGCGCTCGTACTCGGCGCTCTCCAGCGCATCGGCCCACAGTCCAGCGGTCTTGGCATAGGTCTCGACCAGTGCGACCTGCTCGGGCTCGCGGCCGGTCAGCACGAGGTAGTCGATGGTCTGCCGGTCGATGTAGAACATCGATGCGGTCGCGCCGTACTCCGGACACATGTTGGAGATGGTGGCACGGTCACCGATCGTCAGGCTGGCGGCACCCTCGCCGAAGAACTCGACATAGGCACCCACCACGCGCTCCGTGCGCAGGAGCTCGGTCAGGGCCAGCACGATGTCGGTGGCGGTGATGCCCGGCCGACGCTTGCCGTTCAGGCGCACGCCGACGATGTCGGGCAGGCGCATCATTGAGGCGCGACCCAGCATCACGGTCTCGGCCTCCAGCCCGCCGACGCCGATGGCGATCACGCCGAGCGCGTCGACGTGCGGGGTGTGGCTGTCGGTCCCGACGCAGGTATCGGGGAAGGCCACCCCGTCACGGGCCTGGATCACCGGGGACATCTTCTCCAGATTGATCTGGTGCATGATGCCGTTGCCGGCCGGGATCACGTCGACGTTCTTGAAGGCGGTCTTGGTCCACTCAATGAAGTGGAAGCGGTCTTCGTTGCGCCGGTCTTCGATGGCACGATTCTTTTCGAAGGCGTCCGAGTCGAATCCACCGTACTCCACCGCCAGCGAGTGATCGACGATCAACTGGGTCGGTACCACCGGGTTCACCTGTGCTGGATCGCCGCCCTTCTCTGCGATGGCGTCGCGCAGCCCCGCCAGATCGACCAGAGCGGTCTGGCCCAGAATGTCGTGGCAAACCACGCGGGCCGGGTACCAGGGGAAGTCCAGATCCTGGCGGCGCTCGATGAGCTGCCCGAGTGCATCGGCGAGGCCAGCCGGGTCGCAGCGGCGCACCAGGTTCTCCGCGAGCACGCGCGAGGTGTACGGCAGCCCGGCATAGGCGCCGGGCCGGATGGCATCGACGGCGGCCCGGGCGTCGAAGTAGTCCAGGGCGGTGCCGGGCAGGGGCTTGCGATGGGCGCTGTTCATGATCGATGCACTGTATTGAAAGTGAAGACGTCGCCGGACACGCCGTGGCGCTCGAGTGGCGATGTGATGTTGCGATAAAGACAGCCGGGCATGAACGCCGCTGAACCAAGGCGTTCTGACCTGGACCCTGGACCCTGGACCCTGGACCCTGGACCCTGGACCCTGGACCCTGGACCCGAACCCCCGTCCGCTCACCGCTTCTCGATCGGCACCCAGCTCAGATTCTCCGGCCCGACATAGTTGGCGCTCGGACGGATGATCTTGGCGTCGATGCGCTGCTCGATGACGTGCGCCACCCAACCGGTGGTGCGCGAGATGACGAAGATCGGCGTGAACAAGGGGGTCGGAATGCCCATCTGCGCGTAGGACACCGCCGAGAACCAGTCGAGGTTCGGGAACATCTGCTTGATGTCCCACATGACGGTTTCGAGGCGGTCGGCGACCTCGAACATGCGCATGTTCTTGTTGGATTCGGACAGGCGACGTGCGACCGTCTTGATGACCTCGTTGCGCGGGTCGCCGGTCGTGTAAACCGGGTGACCAAAGCCGATGATGATCTCTTTGCGTCCGACCCGCTCGCGGATGTCCGTCTCGGCCTCGTCGGCACTGAAGTAGCGGCTCTGGATCTCGCAGGCGGCCTCGTTCGCGCCACCGTGCTTGGGTCCGCGCAGTGCGCCGATCGCGCCGGTGACGGCTGAGTAGATGTCCGAGTTGGTGCCGGCGACCACGCGTGCGGCGAAGGTCGAGGCGTTGAACTCATGCTCGGCGTAGAGGATCAGCGAGGTGTGCATGGCGCGCACCCACTCCGCCGACGGGGACTTGCCGTGCAGCAGGTTGAGGAAGTGTCCGCCGACCGACTCGTCGTCGGTCTCGACCTCGATGCGCCGGCCGTTGTGGGCGAAGTGGTACCAATAGAGGAGCATGGAGCCGAAGCTGGCGACCAGGCGATCGCCGATGTCGCGTGCCGCGGCGACCGGCATGTCGTCCTTCTCCGGCTCCAGCGTGCCGAGCAAGGATGCGCCGGTGCGCATCACGTCCATCGGGTGCGCCGAGGGCGGGATCTGCTCCAGAGCCGTCTTGAGTGCGGCGGGCAGGCCGCGCAGCGCGCGCAGCTTGCGCTTGTAGGCGGCAAGCTCGGCGGATGTCGGCAAGTGCCCGTGGATCAGCAGATAGGCGATCTCTTCGAACTCGGCCTGATCGGCGAAGTCGAGGATATCGTAGCCGCGATAATGCAGATCGTTGCCGGTGCGCCCGACGGTGCAGACGGCGGTGTTACCCGCTACGGTGCCGGACAGGGCGACCGACTTCTTGGGTTTCGGCAGTTGGCTCTCTTGGTTTTCGGCCATCTTGTTCTCCTCGATCGGTGTGATGCGGTTGTCTTTGTTCGGTCCTTAAGCTATCAGCTATCAGCTATCAGCTATCAGCTATCAGCTATCAGCTATCAGCTATCAGCTATCAGCTATCAGCGTCCAGCCTTCCGCTGTCGGCCTAGCCATCGCTGCCTGCTCGCTGACAGCTAACAGCTAACAGCTAACAGCTCTCCCCGGGGCGGCTCAATCAGACTTGCCGTGCGCAAACAGCTCATCGAGCTTCTGCTCGAAGCCGTGGTAGTTCAGGAAATCGTAGAGGTCCATGCGGGTCTGCATGGTGTCGACCACGGCGGCCTGGGTGCCGTCGCGGCGGATCGCCTCGTAGACCTTGAGTGCGGCGAGGTTCATGGCACGGAAGGCGGATAACGGGTAGAGCACGAGCGACACGCCGACTTCGCCCAACTCGGATGTCGTGAAGTACGGCGTGGAGCCGAACTCGGTGATGTTCGCCAGGACCGGGACCTTCACCGCGGCGATGAACTGCTCGTACTGGGCCAGCTCGGTCATGGCCTCGGGAAAGATCATGTCCGCGCCGGCCTCGACACAGGCGACAGCGCGCTCGATGGCCGAGTCGATCCCCTCGACGGCCAGCGCGTCGGTGCGGGCCATGATGACGAAGTCGTCGGTGCGTGCATCGACGGCGGCCTTGATCCGGTCGACCATCTCCTCCTTGGAGACGATCGCCTTGCCGGGACGATGACCGCAGCGCTTGGCCGCGACCTGGTCCTCGATATGGCAGCCGGCCGCGCCGGCCTGGTTCATCAACCGCACGGTGCGGGCGATGTTGAAGGCGCCGCCCCAGCCGGTGTCGGCGTCGACCAACAGCGGGAGGTCGGTCGCGTCGGTGATCCGTCGTACATCTTCCAAGACGTTGTCCAGGCTGGTCATGCCCAGATCCGGGATTCCGAAGGAGCAGGCCGCCACGCCGCCGCCCGAGAGATAAAGCGCCCGATAACCGGTGCGCTCGGCCATCATGGCATGATAGGCGTTGACGGCGCCGACCACCTGAAGAGGATGCTCCTCTTGGACGGCAAGCCGAAGCCGGGCGCCGGGGGTGAGAGTTTCGGTCATGCGGGTCATCTCCTTCTAAACCGCGCCCGGCGCGGTATGCGGTGTTTTTGGATGGGATCGGCCCCGGCAGACTTGACGACCGCTGGAGCAGACGCGGTTTAGGTTATTAAAAAAATATATTATTAAGGGCTGGCGGCTCGCGGCGCCGCTCAACGCTCGCCCGCCAGCCGACGCTCGATCGCCCGTCGCGATGCACGGATATGCCGTCGCATCAGCCATTCGGCCAGCTCGCCATCGCGCTCGGCGATGGCGTCGGCCACCAGCTCATGTTCCTTGAGCGCATCCGCCGCCCGGTCGCTTTTCATCCCGAACTGGCAGCGGTACATGCGCGCCAAGTGGTAGAGGTCGTTGCAAAGAATGTCGATGAGGCGCCGGTTGCCGCTGCCCTGGACGATGCGGAAGTGGAAGTCGAGATCGCCTTCCTGCTGGAAATAGGTTTGCCAGTCGGCACGCGCGACCTCGTGCCTGTGCTGCTCCAAGAGGCCCTTCAGGTCTGCGATGGCTGCATCGGACATGCGTTCCGCGGCGATCCGCGCGGCCATGCCCTCAAGCGCCTCACGGATGACATAGATCTCGAGAAGCTCATCGTTCGACAGGGTGATGACCCGCGCGCCGAGATTCGGGCGGCGTTCGACGAGATTGGTGGATTCGAGCCGGCGCATGGCCTCGCGCAGCGGGCCGCGGCTGATCCCGTAGCGGGCTGCGAGTGCCGGCTCGCTGATCTTGCTGCCGGCGGGGATCTCGCCCTCGACAATCGCCTGGCGCACCTGACCGAAGACACGATCGGCGATCGTCGAGGTCTCAAGTTCCAGAATAGCGTCAACGCCTGGCATCATCTCTGTCGACAGTGTTGCGGAGTATGCGTCTAATTTAAGCTATAGACGGCATATGTCAAGACTATGTGTCGACAATAATGTTATCCAGCGGTAGGGATAGGCCGGTTGCGGCCATGATGCGGGGCGGTCGGAAGAAGCAGCGGTGGGCGCCGATAGTAAGAATGGGTCGGTTAGGCAAAGCGCAGCGTGCCCAACTGTGATGCCGGCGCGGGTTGGGCACTGGCTAACAAGAACTCTGTCGGACAGTCAACGGTCATCACGGCCTCATCGCTGTCGCTTGCGCCGAGATCGTCAGTCACCTCAAGTGGGACTTTGCACTGACTGCCTTCGGCTGCGTCCGCGTCGATCTGTACGCTCGCATCCACCCCGTTCGCCGCGCCGGCGATGCCGCAAGAACCCATCGTCGACCAGGCATAGCTCGCGATCTGGCCGTCGGGATCGGATGAGCCGGAACCGCTCAGCGCGACTAGGTCACCGGGGCTTACCTGGAGGGGCGCTCCGCTGATCTGCGCCTCGGGCGGCTGCTGTGGGCCGGTGGCGGCGTCGATCTCGATGTCGTCGATGTACCAGCCGGTGCTTTCGTACGGGTAGCTAGCCGTGTGGAACCAGGCGATCTTGACTAGCTGGCCAGCGTAGCGTGGCAACTCATCGTCATCACGCCAGAAGGACCATACCTCCGACACACCGGTGATGGTGCCGCCGAGCGGTTGCCAATCCGACCAAGCCGTACCATCGAAGACCGAGATCTGGATATAGCCCGCGTCATAGCTCGAAGCCCGCGTCATAGCTCGAAAAGGAGAACCAATGCCAAAAGTTGAGCGAGATATTCGGCTCATCGCGCAGTCGGATCGGCGGTGTCATGAAGCGACTGTCCGTATAAGCGGCGTAGTTGCCATCGAGCACGGTACCGGCGCATTGACTGCCGCCATGACATGCCGGGGGGCCGGCGGTCGGTGTGCCGACCTCCCAGAGTCCGCGGGTCGCCGACCAATCGCCCCAGCCTCCATCGAAGCCTTCCGGATTGGAAACGCTCGGGATTTTCTCGAGGATCGTGACCTCGTTGATGTACCAGCCAGTGCTTTCGTACGGGGCACTATGGTACCAGGCGAATTTTACGACCTTTCCGGCATAGGCAGTGAGGTCGTCCATGCGATATGACCAAACGGGACTGACGTCGCCTGCTTCCAATCGCTCGCCGAGCTGCGCCCATTCCGACCATTGCGCGGTATCCGGGTCGTAAAAACTCACCTGGACATAAGCATAGTCATACGAGGAGTATGACAATTGCTGCCAGAATCTGAGCAGGATGCGCTCGTCACCCGAGACGCTCGGCAGGCTGATCTGCGGGCTGATCAATCGCGAGTCGGTATAAGCGGGATAGTTGCCACCGAGCACGGTGCCCGCGCATTTTGCGCCTGCCTTTCATGCCGCTGGACCGGCCGTCGGCGTACCGACCTCCCAAACACCATTGTCCGCAAACCAGCTCCCCCACCCGGATTCGAACCCTTCTTGCAAGAGGGTCTGGGCACTGGCCGGCAGCGGGGTCAGGGCGAGCGCGCAGAGGATCGCCCCGATCCAGCCGCGCAGGCCCCGACGGGACCGGAGGCCGAGCCTTTGAGGTGTGGTGGCGTCTCTCGCGATGGCCGGTTCGGTGAATGCGATTCCTCGGTCGACGGTCTCTGTGTCCGGCAGGTGCCCGGCCTTGATCTGGACGGGCTGACGCGGCGCCCGCTCGAACCGCGATTGATGTGACAGCATGGTCCTCTCTGTTTGCAACGCTTGGTGGATTCTTGTGATCACCTTGTGCGACCGAGACCTCGAAAGGTCCGGGGGGCTGCGCCACGACCATGAGGGACCGACCGCGAAACGGTTCGGCTCTAGGAAGCACCGACGCCCGCGTAAAGCGTAAACGCGAAGAGTGCGGTCTGCAATCCATACCTAACGAATGGATATGTTCTCTTATAGTGTTCTAGGTTTCTGTTTTATATATTTTTTATTGGGGAGGAACTCCAATCGGAATGGATTGAGTCGGTATCAAAGCACTGTCATGCCGTGACGCCGATGCGGATCGGAGATTGTGCAATGCCAAGCTTAACCCTTTAGCCCCATTCCTTTACCCACATCTCAAAAAAAGAGTTTCTCTCACGGAGACACGGAGACACGGAGACAGGGAGACACAAAAAATTTTGAATAACAATTGATAAATCAATAGCGATGTGCCATCTCATCGTCGCGCTAAGGACCGCCCGACCGACTTCCGGCCTTGGTCTCGGGTCGATAAGGCTCTGGTGTCGCGCGCGTCTTCTCCGTGCCTCCGTGTCTCCGTGAGAGAATCTCAGAAATATGGGTAACGGCATGCTTTAGACCCCCTCCCCCGGCCCCTCCCGCGAGGGGAGGGGAGACGCTTGTGTCTCGTTTAGACGGTCTCCCTCCTCCCTTGCAGGGAGCTTGCCGCCTATCCGTCAACACCCTGGTTCCAACCCAAAATGCTTCTCGTGTCGATGCGGAGGGCACGTAGAATCCGAGATGTTTCCTCCGTGTCTCCGTGGCTCCGTGAGAGATTGTTCAAAAACGGATCCGTGCTACGCGGGGGATGGCTGGGAGCGAGGAATGTTTGCTGCCGAGCGGATGTCGCACCCATGTCCGCGTCCGGCTCGGCTTGAAGAATATGCCCGATCAGCCGTGCTGTGCGTAGCCGATCTTGCCCAGTGCCGTCTCGATCTCTTCCAGGATGGCGGGATCGTCGATCGTGGCGGGCACGCGGTAATCCTTGCCGTCGGCGATCGACTTCATGGTGCCGCGCAGGATCTTGCCGGAGCGGGTCTTGGGCAAGCGCTGCACGATGGCCACGGTCTTGAAGGCGGCAACGGGTCCGATCTGATCGCGGACCAGATTCACCAGCTCTTTCATGATGACGGCATCGTTGCGCGAGACGCCCGATTTGAGCACGACCAGGCCCAGCGGCAGCTCGCCCTTGAGTTGATCGTGCGCCCCGATCACGGCGCACTCGGCCACATCCGGATGGGAGGCGAGTACCCCTTCCATCGCCCCCGTGGAGAGTCGGTGACCGGCGACATTGATGATGTCGTCGATGCGGCTCATGACGAACAGGTAGCCGTCCTCGTCCAGATAGCCGGCGTCGCCGGTCAGGTAGTAGCCGGGTTGCGCCGAGAGATAGGACTGGATGAAGCGAGGGTCGTTGCCCCAGAGCGTAGGTAGACAACCCGGTGGCAGCGGTAACTTGATCATGATGCGTCCGATATTGCCGGGCGTGACCGAGCGCCCCTCGTCGTCCAGGACCTGAATGTCGTAACCGGGTACAGCGCGCGTTGGCGAGCCGGGTTTGACCGGGAGCTGCTCGATGCCGAGACAGTTCGCAGCGATCGCCCAGCCGGTCTCAGTCTGCCACCAATGGTCGATGACCGGGATGCCCAGGATCTTTTGCGCCCAACCGAGCGTATCCGGGTCGCACCGCTCGCCCGCGAGGAAGAGCGCACGCAGGTTGCCGAGATCGTACCGCCCGAGATGCTCGGCGTTCGGATCGTCGCGCTTGATGGCGCGGAAGGCGGTGGGCGCGGTAAAGAGCACGGAGACACGGTGCTCGGAGATCACGCGCCAGAAGGCTCCGGCGTCGGGTGTGCCGACCGGTTTGCCCTCGTAGACGATCGTGGTGCAACCCGCCAGCAAGGGCGCATAGACGATGTAGGAATGTCCGACCACCCAGCCCACGTCGGATGCGGCCCAGAAGACCTCGCCGGGCTTGACGTTGTAGACGTTCTCCATGCTCCAGGCCATGGCGACCGCGTGTCCGCCGTTATCGCGTACCACGCCCTTGGGCTGGCCGGTGGTGCCGGAGGTGTAGAGGATATAGAGCGGGTCGGTCGCGGCGACCGAGACACAGGCGGCCGGCTCGGCGGCGGCGAGCGCCTCGGTCCAGCCGAGGTCGCGCCCCGCGATCAGGGTGCCGGGCTCCTGCTCGCGTTGCAGGATGATGCAGTGCTCGGGCTTGTGCTCGGCCAGATTGATGGCCGAGTCGAGCAGCGGCTTGTAATGGACGACGCGATTGGGCTCGATGCCGCAGGATCCGGCGACCATGACCTTGGGCTTGGCGTCGTCGATCCGGGTGGCCAGCTCGCGCGCGGAGAAACCGCCGAACACTACCGAATGGATGGCGCCGATCCGGGCGCAGCCGAGCATGGCGACGGCGGCTTCCGGCACCATCGGCATGTAGACGATAACCCGATCGCCCTTGGTCACGCCGAGCGCCAGCAAGGCCCCGGCGAAGCGCGCGACCTGATCCTGCAGCTCCGCATAGGTGATCACCGTCTTGGTGCCGGTGACGGGGCTGTCGTGGATGATGGCAGGCTGATCGCCCCGTCCGGCGGTCACGTGCCGATCCACGGCGTTGTAACAGGTGTTCAACATCCCGCCTGCGAACCAGCGATGAAATGGCGCATTGGCGCTGTCCAGGACCTTGTCCCACGGCCGATCCCAGTCGATAAGCTCGGCGGCCTCGGCCCAGAACGACTCCGGATCCTTCATCGACCGCTCGTAGACGGCTTGATAACCCATGGTGATTTCCTCGGTAGTTAAACCGCGCCCGGCGCGATACGCGATGTTATTGGATGGGATCGGCTCTGGAAAACTTGACGACCGCTGGAGTTGACGCGGTTTAAGATCGGAAGGCTTCTGCGCATTTGCTGCGATGCAACATTAAACCGCGCCCGTTGCGGTATGCGATTTTTTTGGATGGGATCGGCTCCGGCAGACTTAACGACCGTTGGAGTCGGCGCGGTTTAAGAGATCAAAAAATCGTAAACTCTAAACCGCGTCTCCGCAAAGGTCGGAAAATCCTTGAGCCCGACACACAATGAAAACCACGCATTTCACTCTGAACGCGGTTTAAACACAATGTTCTTAAACACCTAAACCGCGCCGACTCCGGCGCTGGTGGGCCGCACCAGCGCCGAGCCGAGTCACGAACGGCGCATGTCGCGCCGGGCGCGGTTTAGCAGCGGTTTAGAAGGCGATTTGGGCAAAGCTCTCCTCGGCCGCATCCAGCGTCGCCTGGATCTCGGCCTCGCCGTGCGCCATCGAGACGAAACCGGCCTCGAACGCGGACGGCGCCAGGTAGACCCCGCGCTCGAGCATGGCGTGGAAGAAGGTCTTGAACTGGTCCTGATTGCAGGTGGTCGCCTGCTCGTAGTTGGTCACCTTCTCGCCGGTGAAGAAAAGCCCGAACATGCCGCCGGCCTGATTGGTGCTGAAGGGAATGCCCGCGGCATCGGCGCGTGCCTGCAGTCCCGCGAGCAGCTTTGAGGTGGTCGCGCTCAGGCGGTCGTAGAAGCCGGGCTCGCTGAGCAGCTCCAGGGTTTTGAGGCCGGCCGCCATTGCGATCGGGTTGCCCGAGAGTGTGCCGGCTTGATAGACCGGCCCGAGCGGGGAGATGCGGGACATGATCTCGCGCTTGCCGCCGAAGGCGCCGACCGGCATGCCGCCGCCGATGACCTTGCCGAGCGCGGTGAGGTCCGGTGTGACGCCGAATAGCTCCTGGGCGCCGCCGCGCGAGACGCGAAAGCCCGTCATCACCTCGTCGAAGATGAGCACGGCGCCGTATTGGTCGCAGATCTCACGCAGACCTTCGAGGAATCCCGGCACGGGCGGGATGCAGTTCATGTTGCCGGCGACCGGCTCGACGATGATGCAGGCGATCTCGCTGCCGATCTCGGCGAAGGTCTCGCGCACCTGCTCCAGGTCGTTGTAGGCCAGCGTGATGGTCAGCTCGGCCAGGGCCGCGGGCACGCCCGGCGAGCTCGGCTCGCCGAGCGTCAGTGCGCCCGAGCCGGCCTTCACCAGGAGCGAGTCGACATGGCCGTGGTAGCAGCCCTCGAATTTGATCACCTTGTCGCGACCCGTGTAGCCGCGGGCCAGGCGCAGGGCGCTCATGGTCGCCTCGGTGCCGGAGCTGACCATGCGGACCAGGTCCATGCTCGGGACCAGCGCGCAGACGCGGTCGGCCATGGTCGTCTCCAGCTCGGTCGGGGCGCCGAAGGAGAGCCCCTTCTGGATGCGCTCCTGCACGGCCGCGATGACCTGCGGATGCGCGTGCCCGAGGATCATGGGGCCCCAGGAGCCGACATAGTCGACATAGCGCTTGCCGTCGGCGTCGATCGCATAGGCCCCGGAGGCGCTTTCGAAGAAGACCGGATCGCCGCCGACGCCGCGAAACGCGCGCACCGGCGAGTTCACGCCGCCGGGGATATGGCGCTGCGCGGCTTGGAAGAGATCATGGGATCGGCTCATCGGGGGTCTCCGTCGACAAAAAGTGAGGCATAGGCGCGCGCCGCGGCGGCGAGGTCCGGCTGCGCAAAGACACCGGTCACGACCGCCAGCATCCGGGCGCCCGCCGCGATCAATAGCCCGCCATTTTGTGGCGTGATCCCGCCGATCGCAACCGCGGGAATGCGAAGGCTGTCGCGCGCGGCGCTCAGAAGCCCCACGGAGGCACGCACCGCATGCGGTTTGGTGGCCGAGGGGAAGAAGCTCCCAAAGGCGACATAGCTGGCCCCGGCCCGCTCGGCGGCCCGGGCGAGTTCGAAGTCGCCGTAGCAGGAGACGCCGACGATGGCGTCCGCGCCGAGGCGCCGACGGGCCGCGATGGGGTCGCCGTCGTCGCGGCCGAGGTGGACCCCGTCGGCGCCGATCTCCGCGGCGAGTGCGACATCGTCATTGATGACGAGGAGGACGTCCGCGGCACGGCAGACGCCGAGTAAGGCAATGGCCTGGTCGCGTCGAAGCCGTCGATCCGGTCCTTTGTGGCGATACTGGACGAGTCTGGCCCCGCCCGAGATGGCCTGCGCGACCTGCTCGGCGAGGACGCCGGGGGGCTCCGCGGTGTCCGGGGTGATCAGATAGAGTCCGTCGAGGTGTGTCATCGGTCGAGTGCGTAAAGGCGATTGGGTGTCAGTTGACAGCGGCCGGTTCGGAGTGCCCGATCGAGGCTTTCCCAGGTGTAGGCTTGGGCCTCGGCGACGGCCTCCGGCATCGCCGCCCCGAGCGCGAGGCGGGCGGCGATCGCGCTCGCCAGCGTGCAGCCCGAACCATGATACTCGCCGGCCAGGCGCGGCCAGTCCAGGCGTTGTTGAAGCCCCTCGGGATTGAACAGCCAATTGGTGACGTCGGCGGTGTCGTCGTGCGTGCCCGTGATCAGGACCCATCGTGCGCCGAGCGAGAGCAGGCGCGTCGCGCAGTCGGATGGACCGAGTGCGCCGGTCAAGGTTTGCGCCTCCGGCAGATTCGGCGTGACGAGCGTGCTGCGACGAATCAGGCTCACCCGCAAGCGATCCAGCATGGCGGCGTCCGCGACCCGTTGTCCGGCGCCGCTGCCCAGGACGGGGTCGAGGACCACCGGAAGGTCGGGGTTTTCGTCGATCAGCGTGCCGAGCAAGTCGATCAGCGGGGCGCTGCCGATCATCCCGATCTTGAGTGCGCCGGGGATGCAGTCGCGCAACAGGGCGCGGCACTGCCCCTCGACATGCTCGGGGGATTGCGGGTAGACGCGCGAAAGCCCGCAGGTGTTTTGCTCGGTCAGCGCGCTGATGACGGTGACCGGGAAGGCGCCCGCGGCCCGCACGGCCTCGGCGTCGGCGAGGATGCCGGCCCCGCCGCTCGGGTCGTGGCCGCCGACGCAGAGGACGACGGGTCGATCGTTGATCGTGCTCATGGGGAAGTCTCTTCTCTTCAGCCGGCGTGGCAGCTGGAATGGTCCGTTCGGCGCCGCCGCGGAGTGCGTTCCGCGGAATCTCGGAGATGATTCGCCCGAGTTTCGTTGAAATCCGAATCGATCCGCCCGACCATTTGAGGCCATTAAACCCGGACGTCATTATGGATGTCGATCCCGACACACCCTTGCGCCGGGGGCCGGAACCGCGACGGAGCGACCTGATGAAGACCTACATGTGTGTGATTTGCGGCTTGATCTACGACGAGGCCGAGGGCTGGCCCGACGACGATATCCCGCCCGGGACGCGTTGGGACGATGTCCCGCTCAATTGGAAGTGTCCCGAGTGCGGTGCCGGGAAGGATGATTTCGAGATGGTCGAGATCTAATGTACCGCGATCTTGACGAACCGGCGACGCCGAGCAGTGGGTCGGTAGGCGAATCCGAGCGGCTGCAAGGGCTCGGTAGTTCCCGCGCATTGCGGATTTTCTCGTCTACACTCCTTGACATGGACGCGATCGCGGAACGACAAGTGAGCGGACTCGAGGGCCTGGAGGTTGCCGGGCTGGCGAGGCGCTATTGCGACCTCATCGAGGCGTCGGCAGGCGACGTTCGGCGGCGCTGGCTGGGGGACGTGGCGAGTCTCCTGCCGCGTCTCCAAGCGGCGATCTCTTCGGTGTCGACCCCGGTCTCGGACATTGTCCCTACGAGCGCTCTGGATCTCGATGCGCGCTTCGAGCTGTTCTGGCAGTTGCGGCAGTTGCTCGCCGATCGCGACGGCTATTGGCTGGAGTTCGATCGGGCGAGCGAGGGTGCCGACGGGATGACCGGGAGCTTGGCGGACGACCTGACCGACATCTATTGCGAGCTGAAATCCGGACTCGCACTCTATGCTTGTCACCCCGAGCGCGCTTTGAGGGGCTGGGCCTTCGGGTTCGATCGTCACTGGGGCCGACACCTCGTCGATGCCGAGCGTCATCTCGCCTTGCTCGCCGCTCAAGGGCGGCTTGAGCTTTGACCCTTAATCTTGCGGTAGTATAATCGTCGGGTTTTCTGCTAACCTCCGCCATCAAATCGATTTGTCAAGAGGTCGAGACCTATGTCTGCGGTATTGAATGAAATGGAGCTGACGCTGACCGCGCCGGCTCAGGCGAAGATGGCCGATCTTTTCGGGCAAGTCGACGACAACGTTCAGGGCGTGCGTGTGTTTGCGACGCCTGGCGGATGCAGCGGCATCAGCTTCGGGATGACCTTCACCGACGCCATCAACGACGACGACGGCGTGTTGGCGTACGACGGCTTCAAGGTGGTGGTCGACGACGGTACGCTGCCCTATCTGCGCGGTGTGGAGATCGATTTCGTCGATCAAGGCGACGGCAACGCGACCTTCGTGTTCAACAACCTTCCGCAGGTCGGCAGTGGCGGAGGCTGCGGCTCTTGCGGGTCCTCGTCGTCCTCGGGCGGCGGCTGTTCCTGATCCCGAAGGCCTCGCGTCGCCTCGAAACGAGAAGCGGCTTATGCCGCTTTTTTCGTTGGGGCGATAGAGGATCGCATTCTGCTTTTCGCGCGTTTGGAGTCGAGTCGGTATGGTGAGGGTCGGAATCGTCGGCGGAACGGGATATACGGGTGCGGAGCTCTTGCGGATCTTGGCACGGCACCCCGCCGCCGAGCTGGCGGTCATCACGTCGCGGAGCGAGGCAGGGGTCCCCGTTGCCGAGATGTTTCCTCATCTGCGGGGGCGGCTGGATCTCGAGTTCACGGCGCCCGACGAGGGTGCGCTAACTGAGTGCGACCTCGTGTTCTTCGCAACGCCCAACGGAACAGCGATGAAGGCAGTGCCCGATCTACTCGCACGCGGTGTGCGTGTGGTTGATCTGGCCGCCGACTTTCGTTTGAAGGATCCCGTGCTCTGGGAGACCTGGTACGGGATGCCTCATGCCTGTCCCGAGCTTCTACCCGAGGCGGTCTACGGGTTGCCGGAGCTCAATCGGGATGCGGTGTGCGGAGCACGACTGGTGGCGAATCCGGGTTGCTATCCGACGGCGGTGACACTCGGGTTTGTGCCTCTGCTCGCCGCCGGAGTGGTCGATCCGAGCTGGTTGATTGCCGACGCAAAGTCCGGCGTCAGCGGTGCCGGGCGCAAGGCGACGACGGGTTTGTTGATGGCCGAGGTCGGCGAAAGCTTCAAGGCGTATTCCGTCCCCGGGCATCGGCATGCGCCAGAGATCGCTCAGAACCTCGAACGTTTCTCCGGTTCTGCCTTGAATCTGACCTTCGTTCCCCATCTGGTCCCGATGATCCGCGGGATTGAAGCCACGCTTTACGCGCGCTTGACCCGATCCGACGTCGATCTCGACGACCTCTTCTCGACCTATTATGCGCAAGAGCCTTTTGTCGATCCGATGCCGGGTGGGGCGCATCCGGATACCCGTTCGGTGCGCGGGTCAAACCTCTGCCGGATGGCGGCGACCCGTCAAGGTGACTCAGGTGTCGTCGTCGTCCAGTCCGTGATCGACAACTTGGTGAAGGGCGCAGCAGGGCAGGCGGTTCAGAACATGAATCTGATGTTCGGAATTGAAGAAACCGCCGGGCTGGACGCATTGGCTCTCCTGCCCTGAAGGCCGGGCCAGTTTGAGACCGATGGACTCGGGTGATCCGATGCGCAAGCGGTCCATGTACCGGAGTCTCGGTTCGGGTTCTCACCCACCTCATGTCTGATTCATCGCGACGCCTCTCCTACCGGCTGCTGGCGGGCGGTTTCTATGCCCTGCTCTTGGCCGCGGCGCTCTGGGCGGGGTTCGAGCTCGGCTGGGAGCGTGTAACATCGCTCCTGCAGCCGGATTTGGTTGCACTCGATGAGGAGCGGCTTGCCGTGGTGGAGGAGCGCGATGCGTTGCGAAGCGAGCTTGCGGCCGCGTTGCGCGAACGCGTCATTTCGGACCGAAGTCATCAGATCGACCGCGAGACGGTGCGCGCGCTGACCGATCAACTCAAGGAAGCGGAAGACGCTCGATTGGAATTGAGTCGAGAGCTTGTGTACCTGAAGCGACTGGTCCAAGAGGGCGACCGCGGCGCAATCCGGGTTCAAGACTTGCGCATCGTCTCCGAAGCTACCCCCAAGGTGTTCCGCTATACCTTCACCTTGACCCAAGTTAGCCCGGGGTTCGCGGAGTCCACCGGCTATGTTCGATTCGAGATCGAAGGGCGAACCCCAAGCGGTGCCGTGACGCTGTCGCTCGAGGATCTCCCGAGCGCGGAACCGCGAGCCCTGCCGATCGCGCTGGAGTATCTCCAAAGTCTGTCCGGATCTTTCGCATTACCCGATGATTTTGAGCCATCCAGCGTTCTGATCAAGATCGAGCCGTCCGACGATCGCTTAATGCCGACATCGGAATCCTTTCCGTGGTCCCCGACGACGGAGGCGCCGGTCGGGGCGCTCCCGGAGGCATGGCCTCGAGGTGCTTGATGCGACTCAATCTTCAAGTCGCCGAATCGCTCGTGCTACCTCGCCGACGGACCTACGCGCTTGAAAAAACCGACGAAGAGCATAGGATAAGTGTTCTGGAATCCTCAACCCGAGAGCCGACCTACCATGACGACCGCAGTTGCCGCTGATCTACCGCTGGTTTTCACCAATTCTGCCGCATCCAAGGTGGCCCAATTGATTTCCGAGGAAGGTAATCCCTCTTTGATGTTGCGCGTCTACATCCAGGGAGGTGGATGCTCGGGCTTCCAGTACGGGTTCACGTTCGATGAAGAGGTGCAGGACGGCGACACGGAGGTCGTCACCGACGGCGTCACCCTGTTGGTCGATCCGATGAGTCTGCAGTATCTGATGGGTTCGGAAATCGACTACACCGAGGGTCTCCAGGGTGCTCAGTTCGTGATCCGCAACCCCAACGCGACCACGACCTGCGGCTGCGGCTCGTCCTTCTCGACTTAGTTCTGCCCCGGCCGGATCGCCTGCGCCGGCGGGGTTGCAGATTCTTCCGACTCGGCCGGAGCGCTCGTCGAGTGCTTCGGCGGAATCGTAAGCGGGATGATGCGCCTATCGGGCGGTTTGGCCGCGCTGTCTTCGGCCGGCCGGGTCGAAAACCACTGCCAGGCGGCATATCCCAAGAGCGCAAGCGCAAGCACGGCCAACACCACTGCGATGACCCTGAGGGGTTTGCTGCGCGCCTTGCGTCTCGGCCATTCCGTTTGTCTAAATTTGTAGTCTCGCATCATCACTCGATCACAAGGCTCGGAAAATACGAAGTTTTCCAGGTATCTACTAGTGTAGACCCAAAAGAGGCCAAGCGACAAGCCGCGCCCGGGGCCATTCCTGGGCTAACTGAGTGACAGATGACCGGCGACTTGTGGGCATCTCGTCTCCGTCGTAACCTCGTCCGCTTTTAGCCAAAGCCCAACGGGTTGGACGATTGACGATCATGGAGCCACTCGAACGCACGCTCGCGCTCATCAAACGCGGGACCGACGAAATCCTCCTCGAAGATGCACTTCGCCGGAAGCTGGCCCTCGGGCGTCCGCTGCGGATCAAGGCGGGATTCGACCCGACGGCCCCCGACCTTCATCTCGGGCATACGGTTCTCCTCAACAAGCTGCGCCAATTCCAGGATCTCGGGCATGAGATCCTCTTTCTCATCGGTGATTTCACCGGGATGATCGGCGACCCCACGGGAAAGAGCGCAACACGCAAGCCCCTGTCCCGCGAGCAGATTCAAGACAACGCTAAGACCTATCAAGATCAGGTTTTCCGGATCCTCGACCCGGATCGCACGCGTGTCGTCTTCAACTCGTCATGGCTCGAAGGGCTCGGAGCGGCCGGCTTGGTTCAGCTGGCAGCCCGACACACCGTGGCTCGGATGCTCGAGCGTGACGATTTCGCCAAACGTTACAAGGGCGGGCAGCCGATCGCGATCCACGAATTTCTCTATCCCCTGATCCAGGGCTACGACTCCGTCGCGCTGCAGGCGGATGTCGAGCTGGGAGGAACCGATCAGAAGTTTAACCTTTTGGTCGGGCGCCAGCTCCAGGAGGCCTACGGCCAGGAGCCGCAGGTGGTCATTACGGTCCCGCTCCTCGAAGGGTTGGACGGCACCCAGAAGATGTCGAAGTCTTTGGGTAACTACATCGGCATCACGGATGCACCCGACGAGATGTTCGGCAAGATCATGTCGGTGTCGGATGACCTCATGTGGCGCTATTTCGAGCTCCTCAGCACGCGGGATCTCGCCGAGATTCAGGCGCGGCGGGACGCGGTGCGCGAAGGCGCCAATCCGCGGGACATCAAGTTCGAGCTCGGGCTGGAGCTAGTCACCCGTTTCCATGACGCCGAGTGTGCACGGCAAGCGCTCGACGGGTTCGTGGCACGGTTTCAGCGTGGCGCGATACCCGAGGATGTCCCCGAGGAGATCGTGTCGGCGGGCGAGGGCGGCGCGCTGCCGATTGCCAATCTACTCAAGGCGGCGGGTCTGGTCGGCAGTACCTCTGAGGCGATCCGCCTGATCGGACAGGGTGCCGTGCGTATCGACGGTGAGCGGATCGAAGATGCCCGCCTGTCCTGCGCTGCCGGCAGCCAGCACCTCTATCAGGTCGGTAAGCGGCGCATCGCGCGCGTGAGGGTCTCTTGAAGGGTGCCTGAAGCGCCTCGGCGGTCAGGTTGGCCGTTTTCCGGGACTTTCCGTAACCGCGTCGTCACACGGGCATTGACAGTGGTGCGCAGAGGTATAGAATGCGCGGCTCGCTGAGGGGAAACCGGAAGCGGTGGTGGTCCTGGAGGGGCTGCCGGAGCGAGGGAGGCGAGGTGTTGCGGGGTGAGGGAGCGCGAGGCGGGGGGTTGACAAGCTCCTCGGGAGCTGTAGAATTGTCGGTCTTGGCGGAGCGGAAGATCGGCGATGCCGGAACCGAGTCGAGCTGAGAGAGAGATCTTTAACATATCGGGTCATCAGATAATTTGTGCGGGTGCTCCGGTGTCGTTTGGATGATTCCAAAGAGACATCGGCAAGCACTTCGGTGACGAAGAGTTTGTTGAGCAAGGATAAATCATCTACTTCGGTAGATGATGACGGTTTGAACTGAAGAGTTTGATCCTGGCTCAGATTGAACGCTGGCGGCATGCCTAACACATGCAAGTCGAACGCGAAAGTCCTTCGGGGCGAGTAGAGTGGCGGACGGGTGAGTAATGCATGGGAATCCACCTCGACGTGGGGGATAACCCGGGGAAACTCGGGCTAATACCGCATACGACCTACGGGTGAAAGGGGGCTTCGGCTCTCGCGTCGAGACGAGCTCATGTCCGATTAGC
>NZ_JBBWVD010000070.1:0-12162 GCF_041903745.1 Thiocapsa sp. C2-2m | reverse complement strand
GGGTGGCCGAATGGCCGTGGAATCAGTGGCCGGATCGCCGTGGAACGGGTGGCCGAATCAGCGTGGAATCAGTGGCCGAATGCCCGTGGAATGGGTGGCCGAATGGGCGTGGAATACGCACATTGACTTTGCAGGGCGGCGTCGGTCAGGAGCAGGTCGGATGAGGAGCCCGGCTGTTGTCGGTTACCGTTATTCCACGAGAATTCCTCAGAGTAATCCGCGCTGACCCTACCGGATTCGTCCGCCGCTTTTGCGGCTGCCTGCGGACCAGCTGGTCTTGGGTCGGTTCAGGCGACCCTAACGGCAGCAAAAGGCCATAACCGGCCTATGGGGGCTGGATGCCAGCGGCAGGCACCCGCCTCAGACCGGACTCCCAAATCATCCGACCGAGCGGAAGGTTTGGACGCCATGCGAGAGCTGGTATTTGCAAACCACCGGCTGTCGGAGGATCAAGGACGAAGTTCCGTTTCTCGGCAGTTAGCCATCCGGAAACGAGGGATGTATTCTCGCGCTCTGCCGAGAGTATGGATCCTGGGTGCGATGAATGGATGAGCTGAGCCGAAGCTGGTACCAGCAACGATGCGAGCTGAGATTACTCAAAGAGCAGGGCAAAGCGTTCGAGGATCTCTTCGCCACGATCATGGAACTTGCCCATCCTCGGGATTTTCAGCGCAGCCGACCCTACGGAAATCAGGGCGACTTGAAGTGCGACGGCTATCTGCCTTCCCAGAAAATGGTGTTTCAGGTTTATGCACCACGGACGACCAAGCTTGCCGATCTGCTCAAGAAAATTCACACAGACTTCACTGGTGCGTTGATGGACTGGGAAGGTCGGATGAGGATCTGGGTCTTCGTCCACAACGATCACGAAGGTCTCCCGGCGAAAGCGATCCAGTTGATCCAAGAGTTGGAGGAAGAAACCGAATCGGTGCGCACCGAATCCTGGGGGCCGAGCGACATTCAATCCCTGGCGCTCAGTCTCCCGGCTGAAAATCTTGCTCGTTTGTTTGACGCCGCTCCCACCCGGCCCTCGCTCGATGCGTTGCGTTTCGACCGGCTTCGCCCCGTGCTGCTCAACATCAAGCGACAGGAACCGCCGCCGCAGGCAGACATCCAAACTGTATCCCCCGAGAAGCTCTATGCGAATGCCTTCTCCAAGCCGGTGTTGGACCTGCTGCGCATGGGACGGCATAAAGAGGCACTGGTCAGAGCGCTGCTGTCCGGATGGTCCGAGCCAACCTTCGGCGAAGAGCTTGCAGAGGGTTTTCGCCGCCGCTACGCGGAGTTGAGCGCCTTGAGTCTGACGGCCGACGAGATCTTCGGCGAATTGCAAGCCTTCGCCGGAGGCGATGAGGTCGTCAGAGACCCAGCGCACCAGGCGGCGGTCCTCGCCGTTCTGAGTTACTTCTTCGAGAGCTGCGACATCTTCGAAGATCGGGCCGAGGAGCCCAAGCCATGATCCTTCCCACCAAGCACCTGCGCGAGGACCGTGCCCTCATCACCGTCGGTGCCGAGTTGCTCAAGCTGCTCGACGAGCCGAAAACGGTCTCGCGCCTCTGGGACGAGGTCCGGCGCGAACGTACACGCCACTCTCCGACGGCTCCTCAAGGTTCGCAGTCAACCGCGACTGAAAGACTATCCTCGCAAGGACGCGAGCGCAGCAGCATCCCCTTTGATTGGTTTATCCTCGCCCTGGATCTTCTCTATCTCCTTGGTGCCATTGAGCTTCAGCGGGGCCGCATTCGTCGGGTCGCATCATGATTCACCGCGTTTTCAGCAATCTGCCGACCTTCAAGGAGATCCGCTTCCACCGAGGGCTCAATATCGTGGTGGCGGAGAAGACGCGCGAGGCCACCGACCGTCAGACCCGCAATGGTGCTGGCAAATCCAGCCTTGTCGAGCTCATCCACTTCGTACTCGGCGCGGATTGCGGAAAGGGCTGCATCTTCCGCAACGAGGTCTTGGGTCGCTATCACTTCGGGCTGGATCTCGACCTCGGACCGCAAGACGTCAGCGTCCTCCGTTCGGCGGTCAGTCCATCACTCGTCCTGGTCAGCGGCCTTGCCGCTGACCAAGGCAGCGCGACCCGCGGCTTGCTCCCGGAATCGGCGCTGAGCATCAAGGAATGGCGCGAACAACTGGGTCACCACTACTTTGGGTTGCCGCCCGATGATGCGCGCCGACGATTCGGCCCGACTTTCCGAAGCCTATTCCCCTACTTCGCACGACGCCAGGGCGCTGGTGGACTGGAGCGTCCGGAACGGCACGATGAGAACCAGCAGATCGGCGATCAGCAGATTGCGGCGTCCTACCTTCTGGGCTTGGATTGGGAGATCCCGCGCCAGCTTCAGGAAGTCCGGGAAAAGGACAAAACCATCAAGCAGCTTCGTAAGGCGGCGAAAGAGGGAACCCTTGGCAGGGTCATCGCCACCGCCGCGGAGTTGCGCGCCCGCCTGACCCTGGCGGAACGCCGGGTCACGGCGCTCAATGACCGCATCCGCACCTTTGTCGTCCTGCCGGAATATACCGAGCGGGAGCAGGAGGCGGCCGTGTTGACCCAGCGGATGAACGCACTGGCCGACGAGAACACACTCGACCGCGCCTTGATCGAGGATCTGCAACAGGCGATGGATACGGAAGAACCGCCAGCCACCCAAGACCTGGAGCGTCTCTATGCGGAGGCGGGGGTCGTGCTGCCCGAGAGTGCCACCCGACGCTTTGATGAGGTCCGCCTCTTCCATCGCTCCATCGTCGACAACCGCCGCTCGCACCTGACCGGAGAGGTCGAAGCAGCCGAGCACCGGATCCATGAGCGCGAGCGCGAGCAGTCCAGACTCGACCGGCGCCGTGCTCAGATCATGGAGATGCTGCGCGCCCATGGCGCCCTGGACCAACTCACCCAATTGCAAGGGGAACTGAGCCGCATCCAGGTGGAGGCAGAGGGACTGCGTCACGCACTCGACACTGCCGAGCGGCTGGAGAGCACGGCTACCGATGTGAAGATCGAGCGGGCCGGACTCCACAAGCGATTGCTCGACGACTATCGGGATGAGCGCGAGATCATCGAAGAGGCCGTCCTGATTTTTGCCGAGTTATCGAATGCACTCTACGAGCGCCCCGGTACCCTGACCGTCGAGCCAACCAACAACGGCCCAGAGCTTCGCATCGACATTCCTGCCCACCGCAGCACTGGTATCAGCCGTATGCAGGTTTTCTGTTTCGACCTGTTACTCATGGAACTGTGGACCCGTCGCGGCCTAGGGCCAGGCTTCCTCATCCACGACAGCCACCTGTTCGACGGCGTGGATGGGCGTCAGGTGGGCAAAGCCTTGCGGCTCGGGGCCGAGCGGGCGGAGACGCTCGGATTCCAGTACATCGTCACCCTGAACTCGGATGAGTTGGGTAAAGCCGAGTTGCCGGCGGGATTCGATGTCATGAACTACATAGTGGACGTGGGTCTGACGGATGCATCCGTTACCGGTGGATTGTTCGGTCTGCGGTTCGATTGAGACCCTTCGAATACTCCCCGTCAGGGAATTGTCATTCGACGCCGGCTGATTGCCTGGAACTTGAGACCCAATCGCAGTTCGAGCTCACAACCAGCGGCGTTCGCGTAGTACTGCAGCGATTGAATGGACTGCGAGTGATTCCTTCCTACTTCGGGTGATTGCCAGCGCCTTGGTGTGCATCTTGATCAGGGCCATCAGCTTGAGCCAGCATGGCGGCTGCTCTGGCGTGAAAGGCAAATAGGGCGTACCACGGAATCGCTATCGGCGACCAATCTGCGGGCTTGGGTCCTTTATACTTCCCCGTTAGCAGCGATGACCAGCATCGCAACGTCCGCTGATCTGGCAGCAGCGGACGCTCTTTTTGTGGTGCCTGTGACTGCAAGGGGTCGAGAACGGACCCTTCCGCTTGGAAACTACACCACCGGCTAACGCCACCCGGGCGAGCCGTCCGCGTTCGATCATGCGGGGACGCTCTCGTCGGCAGACCGACACCTGAGTTCCGCAGGCGCCGGCTCTCGGGAGCGACGGATGGTTCCGCGCGCTATCGAGGATCTTGCCGGCGCGGACAACGGCGATCGGTCGTCCACATGCCGCACGCGCTATCGCCCGGCGCGATCAGCCGTCTGTCCTGCTCGTAGTCCAGTCCGAGCCGCAGAGCCGTCTCGGCCTTGGCGAGCTCGGTGCCGAGATAGCCGGCATGGCCGAGCTGCGAGACGAGCTCGGCGCGCAGCAGCCCCGGCAGAATGCGCTAGCCCGAGCGGGAGCGAATCGCCTCCGCCGGGGTGTTGTCCGCCAGGTCGTGCCGACAGAGGCTCTCCCCGGCCGGGCGATCCAGCATGACGAGGAAGAATGCCTTGGGGTCGTATCCGATCGGCTCGCGATGACCGCCCGAGGGATGCGCTTGAAAGTCGGCTCGGCGCGCTCGCCATCGGGTTCGCTCGCGGCCGGGAGCAGCGGGAGCGCCGCGGCCCGTAAGCCCGCATCCGCAACCGACCGAGCAATCGCCGCGCTGTCGGTGACGCCGGTCGCATCCACCAGGACCACCCGACGACGAAAGCGCTCGATCCGTTCGGCGGGCAGATTGCCGAGGACCGGGAGGTGCCCGTGCGCGGCGATGATGCGCCGATCCGGGGCGTCACCGTTCTCCAGGAGCGCTCGGACCCCTCGGGCGGCGTGAAAGACGGGCGAGTCGGCTCCGCACAGGACCAGGACGCGCATCGCGGGGTTCCCCGCGATGTTCATCACCATCCGCATAGGACGCCGGTTGCCGGATCGTCGGTCGATCTCGTCATCCGAGATCGGCGGGTTTTCGGACCGGCGTCGGTCGTGGGTAGCGCACCACCGGATCAGTGCTGTCGGAGCCAGGCGTCAAGGTCATCCACGGACGTGAAGTCCAAGAGCGCCTCGCCGAGCGCTTCCATACGTTCCAGCGACAGCGCGCCGACACGCGCGTCGATCTGTCCGGGCAAAACACCGAGGCGGCGTTGCAGCAGCTTGCGTACCAAGGTCTCCGCCTCGGTGCGCCGGCCCTCTTCACGGCCTTCTTCACGGCCTTCTTCACGGCCTTCCGAATGACCGCGCGTATAGCCGAGGCGTTCGACGGATGTCACGTAGGGCATGGTCTTGTTTCTCTCCAGGGTCGTGAGGGCCTGCCACAGCTTCGCTTCCAACTCGACGGGCAGGGTCATCATCCAGTCGATGACGGCAAACAGATCGATGATGCGTTGGCGGTCCCAATTGCGTTCGTAGAGGAGTCGCGCAAGCCGCCATTTTGCCGCATAGCGTTGCTCGGCGTCGCCGCGGGTTTGGCGGGTCAGCAAATGCGCGGCGGTGACGATCGCGAACGGGTTGGCATCCTCCAACAGCGCCTCGAGTCGATCGGCAAAGTCGACCAGTTTGACCAGCGGATACTCCAGCCAGTGCCGGCAGCCGAACAACGAGAAGCCGAAGTTGTCCGGACGCCAGGAGGCACTGTCGTCGGCAAGGACCGCGAGGCTGGCGATCGGGCGATCATAGCGATCGAACAGGCGGTAGTTGTAGGTGAACATGCGCTTGGCAAAGTGCGTGTCGTGCCCGCCCTGGATCTCGATATGGACGTAGACCCAGTCCTCGCTCCCGCCGAGCCGATGGACGGCGACCAACTTGTCCAGGACGCGCTTGCCGAGCGCGGCATCCTTCACGACTTGAGCCAGTTCCTGGTCGAGAAAGCGATGGCCTCGGGTCCAGTCGATTCCGGCGTGGGCCGCCGGAAAATAGAACGCGAGAAACTCCGGGAAGTGATGCTCGACGGCGTCCTTCCACGGGGTGTCGAGGTCGTCGGCGGGTGTCGGTTGAACGGGGATTTCGGTCATGGATTCATTCTGTCAGTGGCGATCCCGGTGTCGCTGCACCGGATCGGAATGCGCGTCGGCGACGGGATTGCGAGGCCGTTCAGGTGCGCTGACCACGCATGCCTCCGGCTCGACATCGGTGACGCCACTCCCGGTACACCAGTGCGCCCATTGCAGCATCATGGCGCGGCGCTTGTCGAACAGATCGCCGCGTCGATAGGCTTTTTCGGCCTTGTTGCCGATGACATGGGCCAGGGCCATCTCGCAAACATGGTTCGGGAAGCTGCTCACTTCACCGGCCCAATCTCGGAACGACGAGCGGAATCCGTGCGGGACCGCGTCGCCCCGCGTGCCGCCGACGCCGAACCCCAGGCCACGCATGACCTGCAGCAGGGCCATATTGGAGAGCGGTCGACCGTGCTTGGCGCCCGGAAACACATAAGGGTGATTGACGATGTGCGGAAGGGTCTCGATGACGGCCATCGCGGCATCGCTCAACGGCACCCGATGCTCGCGATTTCCCTTCATGCGCACGGCCGGTATCGTCCACACGCGGGCCGCGAGGTCGATCTCGGTCCATTGTGCACCCAAGACTTCCCCGGTGCGGCATGCGGTCAAAATCAGGAACTCGAGCGCGCGGGCGGAGATGCTGGTCAATCCGCGCAATTGCACCAAAAACGCAGCGACGTCTTGATAGGGAAGGGCGGGCTGCTGCCGGACCGTCTTAACCTTGGTCGGTTTCGGCAACAACTTGTCCAGATGACCTCGCCAACGGGCCGGATTCGCCGTATCCCGCCACTGCCGGGCAGCGGCAAAGTCGAGGATGTTCTCGATGCGCCCTTGGACGCGTTTGGCGGTCTCGGTCTTCGTGATCCAGATTGGCTTGAGCACCGAGAGAATGTGGTCGGTCGTGACCTTGTCCACGGGCTTGTTGCCGAGCGTCGGGCGAGCATAGGTCTTGAGTGTGGTCGTCCACTGTCTTGCGTGTTTGCGATTGCTCCAGCCATGCCGGTTCAGCCTGATGAAGGCCGCTGCGGCTTGTGTGAACGTCGGAATCAACGGCTCGGGTTCGACGTAAACCTCGGGTGCAGGAGCCCACGCCTTCGCCGGATCGAGGTGCTCCGCCAAGAGAACCGCAGCCTCGTCGCTGGACTTGTTGCAGGAGAGGTCGTTCTACCCGATGAGAAAACACTCAACCTCTACCAGGGGTTGGCGTTGGTCCCGCAACCGGGTGAGTGTCAGCTGATCCTGGATCACATTCGGGAGGTCTGGTGCAGCACGAACGAGGTGGCGTATCAATACGTGATGTTCTGGCTGGCGCGGATGTTCCAGAAGCCGCAGGAGCGCGGCCATACGGTCATTGTTCTGAAGTTCGGAGAGGGTACCGGCAAGAACATCATCATCGACATACTCGTGCGCGCGTTCGGTGATCATGCCAGCCTTGCGGTTAAATCCGATGATCTCGTCGGCAAATTCAACGACCACCTTGCGACCTCGGTCCTGGTGTTCGCCAACGAGGCCGTCTGGGGCGGCAGCAAGGACCAGGAAGGCGTCCTCAAGAGCCTTATCACCGATGAAGATCTGCCGGTTGAACGGAAGTACGTCCCGAAATACCGGGTCCGGAACTGTGTGCACCTGATCATGGCTTCCAACAACGATTGGGTCGCGCCGGTTGGTCTCGATGACCGGCGCTTTCTGATCTTGGACGTGAGCGAGCACCGCAAGGGCGACACGGCTTACTTCAAGAGGCTGGCCGAGCACATCGACAACGGTGGACAGGAAGCGTTTATCGACCATCTGCTGAAACTCGACATCGGCGATTTCAACCCGAGAACCCTTCCGGACATGGGCCTTGATCAGCGCACTAAACGCGATGCGAAGGTACGCGGCTTCGACTCGCTGACCCAGTGGTGGCTCCACTGTCTGCAAACCGGGGAGATCCTACTGGCCGGAGTCTCGCCCGCGGTCGATGGGACCTGACTAGCCGGATCCAGAAACTGAAGAAGCTGGGTGATGTCGGTACGAAACGCCTAGGCGCATCGGTGAACCTAAACCCGGCATTTGGAAACGCAAAGGCGCAGAGGACGCAAAGGAGAACAAGAAACTGCAATGCGAACGACGTTCACCCTTTGGGTGAATAGCCTCATTGAAGCAAGGCACTGAACGCCTTTGCGTTCTTTGCGCCTTTGCGTTTTAACTGCTCTTTTTAGGGTGAATTCCGACCGACCGCGGGTGTTGAGCATTCCGACTCTCGGCGCGTGCCGAGCCGCTTTCGAAAGCGCGACGAAGATGCCTTGGCCCTGGGATGACGACGAGGACGAGGCCCCGTCCGACGAGACCTTGGTCCAAGGCTTATGGTCGAAGGCTGGACCAGATTGGACCAAGTCCTGGTTTTCACCGCAACAGCGGCTCCGGCAGGGGGGCGGACGCGCGAGTTCACTAGCCGGATGGTGGATCAGTCCGCGTTTACAGTGGACCAGTCCAGCTTTCGGGCTGGTTGGTCCACGGGGAAAGAGATCGTAACCAATTGTAAATAAAGGCTAGTCCACTTGGTCCATCTAGTCCACCCTTTTTGAGAAAGTATTTTATAGAGTTCGGTAGAGCAGCACGACGCACCGAACGCTCGCTGAAATACTTTTTCTGTTTTTGCCCGGACCAGCTGGACCAACTGGACCAGACCTCGCACGTCTCCCGGCCCAGTTTTTGGATGATTTTCACCCCCCCACGCCGTCGGATAATCTGTCGTTACCGCCCCGCCCACGATTTGATGTCAAACTCTCGTCTCCAGGCGCTAGGTGCTAGGCTCCCGGCATCAACCGCATTGCGGGCGCTGCCCGCGTCCTCTTCAGCCACCTCAACCGCTTCACCGGCAGCCGTGTTTAGGGATCCACATCGCGGAGGCCCCTTTGCCGAAGGTCTTCTTCCATCGGAGCGACCGCTGGTGCACGAGATCAGCACTAGCAGACTTCGACGTCACTACGTTAACGGGTTCGGTACGCGCGTGGCTGGATTGGGCGAGGCGGGCGTAGATGTACACCGCTGGATTGTTTCGCGCCAACAACCGAAGTAAGGTGTCCAAGGACTAAGGACCCCTTGATGCGGCGCTCTGCGCTCGCGGCCTCCGGACGAAGACGCCATGAACAAGAAGTCCCTGAGCGAAGACGACATCTGCGTCAAGTACATCACCCCTGCGATCATCAAATCCGGCTGGGACGAGACCACGCAAATCCGCCGCCAGGTCTACTTCACCAAGGGCCGCATCATCGTCCGCGGCAAGCTGGTGACCCGCGGCAAGGCCAAACGCGCCGACTTCATCCTCTACTTCTGCGGCATCCCCATCGCGGTCATCGAGGTCAAGGACAATACCCACGCCGTCGCGGACGGACTTCAGCAAGCGCTCGAGTACGCGCTGATCCTGGACGTGCCCTTCGTCTTCGCCAGCAACGGCGACGCCTTCGTCTTCCACGACCGAACGGGCCAGAGCGCCCAGCTCGAAACCACGCTCGGCTTGGACGACTTCCCCAGCCCCGACGCCCTTTGGGAGCTGTACCGCGCCTGGAAGGGCCTCGCTCCGGTCCAAGAGGCCGTTGTCCTGCAGCCCTACCACGACGACGGCAGCGGGAAGGAGCCCCGTTACTATCAGCGCAACGCCATCAACGCCGCGGTGGAGGCCATCACCAAGGGGCTTAACCGCATCTTGCTGGTCATGGCCACCGGGACCGGCAAGACCTACACCGCTTTCCAGATCATCTGGCGGCTGTGGAAGTCCGGGCAGAAGAAACGCATCCTCTTCCTGGCCGATCGCAACGTGCTCATCGACCAGACCATGGTCAACGACTTTCGCCCCTTCGGTGCGGCCATGGCAAAGCTCAGCACCAACGCCAAGACCATCGAGCGCGCCGACGGCACCAGCACCAATCTGACCACCGCGCTGGACAAGCGCCGCCGCATCGACACCGCCTACGAGATCTATCTGGGCCTGTATCAGGCCATCACCGGCCCCGAGGAGCGCCAGAAGCTCTTTCGCGAGTTCTCCCCCGGCTTCTTCGATCTGATCATCGTCGACGAGTGTCACCGGGGCAGCGCCGCCGAGGACTCCGCTTGGCGCGAGATCCTCGAATACTTCTCGGCCGCAACTCAAATCGGCCTCACCGCCACCCCCAAGGAGACGGAGTACGTCTCCAACATCCACTACTTCGGCAAGCCCGTTTTCAGCTACTCCCTCAAGCAAGGCATCCGCGACGGCTTCCTCGCCCCCTACAAGGTCATCAAGGTCCACCTGAATGTGGATGTGGAGGGCTACCGGCCGACGCCCGGCGAGGCCGACCTGAACGACGAGGACATCGAAGACCGCCACTACAACCAGAAGGACTTCGACCGCGTACTGGTCATCGACGAGCGCACCCGGCGCGTCGCCAAGTGGGTCTCGGACTACCTCAAGCAGAGCGGCGACCGCTTCCAGAAGACCATCGTCTTCTGCGTGGACACCGAGCACGCCGACCGCATGCGTCAGGCCCTGATCAACGAGAACCAAGACCTCGCCAAGCAGAACGCCCGCTACGTCATGCGCATCACCGGCAATGACCCGGAGGGCCAGGCGCAGCTCGGCAACTTCATCGACCCCGAGGCCAAGTACCCGGTGCTCGTCACGACCTCGCGCCTGCTCTCGACCGGGGTCGATGCCCAGACCTGCCGCCTCATCGTCCTGGACCGTGAGGTCGGCTCCATGACCGAGTTCAAGCAGATCGTGGGCCGCGGCACTCGGGTGCATGAGGACACCAAGAAGTACTACTTCACCCTGGTCGACTTCCGCAAGGCGACCAACCACTTCGCGGATCCGGACTTCGACGGCGAGCCGGTGCAGATCTACGAGCCGGGCGAGGATGACCCGCCAGTCCCCCCGGAGGACGTGTCGCCCGTCGATGAGGGGGACGACGCGATCCCGCCGGAACCCGGCGAGGACGAGACCGTCGTCGACAACCCGCAACCGCCGGACATCACCCTCCCGCCAGGCGTTGGCGAGCCGCCGCCCAAGTACTACATCAAGGGCAGACCGGTGACCGTGCTGGCAGAGCGCGTGGAATATCTCGACGAAGACGGTAAGCTCGTCACCGAGAGCCTGCGCGATTACTCCCGCCGTGCGATCCGTAGTCGCTACGCCAGCCTCGACCAGTTCCTCCGCCGCTGGCGCTCCGCCGAGCGCAAGGAGGCTATCATCGCGGAGCTGGCCGAAGAGGGGCTCCTGCTCGACCCCTTGATGGAAGAACTCGGCAAGGACCTCGACCCCTTCGACCTGATCTGTCACATCGCTTTTGACCAGCCTCCGCTCACCCGCCGCGAGCGCGCCGGCAAAGTCGTTAAGGGCGACGTCTTTACCAAATACGGCCCCCAGGCCCGCGCCGTCTTGGAGGCCCTGCTGACCAAGTACCAGGACGAAGGCATGGTTGCCGGACTGGACAACGTCCGTGTGCTGGAGATCCCGCCCTTCAACGCCATGGGCACCCCGCTCCAGCTCGTCAAGCAGTTCGGCAACAAGGCCGGCTTCGAGCAGGCCGTTCACGCGATGCAAGCCGCCCTCTACCAGGAAACCGCCTAGTCCATGTCCGCAAGAACCACCGTCAAATCCATCCAAGACATCATGCGCCAGGATGTCGGCGTCGACGGCGACGCCCAACGCCTCTCCCAGCTCTGCTGGATGTTCTTCCTCAAGATCATCGACGACCAGGACCAAGAGCTGGAGGTGATGCGCGACGGCTACCGCTCGCCCATACCCGAGCGCCTGCAATGGCGTACTTGGGCGGCCGACCCGGAGGGCATGACCGGCGAGGAACTGCTCGGCTTCATCAACGCAGACCTCTTTCCCTCTCTGAAGGAGCTGCCAGCCCTCGGCGCCAACGCCAATCGCGCCCGCGTGGTGCGCGGCGTCTTCGAGGACGCCTACAACTATATGAAGTCGGGCCAGCTTCTGCGCCAGGTCATCAACAAGATCAGCGGCGTCGACTTCAACGACCTGGCCGAGCGCAAACACTTCGGCGACATCTACGAGCAGCTGCTCAACGACCTACAAAGCGCCGGCAACGCGGGCGAGTACTACACCCCACGCGCCATCACCGCCTTCATGGCCGCACGTATCGACCCCAAGCCCGGCGAGATCCTGTTCGACCCGGCCTGTGGCACCGGCGGCTTCCTCACCTGCGCCATACGGCACATGCGCGAGCACTACGTGAAGCGCCCGGAGGACGAGCAGGACCTCCGTTCGGGGCTCCGCGCCGTGGAGAAGAAGCAGCTCCCGCACATGCTCTGCGTCACCAACATGCTGCTGC
>NZ_JBBWVD010000069.1:0-12262 GCF_041903745.1 Thiocapsa sp. C2-2m | reverse complement strand
TTCTGCAAACGTCCATACCCGTAGGTTGTGCTGACGATAGGAAGCACAACTTGCGCCTACGGTTGGTTGTGCCTCGCACGGCTCGGCACAACCTACGCCCTTGGCATGAAGGTTTCCGGAAATCGCCTTAGCGGGGACGCGGTTAAAAATGATCTGTTGTTAAATGTTCTAAACCGCGCCGGCTCCAACGGTCGTCAAGTCTGCCGGGGCCGATCCCATCCAAGAACATCGCATACCGCGCCGGGCGCGGTTTAGCAGCCCGCGTCCTCGGAGAGCATTTCGAGGGCGCTCTTGATCATGCCGTGTGCACGATAGAGACCGATGAGCGTCTTGGCGTCTGTGATCTCGCCGTCGTTGCACCAATCCAGGGCCTGCGCCAAAGGCAGCCAATGGACCTCGATCAGCTCGTCCTGCTCATGCGCGAGCGGCTGGCGGGTCAGTCCGCGGGCCATCCAGAGGTGAATCACCTCGGTGAAGACCCCCGGCGAGCTGTGCATCGGCCCGAGATCGCTCCAGTCCTCCGCGGTCAGGCCGGCTTCTTCGGCCAACTCGCGGGTCGCCGTGTCGCGCGGCGTCTCGCCCGGATCGATCTTTCCCGCCGGAAGCTCCCACAGCCAGCCGTCCGCCGCGTGTCGAAACTGGCGCAGCAGACAGACGCGGTCCTGCTCGTCCAAGGCGACCGTGGCCGCCCCGCCGGGATGACGGATGATCTCGAGCTGCACCTCATGCCCGGAGGGCATGGCGACAGTCTCGAGGGCGACATCGATCACCCGTCCTTGAAAGACAGGCTCGCGATTCAGGATCCGTGCTTCGGTCATGGGAAATTCCTCGAATCCGGTCAATGCGCCGGTCGTTGTCGTTGTCGATTACGGCCTTGTTCGTAACTCCGGCCAACAGTCTGGCTCCCACGCTCCAGAGACTGTGCAAGAATTCCTTGTGGGTTGGGCCGAGGAACGAAGCCCGATCGATGAGGTCGAGGTCCCCGCTGGATTGTTGGGTCTCCTGCGTCGGCCCAACCTACGCGGAACCGTCGTTTTCGATCCCGAGCGGGAATACTTGCACAGTCTCTCCAGCGTGGGAGCAAGTGTCAACGCTCCAGCGTCGAGTCGGCACTCGGGCCGCTGGAGCGGCCAGACGGGACTCCGGCCGCACCCCCGGGTACGCCGACTTCAGTCGGCACCTGGGGAAGGCGGACTTCAGTCCGCCGCGCGGGCGCGCTCTGGCGACTGAAGTTGCCCGTCCCCAGGTGCCGGATGAATCCGGCGTACCCAGGCGGTTGTCTCGGCGTTGGAGATCAGTTCCCGCGCCCGTTGGGACAATTTGCGATCCGCAAGGAGGAACCACAGCAACGCATGGGTATCGAGCAGGACTCTCACGGCATGTAATCCTGGAAGTCCTTCAGATGCTCGTCATCCTCCACCAACACTGTCAGCTTGCCTGCGGCACTGCCCGGCGTCCGCGCCCGTCGTTTGGGTGGCTGTAAGTCCCGCTCGGACGCTGGTTTCAAGGCGTACTTGGCTTCAATGAAGCCAACGAAATCGAGGACTTCGCGCGCCAGTTCGTCTGGCAGCGTCCGGACTTCCTCGTAGATCTGTTCAGCGATGGTCATGGTTGCAATCTCCACGTTTGGATCAGTCGCTTTTCTGCCCCGTTACCGTCCTCACCTCGGCCAGCAGATCGCCGAACTTGCTGTCGTTGACCTCGACGCCGTCGTCCGGATCCAGGGCGATGCGCTGGTCGGCGTGATGGCGCAATTCTTCGTCATAGCGGCGCAGCTCGTCGAGCGGCTTGGTGAGCTTGTCGCGCTTCTTCTACAGTCGTTTGGCCCAGGCGCAGCTGCTGCAGCCTTGATATCGGCGGGCGGGGATTCACCGGCCGATCAAGCCGCGATGTGGTCCGACGAAACACGATGCTCCAGGGCATTACGATAAAGATCGATCACGGGTCGGAGAAGCTCAGACATAACCGGTAATCGTCAATCTGCTCGGCTGCGTTAAGCTGAATAAGATTGGTGTTGAGTTGAGTCTCCTGTGAATCTACTCGTATAGCTTTGGCATACGACTTCAGACTCTATTGCAGCCAGTCTGGCTCCCACGCTCCGGAGACTGTGAACGTATTCCTGCGTCGGGCCGAAAGAGAGCATGCCGTAGGCTGGGGTGAGCTTGCGAACCCCAGCATTTTAATCGGTTGCAAATCCGCGGATGCCGGGGTTCGTTCCTCACCCCAACCTACGGTGAATTCTTTCACAATCGCTGGAGCGTGGGAACACGCATAGGGTTGAGCTCTCGGCCTCGATCATCGTTTCGGCCACATCGGCAGTGCCCAGGTCGCCGCCCGCGACCGCTTGGGTACGCCGGATTCATCCGGCACCCCGGGTACGGGCGACTTCAGTCGCCCGAGCGCGCCCGCGCGGCGGACTGAAGTCCGCCTCCCCGGGGTGCCGACTGAAGTCGGCGTACCTGGGGCGTGCGGCCAGAGTTTCGCGTCCGGTTGGGGAACCCAAGAGGCCTGGACGAAACGGTGACCAAAGCCGAGCTCTCCGCGTTAAATCAATCGCTTTTCTGCCCCGTTACCGTCTCCACCTCGGCCACCAGATCGCCGAACTTGGCGTAGTTGACCTTAACGCCGTCGTCCAGATCCAAGGCGATGCCCTTGGTCGGCGAAGTGGCGCAGTTGCTTGAGCTGCTTGGTGAGTTTGTCACGCTCTTTCTGCAGGCGCTTGGCCTGTGCGGAGCTGCCGGCGGCCTGGATGTCGTCCCTGAGCTTGTCGATGAGGGCGGCCATCTTGCTTTGCAGCGGCACCACGTATTCCATCCGCATCCGCGCCAGGGTGCCAGTGTGGTAACGGTGCAGGTAAACCAAGCACTGAAACGCCTTCTGCTTGCCGCTGGATAAACACCATTAGATGGGGCAGTTCTTGTAGGTCTGGAGATGGTCCTTGAAGAAGCGGTCGCTCAGATAGCGGCGGAGGGTCTCGCGGCTGGATTCGTCCTTCTTCGGTGAGAGGTTGGCAGCCAGGAAACTGAGGTTATCTTCTAGGGAAGAAGTGGACAGTGGATAGTGGATAGTTTTTCTTCACGACACACTTCTCTCCCACTATCCACTTTTCACTATCCACTTCTTACCCACTATCCACTCCCCCACCCCATGCTACCGCGATGAGCTCGACCAGTCGGTGGGCGGCATCGTCGTCGAGCCAATCGGTGCCTGTGATGGGGAGTATGCCGTCGGCGTCGGGCGCTGATCGCACGGCGGCGCGGGACGGCGCTGCACGCCATCGACATCCACGCTCTCGGCAATAGGCGCTCAACACCCCTTGCGGATCCGCAGACGCAAATCCGCCGAGCGATTGGTTACGCAGGGCGAGCAATTCCGCGGCGGCCAGCAAGGCGTCGTAGACTGCCGACAGCGTGCGCCGCGGCGCGGCAGCGGTGTCGGGCAGCGTTGCCGTAGCCCAGTAGCCATCCCGGCGCTGTGCGGCGATGGCCCGATTGGCTTGCGGCTTGAGGGTCTGTTGCGTGTCGAGGATCTGATCGCGGAGTCGGCTGGCGATCACCTGCTCGACCAGCAGAAAGGTCTTGACCTCCGCCAGGTGATCGATCGTCAGTGATCCGAGGTGCTGCTCCAGCTTGATGGCGTCGGCCACATGACCCGACAGCCGCTCGTAGGATGCGCCGCGGGTACTGCTGTCGCGCCATTGGGCAAGACAGACCACCGCGCTCGCCGCACCCCGCGGGCAGAGCACGAGTGACTTGAGACTCTCGGGCAGCTCCGCGCGACAGGACTGATCAAAATCCGAAACCAGCAGTCGGAGCAACAGGGTCTTCAGCGTCGGCGTCTCGTCCCGATAGCCGAAGTGACTCGCGACCATGTCCCAAAACGCCGGCTCCACGCCGTATTTCTCCAACTCCTCCCACGCCGGCGGCGGTTGATCCGGATGGCCGTCGGGAGGAGAGCCGTACGCTTGACCTCGGTTTGGAAACGACAGCAGTCAAACCCTAAACTACGCCCTGTCCAGAGCGAGATGCTCGCTTTCGAGTGAGCTCGACCTTGTCTGTATCCATGGCTCTTGGCGGGGACGCGACTTGAAATATTAGAGTTTTTAGGCGAATTCCGGAAACCTTCGTGCCAAGGGCGTAGGTTGTGCCGAGCCGTGCGAGGCACAACCGACCGTAGGCGCAAGTTGTGCTTCCTATCGTCAGCACAACCTACGGGTATGGAAATTTGCGGAAATCGCCTTAATTATTAATTATTAAACCGCGCCATCTCCGGCGGTCGTCAAGTCCGCCTGGGCCGATCCCATCCAACAACATCGCCTACCGCTCCGGGCGCGGTTTAACGCTCCGAGACCGATCCGACAAGGCGCATCGGCCAACCGCAGGGACCCCGCATGTCGACCCAGAATCCGCTCATCCTCGCGTTCACCTTCGCCGTCTACTTCGCCGTGGTCTGGATGATCGGTTGGTATGCCTATCGACGCACTCGGGATCTGTCGGACTTCATCCTCGGCGGGCGGCGGCTCGGCAGCGGGGTGGCGGCATTGAGCGCAAGCGCCTCGGACATGAGCGGCTGGCTGCTGCTCGGTCTGCCCGGATTCGCCTACGCCGCCGGCTTGGAGTCGATCTGGCTCGCCGGCGGCCTCTTGCTCGGTACTTGGGCGAATTGGCGCCTGGTCGCCGCCCGCCTGCGCGTCTTCAGCATGGCATACGGCAACGCCTTGACCCTGCCGGAATATTTCGCCAACCGATTCGATGACCGGGCCGGATGGCTGCGCGGCATCGCCGCCCTGTTCATCCTGCTGTTCTTTCTGCTCTATACCAGCGCCGGCTTGGTGGCCGGGGGCAAGCTCTTCCAATCGGTCTTCGGGTTGCCTTACGTGTGGGCCGTGGCGATCGGCGTCCTCTCCATCATGGTCTACACCGCGGTCGGCGGGTTTCTGGCCGTCTCCTGGACGGATGTCCTGCAGGGGATGCTGATGGCGGTAGCCTTGGTCGCCGTGCCCTTGGTGGCCGTGTCGCAGATCGGAGACACCAGATTGGCGCTCGAGGTGATCGAGGCGGCCAACCCGAACCTGCTGGATCCCTTCACCCGAGCGGACGGCAGCGCGCTGGGCCTCATCGGCATCCTGTCCTTGGCGGCCTGGGGCCTGGGTTATTTCGGTCAGCCGCACATCCTCGCCCGGTTCCAGGCCATCGCCTCGCCCCGAAAGGTCCCGCTGGCCCGCTGGATCGCCGTCACCTGGGTGGCGGTCACGCTGGCGGGCGCGACCTTGACCGGTCTCGCCGGCATCCTGATCATCGAGCAGCCGCTCCAGGGCGAGGCGCGCGAGACGGTCTTCATCCTGCTCGTCGACCTGCTGTTCCATCCCTTGGTGGCCGGATTCCTGCTCGCCGCCATCCTCGCCGCCATCATGAGCACCGCGGACTCGCAGTTGTTGGTCTCCTCCTCCACCTTCACCGAGGACCTCTATCGCACCCTGCTGCGGCGCAAGGCCGGGGCGCGCGAGCTGGTCGCCGTCGGGCGGATCACGGTCGTCGTGATCTCGGTCGCCGCCTTTTGGCTGGCGCTCGACCCGGAGGCCATGGTGCTGGATCTGGTCGCCTACGCCTGGGCCGGCTTCGGTGCAGCCTTCGGCCCGGCACTGGTCCTATCGCTGTACTGGCCGCGCATGACCGGACTCGGCGCGCTCGCCGGGATCCTGGTCGGCGGCTTGACCGTCTTGGGATGGCGACAGCTCCAAGGCGGACTCTTCGACCTCTACGAGATCGTGCCCGGCATCCTTTTCGCGACGCTTGCGATCCTTCTGGTCAGTCGCGCGGACAGGCGCAAACACGAGGGGCTCGCCGCGCGCTTCGCCAAGGTCGAGGCCGAGCTGAAGGCGCCGCCGGCATGAGCGAGCAGCCTGCAACACCGAACGCCGGCCCGCCGCTGCGCGAGTGGAATGAGCTCGGCGCCGAGGAGCAGACTGCGCTCCTGATCGAGTATGGCTATCATCTGGAACAGCTTCCCCCAACCTGCGATCTCCGCACCAAGGTCGAGCGTCTCGGTCAGTGGCTGCAGGGCCGCGGTATCCGCTACACGGGCTGACACCGGCAGAATCATGCGCAACGGGCGACGCTGTCATAGAGACGTCATCAATCGTCAATAGAATGCGCGTCGACATCGGTGACGGATCGCCCCGGCACGGCCGAGGCCCATTTGAAACATCACAGATCACTGCGGACGCGGTTCACAACACCATGACCACCATTCTTGTCGTCGACGATGAACCGGATATTCGCGAGGTCATGCGTTTCGCACTCGAGAACGCCGAGTATCGCGTGATCGAGGCCGCCCATGCGGACGAAGCGCGCAAGCTCCTGATCAACGAGAGCCCGGACCTCATCCTGCTCGACTGGATGCTGCCGGGGCGATCCGGTCTCGAGCTGGCCCAACAGCTCAAGCAGAATCCGAAAAGCCGCGCCGTACCCATCATCATGGTCAGCGCCCGCGGCGAGGAAGAAGACCGGATCAAGGGTCTCGACACCGGGGCCGACGACTACATCGCCAAGCCCTTCTCGCCGCGCGAGATGGTCGCTCGCGTCAAGGCGGTCTTGCGGCGGGCGAAGATCACCGACGAGCCGGCGGACGAGATCGACGTCGGGGGTCTGCGCATCGACAACATCAGCCATCGCGTGACCGCCGAGGGACGCCCCGTCGACATCGCCCCGACCGAATATCGCCTCCTGCATTTCTTCATGACCCACGCCGATCGCGCCTTCAGCCGCTCGCAGCTGCTCGATCAGGTCTGGGGCGATCAGGTCTATGTGGAGGAACGCACGGTCGATGTGCATGTCCGCCGCCTGCGCAAAGCGCTCGAGACGTCCGGCCACGACCGACTGCTCCAGACCGTGCGCGGTGTGGGCTATCGCTTCTCGGACAAGACCTGACGCGATTGGCCGGCAATCCAGACCCACGGGGAGAGTCCTGGCGTCGCGCCTTGTCGTTCGAGGTGTGGCTGCTCACGGCCACGACCGTCCTCTGCACCGCGCAGTGGCTGCTCGCTCCCGAATGGGCCTGGGTCTGGACGCTGATTCTCGTCGCCTATCTGCTGCGTCATCTTTACCTGCTCACGCGTCTTGCGGTTCTGATCCGACGCCATCACCGACTCATCCCGCCCTTTCCACTCGGACTCTGGGGCGAGATCTATCGCAGCATCGCGCAGTATCAGCAACGCGGTCGTAAGGGCCGCAAGCGCCAGATCCGCTTCACCCGTCGCTTTCGCGAGGCGGCCAACGCGGTACCGGACGGTCTGGTCATCCTCGACAAGCTGCATCGGGTGGATTGGGCGAACCCCGCTGCAGCGGCCTTGATGAACGTACACTGGCCCGAGGACGACGGGCGGCCGCTGTTCGAGATCCTGACTCACCCGGATCTCAAGGGCTTTATCGAGGCCGGCGAATCCCTGCGGCCGATCGATTTGGCCCCGGAGCACAACCGCGCACTGATGCTGTCGCTGCGCATCACCCCGTTCGGCGAGCGCAAGCGCCAGCGCCTTGTGGTCGCACGCGACATCACCAAGATCTATCACCTGAACATGATCCGGCGTGACTTCGTCGCCAACGCATCGCATGAGCTGCGCACGCCCCTGACCGTCATCGCCGGCTTTCTCGAGAGCCTGATCGACGCGGAGGCGACACCTGCGAACCATCGTCGCCCCTTGTCCCTGATGCACAATCAGGCCGAGCGCATGCGCCTCATCATCGAAGACCTGCTGACACTCTCGCGTCTGGAGATGCACGAGCATCCGGAGGTGCAGGAGCGGGTCGATGTCCCGGACGAGCTGCATCTGATCCTGCAAGAGGCGCATGCGCTGAGCAACGGCCGGCATGCGTTCTCGACCGACATCAACGAGAACCTGCTCTTGATCGGGAGTCAACCCGAGCTGCGCAGCGCCTTTTCAAATCTCGTCTTCAATGCGGTCAAGCACACACCCGACGGCACCGAGATCCATGTCCGCTGGTCGGCAAGGAGCGACAGCTTGGAGCTGCGCGTCGAAGACAACGGGCCCGGCATCGCGCCCGAGCATCTGCCGAGGCTGACTGAACGTTTCTATCGCATCGACAAGGCCCGCTCGCGCGAATCCGGAGGCACCGGGCTCGGGCTCGCCATCGTCAAGCACATCATGAACCGGCACGATGCGCGCCTGCTGATCGCGAGCGAGATCGAGCGGGGCTCGACTTTTTCGTGCATCTTCCCACGCGCTCGGGCGATCCTCCGAGAAGAAGCCGAACAGGGCACCGCACCTTCCACGCTGCCAGACCCGACGGCCGAAGCCCGATCGCCCCCTGCGTCGGATACGGCAAGCTCCCACTTGGACCAAGGCGGACGCCTTGCCAACTCTCATTTAACCTAAACCGCGCCGGGCGCGGTTTAAAGCCGGTCGAAATAGGCTCGGAGGATTCACTGATGGACGACTTAAGCAAAGGTCTCGCCCTCGGCTTTGCCCTGTTCCTCGCCGGATTCTCCTCGACCGCTTGGTGCGCGGATCTCGACGAGATCCGGGAGCGCGGCGAATTGCGTCATCTCGGCATCAAATACGCCAACTTCGTCACCGGCTCAGGTGACGGTTTCGACGTTGAATTGGTGAAGGGCTTTGCGCAGGATCTCGGTGTCGACTATGTCCTCGTCGACACGAATTTCTACAACGTCATCCGCGATCTGTTGGGCAAAGAGGTCGTGCGCAACGGCTCTGAGGTCAGCCTCGAAGGCGACTATCCGGTCCGCGGGGACATGATCGCAGCCGGATTCACCGTGCTCCCCTGGCGCGAGCAGGTGCTGCTGTACTCACAACCCACCTTTCCGTCTCAAGTCCTCCTGGTGGCCCGCTCGGAATCCGAGCTCTCGCCGATCCCAGGTAGCAACGACCTCTCCCGTGATATTCTTCAAACCAAGGCGATGATCGGATCCAAAAGCCTCTTGGTGATGGAGCAGACCTGTCTCGACCCGGCCAACTATGGCCTGACCGGTGCCGGGGTCGATCTGAAGTCCTACACCAAAAGCTCGAACCTCAACGAGATGGTCCCGGCGCTGCTCAACGAAGAGGCGGAGCTGACCCTGTTGGACGTCCCGGATGCCATTCTCGATCTGAAGAAATGGGCCGGCACCATCAAGATCATCGGGCCGATCTCGGAGCATCAGGATCTTGCCGCCGCTTTTCCGAAGAGCGCACCCGCTCTGCGTGACGCCTTCGACGACTACCTCGCGAGAATCAAGGCCGATGGCACCTACGATCGCTTGGTCGATACCTACTACCCGGGGATCCGCCGCTACTTTCCCGCGTTCTTCGACCGCGACTCCTGACCCGGACGTCGCCGGAGCGCCACACACCCGATCACGTCGAGAACCGCAAGCCCCGTCCGAGCGGCGTGACCCCGCAATGCAGTGCGATCGCCACTTGAGCGCTCGACAAGCCTCCTCCGGCAGGCGCGCAGCGATCGCTCGATCCTCACCAAGATGGCCTTGCTAGGTCGACTCACCCCGCGCTGGCCGCTCCTCTTAGCGGTCATCTTCTGCGTCTATACCCTTGTTCTCCTTTGGAATGTCTTCACGGCACAAGACCTGCTGCGCTCCGCCGCGGACGCTCGATTGGTTGCGGACAGCCAACGTCGCGCGATCGCAGTCGCCGACTTCATCGCCGAGCGCCGCAGCAGCGCCGCCGACCTCGCCGAAAGCCATGAGATCGAGGCCTACCTGATCAATTTGGCCTTGGGCATGTCGTTGCAGTACGGACTGAACACCAATCTCGACGCCATTGAGCAGCGTTTTCGCCGACATCTCAAGCAGAAGACCTTGCGTGGGTCGCCCCTCTACCAAAGGATCCTCTACCGAGACGAGGAGGGAAAGACACTCGTCGATCTGCAGCCCGAGGCGCCACCCGTCGAGCTCCCGGACGGATTCGAGCATGAACCCAAGCTCGCGATCGAAGATGAAACCCATCGCTTCGTCGTAAGCGCCCCGGTCGTCCACAAAGGGATGCACAAAGGCGTCGTCGTCACCGTCGGCAATCTCGATCAACTCGCCTGGCTGCTGATCTCGAGCGGGGAGGACGCGACATCCTCGGCACGCTATCAGGAGCTTCTCGTCGGGCCGAACGAACTGATGATCGTGCCGCCCGGACGTCAGATCGGGGTCGATCCCGAGTTAGCGTCCGCGCTTGCGCGCCTGCCCGAAGACAGCCTGATGCCAATCGGCGCCGGCCCGGATCGCCGATCGGACCGTCGGGGGGACCGGCGGGGGGAGCATCGGGCGGATTTCGCGGGGTGGCTGGCGGTGCGCAGCGCAGTCGAGGGTACGCCCTTGTCGTTGCTCACCTTGATGACGGAAACCTCCCTCTACGGCCATCTGAGCTCGCGGCTTTTTCTCTACACCTTGGGTGCCTTCCCCTTCGTGCTGCTGTTTGCGGCGGTCGCCTTCGATCGCATGCGGTTGCGGGCGATTCTATTCGAGGAAAAATATGCCCGATCGGATCTTCTGCGCGACCGCCTCGAGCACCAGAACGAACGACTCTCCGAGGAGATCGCGCGCCGCGAGGCGTTGGAGCAGGACCTGCTCGACCATACCCATCGGCTCGAAGACATGGCTGAATCCCTGAAGACCAGCGTCGCCCGCGCCGAGGATGCCAGCCGCGCGAAATCCGAGTTTCTGGCGGCCATGAGCCACGAGATCCGAACCCCGATGAACGGCATCATCGGGATGACCGAATTGGCCCTGGAGACACCACTGACCGAGGAACAACGCGACTGTCTCCTCGTCGTGAAGTCATCGGCCGACGGCCTCCTGACCATCATCAACGATATCCTCGATTTCTCCAAGATCGAGGCCGGTAAGCTGGCGGTGGAGTCGATCGATCTCGACCTGCATGCCCTCGTCACGGAGATCATGCGCTCCTTGCGCGTGAAGGCACAGGAGAAACCGCTGGAGCTCCTCAGCGAGCTCGCGCCCAGCGTCCCGCGCCGTTTGATCGGCGACCCGGGCCGTTTGCGCCAGATCCTCGTCAACCTTCTGAACAACGCGATCAAGTTTACCGAGCGGGGCGAGGTCGCTCTGCACGTGGATGCACGACCGATCGCGGACGATCAGGTGGAGGTTCATTTCGCCGTGCGCGACACCGGGATCGGCATCTCCGCGGAGAATCAGGCGCGCATCTTCGATGCCTTCTCGCAGGAGGACGGCTCGATCACGCGTCGTTTCGGCGGCACCGGTCTGGGTCTGACGATCTCCACTCGGTTGGCCGCCTTGATGGGTGGACGCATCTGGGTCGAAAGCACACTCGGCAAGGGCAGTAGCTTCCATATCACCCTGCCGCTCGGCGTCGGCGTTGGTGACTTCGCGGCACAGCAAGCGCCCGAGCTAAGCGGAAAGCGCGTCTTGCTGGTCGACGACAACGCGGTCAATCGCCGGATTCTCTGCCGCATGCTCGTGCTTTGGGGCATGGAGGTGACCGAGGCACGCAGCGGAACCGCGTGTCTCGCCATCATCGGCGACCCGGAAACCAGGGCATTCGATCTGCTCTTGGTCGACTACGAGATGCCCGATCTCGACGGTTTTGCGGTCGTCGCCACGCTCAAGCGGATCCCGCTCATACAACACCCGAAAACGATCATGCTCTCCTCGGGCGTCATACCCGGCCATACCGAGCGCTGCAGAGACTTAGGTATAGAGGCCCTCCTCGCCAAGCCCGTCGCCTACGACGAGCTGCTGAAAGCCGTGCAAAACGCCTTGGGCGAGCGCACGCGGGATAAGGCGCCCGAGTCCCCACCGCAAGCGCCTTCACCGGGGCAAGCCGCAAAGCCGCTCAAGCTCCTGCTGGCCGAAGACAACCTGGTCAATCAGAAACTCATGATCCGACTTCTCGGCAAGTGGGGCCACGAGGTGACCCTGGCCAACAACGGCCAAGAGGCGTTGGAGCAGGTCGAGCGCGACACCTTCGATCTGATTCTGATGGACATGCAGATGCCGGTGATGGGTGGTTTGGAGGCGACCCGGCTGATCCGCGAGCGCGAGGCCGCCGACCCGACGGCGACACGCACCCCGATCCACGCCCTGACGGCCGCCGCGCTCTCTGAGGAGCGCGCGGCTGCGCTGGCTTGCGGTGTCGACGGTTATCTCACCAAGCCGCTTGACCGGGTCAAATTGCTCGACCTGCTCGAGCGTCTGGCCGCGGCGGGGGAGGAGTGAGGAGTGAGGAGTGAGGAGTGAGGGGTGAGGGGTGAGGGGTGAG
>NZ_JBBWVD010000068.1:0-12508 GCF_041903745.1 Thiocapsa sp. C2-2m | reverse complement strand
GGACATACTGGCGTAACCCCATGATGTGGAAAATACACCCCTCGCGAGCGAGGGCATGAGGTGACATTCTAAGGCTGACGCCGACCGCGGGCTTCCTCCGCGTAGCGGCTTCGTCCAACAACGGCTTTTGGCTGTGGTATCGGCGTTTGGAGCGCGAGCGGTTTTGGTGGCCGGCGCCGCAGAGCGTCGCACCGGTGATCCTCTCGATCCGCGAATTGGGCTGGTTGCTCGAAGGGCTCGATCCGCGTCGTGTCAACGCCCATCGGCGGGCTGAATTCGATCTGCTTTAAAGGCAATCACACTCGAATCAAGGTTGCTGTTCCGGTATCATTCAGATCATGGACGGCACGCTTCAAACGCTTCCGAATGACCCTGGGATGCTCCACGGGATCATCGGCCGGTTGAACGATCAACTGGCGCAATCCGAGCGCGAGCGGGCCGAGCAGTCGCTCCGGTTGGAACAGCAATCCAATACCCTGCAGGAGCAGACCCGGCGCATTGATCAGTTGCTCGAAACCATCGAGCTGCTTCGACGCAAGCGCTTCGGCCGCAGTGCCGATCGCATCCCCGACAGTCAGCTCGGGCTGTTCGACGAGACCGAGCTCGAAGCACTGATCGCCGAGCTCGAAGCCGAGCTGCCGGCCGACACCCCGCAGCCGGCGACACGCGCCGAAGACACCGTCGCACCGCCCAAGGGCAAGCCGGTACGCCGGCCCCTGCCACGCCATCTGCCGCGGGTGGAGCGCATCCTGGATCTGCCCGAGGCGGAGAAAGCCGGCATGGGCGAGGACTGGGTCTTGATCGGCTACGACAGCTCCGAGCAACTGGCGGTCATCCCCCGCCAGACCTACGTCATCGCATACAAGCGCGCCAAGTCTGTCGCCCGCGACGAGGACGTGCCGGGTGCCGAGGTGGGGGTGAAGATCGCCCCGCGCCCGGCGCAGATCATCCCCAAATCCATCGCCCACAGCTCGCTGCTGGCCTCCATCGTGACGAGCAAGTTCGTCGATGCCCTGCCGCTGTATCGTCAGGAGAAGATCTTCGCACGCGAGGGCATCGCGCTCGGGCGCCAAACCATGGCGGGCTTGCTCATCCAACTGCAAACCCCGCTGCAGCCGGTCGCGGCGGCGCTGAAAGACCGACTGCGCCGGGGACCTGTGGTGCATGTGGACGAGACCCCGGTGCAGGTCCTGCGCGAGCCCGGTCGCGAGGATACCCAAGACTCCTACATGTGGGTGTTCTGCGGCGGGCCGCCGGGCGCACCGGTGCGCTGGTTCGAATATGCCCCGAGCCGAGCCGCGGAGGTTCCCCGTCGGGTGCTGTTCCCGACCGACGTCGATCCGCCGCCGCTGCCGTTCTATCTGCAATCCGACGGCTACAGCGCCTATGGTGTCCTCGCCGGTGCTCCCGGGATCATCGGCCATGCCGGTTGTTGGGCGCACGTGCGGCGCAAGTTCGTCGATGCCGCCAACGCACGCAACGCCGGTGCCGCGCAGCAGATGGTGGCCCTGATCGGTGAGCTCTATGCGGTGGAGCGGCGCGTTCGCGACGCCGATCACGAGACCCGGCTGCGCGGGCGTGCCGAGCACAGCCGCCCGATTCTCATGCGTATCCGCCAGTGGCTGGATCGCACCGCCACCCGCGTGCTGCCGAAGAGCCTGCTCGGCGAAGCCATCGGCTATGCCCTGGGCCAATGGCCGATCCTCATCACCTTCCTCGAGGACGGGCACCTGGAGATCGACAACAATACCGCCGAGAACGCCATCCGGCCCTTTGTGCTCGGAAGAAAAAACTGGCTCTTCGCCGGCAGTCCGAAAGGCGCCGAAACCAGCGCGCTGCTCTACAGCCTGATCGAAACCGCCAAGGCCAACGGCCTGGAGCCTTGGGCCTACCTCAACCACCTCTTCGAGCACCTGCCCGGTGCCAAGTCCCCGGAGGCGGTCGCGGCGCTGCTGCCGCACCATCTGAAAATGGACGACCTCAAAAGGGAAGGGGAAATCCGGTAGTTGTCCGGACGCTTACGTCAGTTCGCAGCGTGCATCACGCCCGCACAGGCCACCGAGCTTCTGCGCAAGGACGTGAGGATCGCCGAACAGGCCGTGCTGCGGCTGATCTCGGTCTTTCTGACGGACGGGCAGCTCGATGCGCTGGTCTCTTTCACCTTCAACCTCAGTTCTGGAGTGCTACAGCGCTCGACACTGCGGCGGAAGGCGAACCGTGGCGAACACGAAAGCGTCCCCGCTGAGCTAATGAAGTGGGTCTGGGCGGCGGGGAAAAAGCTTCCTGGGCTTGTCCGTCGCCGGCAGGCAGAGGGGGCGCTTACGTCTCCGCACCCTCTGCTGGCATGACCATTGCATATCGCTCAGTGAGGGAAGCAGGGAAGCCCAAACAGGGTGACGTACCCCCCCCCACGGATTAGAATGACTAGATTTTGTAGATAAATGCAAATGCATCGCAAAGATGTGTACTCTGGGGACCACAAGAATGGCGTTTTTCCCGGTATTTCTGTCTGTTGTGTATGTTGTACGCAATCAAGACCATCAGCTAGAGAGCATTATTCAGAGTGCCTCTGAAAAATTGTCATCACTCGTCACCGATTACGAGTTGATTCTAGTTGACAACGCATCTGATGATGAAAGCATCAATATACTCAAAAATCTAACCGGGCAATCGGGCTATCCAAACTTGCAAGTTTATGCCCTTACCAAAGAAGTTGTTGGTGACACAGCTTCATGGGTGGGACTGGAAAATGCGCTAGGTGATTTCGTCGCCGTCATTGATCCCCTCCTCGACGAAATCGGTTTCTTGCCTGAAATGCTCGATAAAGCAGTGATAGGGGCAGACGTGGTTTTTGCAAATAACCGGCAGAAACCACGCCAGAGTCTCGCTTACCGTGCGGCCTCTGCAGCCTTCAATTTCCTGTACAAATCGTTCAATGGAATACATCTGGCCAAAGAGGCTCCCCAGTATCGATTGCTAAGCAAGCGCGTTGTTAACTTTATCCTGCAGCACCCCCAACCGGCCGTGACTTACCGACACCTGCCAGCAACTGGTGGTTTCGGGCGCATCAACATGGAGTACAGCGCCAAACCACTTGCAAGGAACACCAAAAAACTGGGGGAAAGCATTGATCGAGGGATGCGCCTCCTCGTTTCGACAACACAAGTACCAATGCGACTTGTGACATCGTTGTCCTTGTTTGGGGCTGCGGCCAACTTAATTTATTCGGTTTATGTTGTAGCCATTGGAATTTTCAAAACTGACGTGGCGCCAGGCTGGGTGAGTATGTCATTGCAACAGTCAGGCATGTTTTTCCTGATTTCGCTCGTGCTTTTGGTGCTTGGTGAATACATATTGCAAATGGCAAGCCTCAGCAATGAGGGGCCGCGGTATCACGTTGGCCAAGAGTTTACGAGCGCACGCATGACCCGCCGGGAGAAGCTGAACATCGAGGATGTCTCGTCTTCAGCAGCGAGTGACTCGCGTAACTCAGATCAGGTTCTTGCATGACCGTCCAATCTTGCACTGCGGACGCGGTCATCATTGGCGGCGGCTTCTACGGCTCTGCCATCGCGATCTACCTTGCCAAGGCTCGTGGATTGCGTCGGGTGATTCTCCTTGAGCGGGAGTCGAAACTGCTGGTTCGTGCTTCGTATAATAACCAGGCACGTGTACATAATGGATACCACTATCCCAGAAGCTTTACCACGGCCTTTCGTAGCCGAGTCAATTTTCCGCGTTTTGTGAGAGATTGGCCTCGAGCCGTTAAGCAGGATTTTATAAAGCTCTACGCCATTGCAAGACGCAACTCAAAAGTATCAGCCAAGCAATTTGAGCGTTTTTGCCATGAGATCGGAGCGAACATCAAGCCTGCCGGTGCAGGTTTAAAACGGCTTTTTGAGCCTCGACTGATTGAAGATGTTTTTCTCGTTGAGGAGTATGGCTTCGACTCAACGCGACTTGCCGAATGGGCGGTCAAAGAGCTTCAGGAGGTAGGTATCGAGGTTCATTACTCGACTCGTGCGTTAGCGATTTCCCGTTCGCTGGGAGACAAAAGCCTGATCGTAGCAACCCAGTCGAAGTCAGGGGATGCATCGTCCATAAACTGTCGATACGTCTTCAACTGCACTTACAGTGGTCTGAATCAGTTTTCAGGCGACTTTCCTGGCACCCAAACGGATCTCAAGCAGGAGGTTACTGAAATGGCGCTTATGCAAGCGTCAGAGGTGCTCAAGGAAATTGGTGTAACGGTTATGGACGGCCCATTTTTTTCGATGATGCCGTTCCCTGCTCGTGGACTGCACACGCTATCGCACGTTCGTTACACGCCACACTTTAGCTGGAAGGATGAACAGGGCGTTGATCCTTACAAGAGGCTCGAGGAATACGATCGTGCCACTCGTGTCGACCGTATGGTCCGGGACGTAGGCCGTTACCTGCCCGCCGTACTTGAAGCGAAATATGTCGATTCGCTCTTCGAAGTGAAAACCGTTTTGGTCAAGAACGAAGGGGATGATGGTCGCCCGATCCTCTTCGAAAAGCATGCGGAACTGCCCGGCTGTTATTCCGTGTTGGGTGGGAAGATTGACAATATTTACGATGTACTTGAAAAACTCGAAACAGAAGAGTTCAAGAGTTCGCTGGAGTGATGATGGAAAACGCACTGATTGGATTCTCTGGTTTTGTCGGAAGCACTCTTCTTAAGCAGGCACATTTTTCTGCGCTTTACCGCTCGACCAATATTCATGAAATTGTGAATCATGAATTCGATGTTGTGGTTTGTGCAGGTGCGCCTGCGCAGAAGTGGGTTGCCAATCGCGATCCGGCAGATGATCGAAAAAACATTGACTCCCTGATCAACCACCTTCGCACGGTTAAGTGCAAAAGATTCATCTTGATCAGCACTGTCGATGTATTCAGAGAGCCGATTGGCGTTGATGAATCTGCGCCCGTTGATGAGTCAGGCTTGCATGCCTATGGACTTCATCGCCGACTGCTGGAAAAGTTTGTCGAGCAGCATTTCCTTAGCTATTTGATTGTTCGGCTGCCTGGCCTCGTAGGTCCTGGATTACGCAAAAACGTGATTTTTGACTTTCTTAATACCAATAATCTTCATGCGATTGAGAGTCGAGGCGTTTTTCAGTTTTATCCCATGATCAACCTTTGGTACGACATTCGGAGGGCACTGGAGGCTGGTCTATCGCTGGTGCACCTGACTGCCGAACCGATCAGCGTTGCGGATGTCTCGCTGCAGGGTTTCGGAAGACCGTTTACACAGACACTAGAGAACCCGCCCGCTCGTTATGACATGCAAACGCGACACGGGCAAATCTTCGGTTCTCCTGGGCAGTATCAGTACAGTGCCCGCGAAACCATCCAGGCGATTAGAGCGTATGCCCAGTCCGAGCCCGTTACCCTGAAGAGCGAAAGCGGGGTGGCATCGTGAGGCTAGCCATTTCAAACATTGCCTGGGACATCGCAGAGGATGCTTCCGTCGCAGATCTTCTGGGCAAGTTTGGCGTTTATGCCATTGATGTAGCGCCCGGCAAGTACTTTCCTGACCCTGCCGGTGCCAAAGATGAGGATATTGCTAAGGTCAGGCGATGGTGGGCAGATCACGGCATCGAGATCACTGGCATGCAAGCGTTGCTGTTTGGCACGACAGGGCTAAATGTATTTGGTGAGAGCAAGAGCCAACATGCGATGCTGGAGCATCTGCGACCAGTGTGTCGTATCGGTGCGGGGCTGCGGGCAACACGATTGGTATTTGGCTCACCCAAAAATCGCGACCGTACAGGCTTGAGCGACGCACAAGCACTCGAGCAGGCGGTGAGCTTTTTTCGAAGTCTAGGTAATGCTGCTCAGGAACATGGTGTCATCGTGTGCCTGGAGCCCAACCCAACCCGATATGGGGCAAACTTCATGACCACCAGCGACGAGACAGCCCATGTCGTCGCGGCGGTTGGCCACGGATCCATCCAGATGCAGTTTGATACTGGGGCCTTAACGATCAATGGTGAATCTCCCGAAGATCTGCTGGTGAGGAACGCCGGACTGATCGGGCATGTTCATGCTAGTGAGCCGGATCTGGTGCCCTTGGGCGATGGCGGAACGGATCATAGGTTGATGCACAAAGTACTGCAGCAACATCTTCCACATCACGTAGTTTCGATAGAGATGGTCGCTACAAAAGAGGAGCCCCACCTCCGCTCGATTGAACGGGCGCTGACTTGCGCTGTTAGGTGCTATCGGATCGCACAAGGGGTCGACAGATGAAATGGTTGATCTTAATGCTTGGTATCGCGGCAAACGCTTCTGCCAGCGTACTGGTTAAGATGGCCATGATGCCACCCAGGAAATTTCCCTCCCTGACGGATCCTTTAGCCGCTTTAAGTAACTGGCCCTTCTGGATAGGCTTAGGTTTATACGGTGGGGCTTTCCTGCTGTATGCCGCCGCACTGGCCAGGTTGCCATTGAATGTCGCTCACCCAGTTCTGACTTCCGGGGCGGTAGCAACGGTCGCACTCTTTTCCGTTTTGATCTTCCGTGAACCCTTTCACTGGACCACAGGTGCCGGCATCATGCTCGTGATTGCAGGCGTGGCACTCATCACAGCTCGGGTTGCATGAACAAATGAATACGACACCAGATATTTCTCCGAAAGAGCGGGCAAAGTGGCAAGTACCCGCCATGGAGACGCCTCTGTGGTTGGGCAAACATCATACTTACTGCGTTGTCATCCCCGTGATTAACGAAGGAGAGCGTATTAACAGCCTGCTTAAGCGTATGGAGACTGAGCGGATTTCGTCGATTGTAGACATCATCATTGTTGATGGCGGAAGCACCGACAGCTCTTTGGAGTTGGATGAGCTAAAGCAAGTAGGCGTTAGAGGGCTTGTGGTTAAAAAAGGCCCAGGAAAGCTGAGCGCCCAACTGAGATGCGCCTACGCCTTTGCGCTCGATCAAGGATACGAGGGCATTGTCACCATCGATGGGAACGACAAGGACGACCCAGAAGCGATACCGCGGTTCATTGAGGCGCTCGAAGACGAGGTTGATTTTGTTCAGGCTTCGCGCTTTCTGCCGGGCGGGGTGGCCGTGAACACGCCAAAGTCACGAGACTTTGCGATCCGGTATATCCATGCACCGTGTTTAAGCATAGCATCTGGGTTTAAATGGACAGACACCACACAAGGGTTCAGGGCCTACAGTCGTAGGATGCTACTGGATCCCAGAATTGCACCCTTTCGCGATGTTTTTATGACTTATGAGCTTCTGGCCTATTTGTCGTGCCGAGTGCCTAAGGTTGGATACCTGTGTAAAGAGTTGCCCACAATACGTAGGTATCCGATCGGTGAAATTCCGACCAAAATAAGTAGCTTCAGAGGAAACCTTGCAGTATTAAAAATACTGATTTCATCATGTTTCAAGAAGTACAACCCGAAATAAGCATCGGATGAAAAGTTAATCTATGAATATAATTAGTCATAAAATTGGTTCGGTAATATCCGCCCTGGTTATTGGGTCAGTTTTTTTTCTTGCCGCACTTCAATTGAGTATTAATCAAGGCTACAGCGAATTTGTCGTTGGTAGCTTGGCGTGGTACGCCGGAAATAAATTTCAGGATTTGGTGGCGTGGCCGGTATTCATAATTTTTTCCTTCTTGGGGTTTTCGGCTTTATCGAGAATTTCTTCGCATTTGCAAGAAAACTATGGAGGCGAAGTTTCCGCCAACTTTGACGCACAATTAGTTTTATGGTCACTCCCGTTCTATGCTGGTGCTGCAAGCCTATTTTTCGGTGGAGCCATCGATCACAAGACTGCAATAATATCCGCATTAGGAATAACTTCGCTTGGCGTGATTGGTTTCTGTAAAAGGAAATTTTCACACAAGTCAGATCCTAATTTTTGGAGTGCAACACTCTTGGTTGCATTGCTAATTTCTCTTATCCCTATCGAGTTGGCGGTCTTACTAAGCAGGGGACCGATGGGTTTGATTGGAGACATAAAAGTAAAGTCTTTTGTTGTGACAAGCAACGTTCTGATTGTGCTTGGTTTTGTTTTTGCGATTCTTGCACTTACAAGACTCGAAGAACGTATTGCCCAGCATCTATCAAAATTGATTTTTGCTGCGCAGATTGGGTTGCCACTGTTTTTCTTGACGCTATACCCTGCAAGAATACTGCAGCCGTCCGGTGAGATGGTTAAATATGAAACAACTATTTATCTAAAGATATTAGTTATTGCGCTGGTTGCTTACGGGATATACGATGTAATAAAACGTTTCCGATTGAATTTTGATGGTGCAGATTGGATAAGGAATTTTTCTCCATTTGCCCTTTTTGGACTTATTGTTTCATTAAAGATAGGACACACCGTTACTCCCCGTATTAGTCCTGACGACTATCACTTCGGCGAGCACCTGCTCGGATGGTGGAGTTATTTGAAAGGTTTTGTTCCGTACGTAGATTATGTGCCCGCTCATGGGTTGCTAGAAAATTACCTCAGATCAATTTTGTCTTACATTTTTTATGATGGCACTGCTGCGAGTATTGGAGAGGCTGGTAGATTAGCCTTTGCACTACTTGGGCTTTTCGCCTTTATGTCGATTTACCATTTTACAGGCAGCCTTGTTCTGGCTTTTTCTGTAATTTTGTTGCTTGGGGGGCGTCTAACTTGGTTCTTCTTTGTGCCTTTTATATGTCTATGGTTAATTCCTAGCCTGAGGGCACAGCCAGGAAAATGGCTTTCTATCTGGATCCTTACAGCTCCTATTGTGATTTTGGGCGTACCGCCTCAGGGATTGCTTTTGGTTGCAGCTTTTGGACTTCTCGCGGTCAAAGTTGCATGGGATCAAATTCAGTTCGGTGACAAGAAATCATGGCGACGTCTTGGCTTAGTTGCAGTGTTCATGTCATTGGTGTTTGCTTTAACTCCGATGTTCTCCATGTTGGTTGGTTCCATCCGATATGTGATGGAGAATGGGCCCATCAACCAGATCGCTTATGGCATTCCTTGGGATATTAGTTGGAATGCAGAGGGGAAATCGGGCTTTGTTTTTGAAGTTATTCGAATGTCTTGGGTGGCAATACCAGTATTGTGCCTCTACGTTATGCACAAGAATTGGCGAGATCTTAAAGACTCTAGAAGTTTCTTTTATCCTGCCCTAATATTTTTCTCTTTCTCTGTCCTGCTTATTCCCTATTCCATGGGGCGTATTGATCCAGGTGGCGTCTCTAGACCAGGTCTGGTTTCAATTTTTGGTTGGGCGATACTTTTTCCGCTCTTAATGTGGGGCATCTCCAATGCAAAGAATCGTGCACTTGTAGTTTTAGCTGCAGTTTTCATGAGTGCCCTTCTAGGATTTGGGGTGACTTCTTTTTCCGGCATATCGTCGATTGCGGAACAAAAAGTTCACTCGCCTCCATTGAGGGACTCTGCTATGGCGGGTTTGCCTAATGTCGGTCGGGCTTACATTGAAGAAAGCCAATGGAATCGTATTAATAGATTGAATAACCTTCTCAAGTTGAGGCTTTCTTCAGATGAAATCTATCTAGATCTAACCTCTCGTAACGCGCACTATTTTTATTTAAATCGTTCGCCAGCGATGCCTGTTACGGCTCCTTACAATTTGGCGCCACCAACTCAACAAAGGCGTGCAGTAGATACGCTAAAAGCTTCGCCTCCGAAGCTTGCCCTTTTACAGGCAGACAACATTGTTCATGATGGGGGGGGGCTCGCATTACGTAACCAGTATCTTTATAGGTTTGTAATGGATAATTATGCTCCAAGAATGGAGAGCGGATTTATTGTTGGTTATTTGAAATCTGGGGCGAGAGACGAAAATAATACCGAAATCACTGCGGAAATCAAAAATTTAACTGACGAAAATTGGTTGAATGGCCTTGGTCGGCGTGACCCCGCTATAGTTTTAAGCGATCCGGTACTAGCTACCATGATTAACGTTGGAGACAAAGTTCGTCTTGCTAATGGAGAGTTAAGAGTTATTAAAAAAGTCTCGGCTGATGGTTCGGCCATTTGGCTGGACGAAGGTCCGCTTGCGCCATGCGATATTTCATCCGGAAATACTATTGATGTAATCGTTCATCGTGGTGTTTATCGTGAGTATACAGCTTCGCTTTTCCATCGAGCTTTTGCAGTATCAGACTTTAAAAAAATACCGGTTGCATGGGGTAGATCGGAGAAGTTTTTGCGAGCTAAAATGACCTCGCCGATTAGCTCAGGCGGATTATTCCCTGCTACATTTCATGTTTCTTCATATAATGGTTCTTACAAGATCGAGGGTGACGATCCTCAGCTTACTTTCGATTTTTCAGCCCTCGGTGTTACTGGGCGCAACTCGGGATTGTTAAAGTTTGATTTCAATTGTATTGAAAAGGCATCTGAACCTAGAATGCAGATATTTTGGTGGGGCGACGAACGAGATGGTCCGTTTGAGGCGTCAAGTGTGCGGTTCACAGCTGAAAATGGAACGCTAATTGTTCCTCTAGATGCATCGCCTTGGTGGGCTGGATTAGGCCATATAAAGGGACTTCGTTTTGATCTTGATAATGCATCAGCTTGCCAAGTATTTAGTGTTGAAAACATCACCCTGTATCGAAGGGAGTAGCAGACCATAAGCGCACTGCTCCAGCGAGTGATCAGTGCTCCTGCTGCTTACATTGGGTAGGGCCTGAACATATCTTGTATGCTAGGCAGAATTGACAAATAATTGCTTTCAGCGTTGCTAGCAGCCTGTCGGACTTGACCCTTGGGGGGGCCGGTATCGGAGCCCCGATGGGTCGTCTGTCGCGTAAATGAGACGGTTTTGGGCGAAAAGCGAGGGTTTCCTCCCGATTTCCCTTACTGCGGGCGCAATACGGCCATGCGTTTTAAGTTCCACGCCAGGCAGACCAGGGTCCACTCAGTCTGAACATTGTCCAGACCGCGGGTGAGGAACTGACGAAACCCCATCACGGATTTGATGATGCCGAAGACCGGCTCGACGGTTTGCTTGCGCAGGGCGTAGGTCGCCCGGCCCTTGGGAGTCTTCAGCCGGTGGGCCATGCGTTCAACCGCAGTCGCCTCGGCGGGCGGGGCTTCGGGGCTCTTGAAGCGCTCAGACCAATGGGGGCGGTGTGTGTCGCGTTGGATCGCGATCGCCGGCTCGACGCCGGCGCTCTCGCAGGCCGTGACGTTGGCCTCGCTGAAGTAGCCGGCATCGGCCAAGAGCTGTTCCGTCCGGTTGATCTCCTCGGGCAGAGCGACGAGGCGCTCCAACATCGGGACGAGTTGTTGCTTGTCGTTGGCGGCCTGCGTGACCTGCGGGAGGAGCACCAGCATGGTCTCGGTGTCGACCACCGCTTGGGCGTTGTAACACTGCTCGAAGCCACCACCGGCGACCGGCATGATGCGGGAGTCTTCGTCGGTGAGGTTGATCTGGTCGTCGGGACGCGGGCCGGGGGTGCGTGCATTGGGCGGTTGACCGCCCGGCTTGCGTCCCGTAACCGCCGCCTTGGCCGCGTGGGCGGCGAGCTTGGCCTCATGGTCGGCCTGCTCGCGGGCAAAGCGCTCGGCGGCACGCGCCTCGATCTTGCCCTTGGCCGCAGCGATGGCCGCCAGGCGATCCTCGCGGCGCTTGAGCTCCTCCGGCAGACTCATGCCGTCGGGAAGGTTGGCCGCGTCGGCCTCCTCGGCCAACGCCAGCAGCTCTTGAACCTCGCCTTTGAGTTGCGCCTCAATGGCCTCGGCGTGGCCGTAGGACAGCGCACTGTGACGGCTGGCATTGGCGTGGATCTTGGTGCCGTCCAGGCTGACCGTGCAGAAGCGGCTGAGCTGGTTCTCGCGGGCGACCTGGAGCACCTGGACAAAGGCGCCCTCGAACTCTTTGGCGAAGCGTCGCCGGAAGCTCGAGAGGGTATCGTGGTCGGGATGGCTGTTGGCGGCGATGAAGCGAAACGCCAAGGAGTCGTAGGTCGCCAGCTCGATCTTGCGGCTGGAGTAGCAGCCGGTGGCGTAGCCGTAGATCAGCAGCGACAACAGGGTGGCGGGGTGGTAAGGCAGGCTGCCCCGCCCGGCGTAGGCGCGTTCCAGTGCGCTGAGATCCAGTCCCTCCACCACCTCGACCACGTAGCGCGCCAGGTGCCCTTCGGGCAGCCAATCCTGCACCGAGGGCGGCAGCAGAAAATCGATGTCGCGGTTGATCGAACGGAAGTGGCTCATCGGCTCAGGCCCCAAAGTGTGCTGCCTCTATTCTACCGGGCCGCGGCGCCGTCCGACACCGCGAAAGTCCGACAGGCTGCTAGGTGGTTAGTCGCTGGTCTGAAAGCTCAGTGGCCTTGCGGAGCTCTGCAGTCGACGAAACGAGGCACTTGTTTTCGTATGCTTCGTAAGCGTCCAGCGAAATACATCTATCCCGCGTGCTGCGCGATCTGCAAGATGCCGCCATGTTCCACGCACCGAGGGGAAGAGCATGGCAGAGAAGCGGCGCAGTCGCGAGCAGTGGCGG
>NZ_JBBWVD010000067.1:0-12576 GCF_041903745.1 Thiocapsa sp. C2-2m | reverse complement strand
GGTGGGTGGTGGGTGGTGGGTGGGGTTTGGCTTGGGTTCGCAGGTAGCGGAGGTAGCCATTTAGGAGTTTTACTGCTGCTTCGACTGGGTCGTGTCCTTGTAGTAGACGTTGTTTGTCGATCATTTTTTCGTCGTGGGCGGTGATGAGATGGTCGAGGACTTCCCAGCAGGAGCCGCGGGCGTTGCTGATGAACTTGGCGTTGTCCATGTAGTGATAGCGGCCGAAGCCTTCGGCAATATTTGCGGTCGTCGAGCGTGCCGCGCGAAGCATTTGGTCGCCTAGGCGATACCGCTCGTCATTCGGGATAACCGGGATGATTTGTCGCGCGACATAGAGCCGGAGCGCACGACAAGCCTTCCAACAATCCAGATCCACGAATTTCCGTATCTGCTCCGCCATCCATACCCCCAAATCCAACCAAACACCTCGCCCCAAAAAACCAATAACCAATAACCAATAACCAATACCTAATAACCACCTAAGCCACTTCACGGCAATGATGCGTAAGGTCTCCCTGCCCCATCAGCAAGCCATCGATGGAGATGTCTTCGTCCAAGGTGTCCCAGTGGATGCCGCGAGCACTGAGCTCGCAATCCGCGCGCTGTTTCAGCGTTGCGGCGAGCAAGCGCGGAAACCAGACCAAAGGAACGCCCAGTGTTCGTCCATCCGCGAGCTCGACCCAGAGATTGTCGGCATCAGTCCACACCCGTTCAGGCGAAGTATTCATTCCAAGCCCTCAAAAAGGTTTCTCGATGTTGCCGCACCTGTTTCTCGATACGCCGCAGGCTTGACGCATCGAAGCCATCGTTGCGCACCAGTTGGACATCCGGCACCAACCAGAACTTAGCCTCGATACCGGCGCTTCGGACATGGACATGCGCCGGCTCTCGCGGATTGCCTTCGTTGGCGTAGAAGAAGAACCCGAGACCATCCGCTCGTAAGATAACCGGGATCCGTCTAGTCCGAGAAGCTTCGTTCGACATGATGACAGACGCGGCATTGCTCGAATATCCCGCCATCGTGGCTCGTGGCGCAGAGCGCCACGGAGCATGCGTGACACCGCAGAGCGGGTGTCACGAGCGACTGTTGGTTTGAGTGGCCAGTCTAACGAGCGAGGCTCACTCCCCCAACAACCCAACAAAACCACCAACCAACGAATAACCAATAACGAATAACCAATAACCAATAACCAACTACCCCACATGCACCCGAATCAACTCACGCAACTGCTCGATCGTTAGGAAATCCGGGTTGGTTCCGCTGTTGTAGGCATACCCTTCTTGCACTGGCTGGCAGCCGTTGAGGTCGCAGTATTGCTCGCGACTGTATTCCGACTGCGGCAGGATTGCGAAGTAACGGCCGAGATCAACCGTGTTGAAACTGTCGCTGGCGGTGATCATCTCTTCGTGGATCTTCTCGCCGGGACGGATGCCTACGATCGGGTGCTCGCACTCGGGGCCGATCGCCTTGGCGACATCCATGATGCGATAGCTCGGGATCTTGGGAACGAAAATCTCGCCGCCGTGGGCGTTTTCCAGCGCCCAGAGGACCATGTCGACACCGTCCTGCAGGCTGATGTTGAAACGAGTCATCTCCGGGTCGGTGATGGGCAGGACACCGGTCTTGCGGCGTTCGAGGAAGAAGGGGATGACCGAGCCGCGGCTGCCCATGACGTTGCCGTAGCGCACGACGGCGAAACGGATGTCGCGGTGGCCGCGAACGTTGTTGGCGGCGGTGAAGAGCTTGTCCGAGCAGAGCTTGGTAGCGCCGTAAAGGTTGATTGGCGCGGCGGCCTTGTCGGTGGAGAGCGCAATGACCCGCTTCACGCCGCTGTCCAGACAGGCATCGACCAGGTTCTGTGCGCCAAGGATGTTGGTCTTGATGAACTCGAAGGGGTTGTATTCGGCGGCCGGGACCTGTTTCAGCGCGGCGGCATGGATGACGGTGTCGATGCCTTCCAGGGCGCGTTTGAGGCGGCTGTAGTCGCGCACATCGCCGATGAAATAGCGGATGCCTGGATAGCGCGACGGGCTGAACACCTGTTCCATCTCGAACTGCTTGAGCTCGTCGCGGCTGAAGATAACGAGGCGCTTGAGGTTCGGACACTGATCGAGGACCGTCTTGACGAACGCCTTACCGAAGGAGCCGGTCCCGCCGGTGATGAGGATGGATTTCTCGCAGAGCATGAGTGAGTTACCGATAGAGAAGGCTTCTGAGCATCATCGAGATCGACTCCGACCTTTGCCCTTGACTAACACCGGCCGTCCACCGGGCTTACCGGGGGCATAGGCTTCGAATCCAAGCGAATCGACTTGGTCTTGCCCGGTGGGATCCCGTTCGCAGCTATGTCGATGATGGCGCGGTGCGCCACGGCGAGGATGGCATCGGGCCAGGGGTCTTGCTGGCCGGTGGTGAGGCGGTCCTCTTGGTCGCCGTCGGGAAGCGCGCTGGGGCCTGGCCTAGGAGCCTGTCGGACTTAGGGGGAACCTCATACCAATAGTGACGTTCGGCGAGGCATGGTTCGATGATCAAAGTGTGAGTCTGCACGGAAGTGGCTGTCAGGATACTGAGGAATGTTGCCTTATTAATCGCTTGAGAACCCTAGAGAATCCGGGTAGCCAGCGGCCATTTAATCGAATAAATAAAGAATCTTTGCGACTTAGCGGGACAAGTCCTGTATTGATAAAAAGAACGTCTCCGTTCGTCCAATGACTCATTTTGAATTTTTTAAAGCCGATGCCTTCCAGTCGATTACAAACATCTGACACCATCTTAGCCGTGACCTTCCCATTTCTTATAAAATCATGAAACTCAACACTAATCTGCTTTACCAGCATCAAACGACCTGCAGATGCCGAAAGCAGAACCTCGATTTCCGAACCCTCGATATCAAGCTTCAACAAATCAATCGTATCAATGCGATCAAGAAGATGGTCAAGCGTAACACATTGAACTTGTATCGCATGATCACGGCTTCCGGATACAAGTCTTGAAGCCTCTGAATTCGTTGCGTCTACTTCAAAAGCCATACTCCCTGATTCCGCGCTCAAGGCACATTGAATAACAGTGATATGATTTATCTCCCTGAGTTTGAGGGCAAGGTAAGGCGTAGGCTCAACGGCATAAATTTTACATGGGAGAATCGCCAGGAGACCCGATGCGAATGCACCGAGATTGGCTCCGACGTCAATGACGATACTGTCTTGCGACAGCAGTGCCGGTATAAAGGTATGTCCGCTAATTGTTAACGGCTTGAAACTTGAACTCTGTGTTGACGGTTTCACTGGTTAGGAAGAATTGTCGCAGAACACTGATGTCGGAATGGCGATGGTCAGTGATGAAGGGACGGGCGGGTAGCCGCTTGCGTCCTTGATCAGAATCCCTGCCGGTGTCTGACGAACAGGGGGGCGTCAGCGCTTCCGGCCATAATTCCGTAAGGCCGGGATTGCCCGCCTACGCCATCCACGCCCATGTGGCGGGAGTTATGCAACGTGACCCTGCTTTGCACTCAGCATGGATGTCGACGGAAGCATTTGGTGGACGCCATTTCAGCGACCGTCGTTTCTTAAAATCACAAGGTTGGTGATGTGCGCGACGACCTCGAATAGCTCGACTTTCTCATAAAGGGCCCGCCGGCAGCCGGCGAAGGCGACGTTGTCGGTATCGTGAAACGCCATGATGCCGCCGGGGACCATGATGCGTTGAACCGCGGCGAGATCATGTGCCACATTGACGTAATCGTGCGCCGCGTCGATGAAGGCGAAGCTTGCCTTGCCGTGAGACCACTCCCGGATCGCTTGGCCGAAGGGTTTACGTTCGGCAAACACATTGTCGAGATGCGCTGTGCGAGCGAGGAAGGCTCGATAATTGACTTCGTTGCGGTCACCAATCCATGGGTCGATCGCAACCACTGGCCTCTTGGTGTTCGCGGCCATCCAAGCGGTGGTTTCACCCCGCCAAGCACCGACTTCGACGACGCACCCGCCGTGGGATTCGGACTCCTGGAGCGCCGCCAACAGATAACGCGCCTGCTCGGGCTCGACCTGGGTCTCGCCCCAGCGCGCGTCTGGTGGCGGCGGGAGCGCATCCCGTGTTTTCAAGGGAAGAGCATACTCCTCGAAATAATAGGCTGAATACCGCTCCTGCAGCCGCGCGCTCAGGGTGTAGAGCAGACGTCTATGGTGCCACTTCGGGAGCCGTTTGATGAAGTAGGGGTCGATCAGCATTGGTGTTCCCTTTCGATCAAAAAGTCTAAGCCGACAATGCCTTGGGGAAGGGTTACTTTCGGTTTCCAGCCAGGTAATGCCGCGCCGATCCAGGGAGCCATCACCTCGCGCGCTCGGTATGATCGTCCACCCCAGTCGATGGGCAACCGCCGCCCCAGCGCCAGTTCATACTCTTCCACCACGCGCTTGAGTGAAAGCAGGGTACCGGAGGAGACCGCGTAACGTTCGTGCCCGGCCGTGTCCCCGCCTAAGAGGCGTTCCCCGGCCACGATGAAGGCCCGTGTCACATCGTCCACATGCACCAGATCGAGCAACTGCTCGCCTGGGCTCATGGACAGCGGCTGGTTTTCGGCGGCGACCCGGCGCAGCAGATTGATCAGCTTGGGACGTGGGTCATCCGGCCCATAGGTGTCGTAGAGTTTCAGCGTGATCACCCGAAGGCCACGGGCTTCGACGTAATACTGCAACAGGTCCTCAAAGGCCTGCTTGGTGGCGGCATAGAGGTTGACCGGGCTGTAATCCCGTCCCTCGTAATGCTGCCAGGAGGTGCCGGTGTTCACCAGGGCGGTTGCGCCGTGAAGGGTCATGGCCTCGACGACTTGGGTGCCGAACAGTAGGTTGTTCTGCACGAGACGCCCGATATCGGCCGGTTGGTGATCCGAGAGGAATAGGGACGCGAGATGAAACACGACGTCGGGTTGCGCCTCCGCGACGATGGCCTGCATGGATTCGGTGCTGCCGGTGTGCTCGTGGAGACGGACGGCGGCGGTGTCGGGGAGGACCGTGCGATGCGACTCGGGCCGGACGATGGCGTGCACTTGCCAGTCGGCGCTGACCAGGTGGCGGGTGAGGTGGCGGCCGATGAAGCCGGTGGCGCCGGTGATTAGGGCTTTCATATGGTTTTAAGTTTTAAGTTTTAGGTTTTAAGTTCTAGGTTTTAGGTTTTTGGTTGATATTTGAAGGGGGTTTGGAAGGTGGGTAGGGATGGGAAGCTTTGATCTCGGTCGGAGAGTTGGGGGGTTTTGTGTGGCCAGTCGATGTTGGCGGTGTCCCAACGGATGCCGGTGTCGCTTTCGGGGTGGTAGACCGAGGTGACGTTGTAGACGAGCGTCGCGGGCTGATCGAAGGTACAGAAGCCATGCGCCAGTCCGGATGGCAGGTAGAGCATGTTGGCTCGCTCGGCACTCAGTTCGATACAGAGATGCTCGCCGTAGGTCGGCGAGCCCCGGCGCACATCGAGCGCGACATCGCGTACCTGTCCGGCAATGCAGTAGACCAGCTTGGCGTGATCGTGCGGCGGAAGCTGAAGGTGCAGGCCGCGCACAACGCCAGGCTGAGACACCGAGTAGTACTGTTCGACCCAATCGGTGCGCAGGCCAAGTGTCTCGAACCCCTCCCGGTGATAGGTCTTGACGAAGATGCCTCGTTCGTCGGTGAGTCGGCGCGCTTGCAGCTCGTAGCAGCCCGGGATCCGGGTTTCCGTCAGGTGAAGGTTCATGACGGGCTGCCGGTGCATTGCGCTTGGTAGGCGAGGATGTCGGCTCGTACCAGACTCAAGGGGTCTGCTTGCTCAGTGAGCTGTTGCCGATACCAGTCGACCGTGCGCCCGATAGTCTCGGCGAAGTCCCAGCGCGGTTGCCAGCACAGTCGATGGAAAGCCTTATCCCAGACCAGATTCAGCAGCCCCGCTTCGTGCGGCGCCGAGGGATCGGCGTGATTCCGCCATTGCCCGGGCCAGTGCGACAGGATCCGCTCGACCAAGGCGCCGACGGGTTGGTTGGCGCTCAGCGCGGGGCCGAAGTTGTAGGCGCTGCAGGTTGTGTTCAGCAGATCCCGGTCGCCGGAATCGAGCGCTTGGCGCTGGAGCGCGGCCAGTTGCAGGTAGCCGCTCAGGGGTTCGAGCACATGCTGCCAGGGACGCGTGGCGTGCGGGTTGCGCACCGCAATGGGCTCACCGGCTCGCAGGTGGCGGATGCTGTCGGGGACAATGCGATCGCGCGCCCAGTCACCGCCGCCGATGACGTTGCCGGCTCGGGCGGAGGCGATGCCGATGCGCAGCGCACGGCCGGCTGTTTGATTGGCCATCGCGGGATTGAAATAGGAGCTGCGATAGGCGGCGATGGCCAGTTCCGCTGCGGCCTTGCTGGAGCTGTAGGGGTCGTAGCCACCCAAGGCATCGGTTTCACGGTAGCCGTGCACCCATTCGCGGTTCTCGTAGCACTTGTCGGTGGTGATGAAGACGCTGGCGCAGGTGCGTGCTTCGGCACTGTAGCGCTGGTCGAGCACGCGCAGGGCATCGAGCACGTGCAGGGTCCCCATGACGTTGGTGGCGTAGGTCTCGACCGGCTCGATGTAGGACTGGCGAACCAGGGCTTGGGCGGCCAGATGGAAGATGTAGTCGGGCGCGGTGTCCTGGACACGCGCGGCTAGCGCTTCGCGATCGCGGATGTCGAGGATGTGATGCTCGAGACGCTCGGCCAGCCCAAGCTGATCGAAGAGGGCAGGCTCGGTGTTGGGCGCGAGCGCAATGCCGACGACGCGGGCACCAAGCATGAGCAGCCATTCGCTGAGCCAGGCGCCTTTGAATCCGGTGTGGCCGGTGATCAGGACGGTCTTGCCCTGATAGGCATGGGTCAGTTGTGACGCGGATGTCCTCATGGGTTATTCCCAGGCATCGATCAGCACCTGCGCTGGCGCGAGCCCGTGAACGCTGAGCAGTGCCTGCTGGAAGCTGTCGATCATGGCCTTGGGGCCGCTGAGAAAGAAGGCGGTTCTCGCCGGTTCGGCGCACTCGCGCATGATCTCGGCGAGATCGATACGCCCCGGGCGCACGCATGGATTCGCTGTGTCACCGGTGTTTTCCACGTAGCAACTGACTCGAAAGCCGGTGCAGACGGCGGCGCAGCGCTCGGCGAGCGAGCGGTAGATGAGCAGTTCACTGGTTTGGGCGCCATAGTAGAGGCTAACCTGTTCGATCGGCAGGGCGCACTGGCTGATGGCAGCATCCATGAAGGCGCAGAAGGGTGTGATGCCTGTGCCGCCGGCGATGAGCACGGCTCGGGTGTAGCCCTGGCTCGGATCGATGGTGAATTCACCGTAGGGGCCTTTTGCCCAGACCTGATCGCCTTCTTGGAGCTGATCGAGGATTTTGCTGGTGTAGGCGCCCTGACGGCTGATGGTGAGCTCGACGCTGCACCGGTCAGCGACGGCGTTGGCCACTGAGAACACCCGACTTTCGGGCCAGAAGCTCGCGGGGTCGAAGGGCTCAAGCGTCAGGTGGATAAATTGTCCAGGCGTAAAACGCGGTAGGCGCTTGTCCGCGCGCAGGCGGTAACTGGCCACGTCGGGGGTATGGCGGGTGATGTGCTCGACAGTGGCAGGAAAGCGGATGGGTTGCGCCATGGGTTGTTTTTAGTTTTAGGTTTTAGGTTTTAGGGATTTGGCTAGGCTGTGAAGCATGGCTGAGATTTCTTTTAGCTCGGTGGTGAGGGCGGTTTGTGTTGCGCTGTCGATTAGGCCGATGCGTTGGGCGATGTAGATTTGGGTTCGGAGCTCGGCGGCGGAGCCTTTGGCGATATGGATGAAGTGGACGGTTTCAGCTATTGAGTCGCGTTCGACGCCTTCGGCGATGTTGGAGGCGATGGACACGGCTGCGCGTGTCATCTGGTCACGCAGCCCATAGTCCCGGGTGTCTTTCGTCAATTCATAGACGCGAACCGCAACCCGACAACTTCGCTTCCAAACATCAAGCTCTTCAAATGACTGATAAGCCACCGCCCCAACCAACCCTAAAAAAGCTAAAACTCAATCACTTAAAACTTAAAACTAAAAACTCAACCACCTAAAACCCCATCCATAACCGCGAGTATATGTTCGATCATCGGTTCGGTGAGACCGGGGTAGACGCCGATGAAGAAAGTATTGGTGGTGATCAGGTCGGTATTGTCCAAGCTGCCCACAACGCGGTAGTTGATGTCCTGGTAAGCGGGGTGGCGCAGGAGGTTGCCGCAGAAGAGGTTGCGGGTCTCGATGCGGGCCGCTTCGAGGGCGCCGACGACATCGGAGCGCGTAAGGCCGGACTCGGGGCTGACCGTAATCACATAGCCGAACCAGGAGGGGTCGGCCTTCTCGGGGGCGCTGTGCAGAATGAGCTTGTCGGCATGCTTCTGCAGGCCGGCGTGCAGGCGGTCGTGGTTGCGCTTGCGGGCCTCGATGAACTGCGGGAGCTTGTGCAGTTGGGCGCAACCGACGGCGGCCTGCATGTCGGTGATCTTCAGGTTGTAGCCGATGTGGCTGTAGACGTATTTGTGGTCGTAGCCGTAGGGCAGCGTGCCGAACTGCTGGCCGAAGCGCTTGCCGCAGGTGTTGTTTTCACCGCCGGTGCAGTAGCAGTCGCGGCCCCAATCGCGGAAGCTGCGGGCGATGCGGGCGAGCTCGTCGTCGTCGGTGAGGACCGCGCCGCCCTCGCCCATGGTGATGTGGTGCGCGGGGTAGAAGCTGAGCGTGCCGAGGTGACCGAAGCTGCCGGTGTATTGGCCGTCGTAGCGGCTGCCGAGGGCGTCGCAGTTGTCTTCGACCAACCAGAGGTGGTGTTGGTCGCAAAGCGCGCGGAGCTCTCGCAGCTCGAAGGGCACCCCCATGGTGTGAGCCATCATGACGGCCTTGGTCTTGGGGCCGATGGCGGACTCGATGGCCTCCAGCGTCGGGACGTAGCTGCCGAGCTGCACGTCGACGAAGACGGGCACGGCACCGTGTTGGATCGCTGGATTGACCGTGGTCGGAAAGCCGGCGGCGACGGTGATGACCTCGTCGCCGGGCTTGATGCGCCGCGCGCCGAGCTTGGGGCTGGTGAGCGTGGAGAAGGCGACCAGGTTGGCCGAGGAACCGGAATTGACGGTGAGGACGTTCTCGATGTCGAGGAATTCGGCAAGACCGGACTCGAACTCTTCGGTGAAGCGGCCGGCGGTGAGCCAAAAGTCGAGGGATGAATCGACCAGGGTGACGAGCTCGTCGGCGTCGTGGACGCGGCCGGCGTAGTGGACCTGGTCTTGGCCGGGGCGGAAATCGGTTTGGCTCGCTGCGCCGATCTCATGGAAGACGCGGACCTTGTCGAGGATTTCTTGGCGCAGCGTGGCTTTGTCGGTCGTCGGTTTGCTCATCAGGCGTCGTTCCAGATCTTCCAGGGGGCTTGGCCGCTCTGCCAGAGGCGCTCGAGGTGGAGTTTGTCACGCAGGGTGTCCATGGGCTGCCAAAATCCTTCGTGGCGATAGGCGGCGAACTGGCCCTCGTGGGCGAGGCGCTCCATGGGCTCGCGCTCCCAGATGGTCGCATCGCCGTCGATGTAGTCGATGACCTGGGGCGAGAGGACGAAGAAGCCGCCGTTGATCCAGGCGCCATCGCCATGGGGCTTTTCCTGAACGCTCAGGATCTGATCGTTGTCGAGCGTCAGCGCGCCGAAGCGACCCGGCGGCTGAGCGGCCGTCAGGGTGGCCAGCTTGCCCTGTCCGCGATGGAAGGCAATCAGGGCAGTGATGTCGATGTCGCTGAGGCCGTCGCCGTAGGTGAAGCAGAAGTCGTCGCCGTTGAGGTAGGGCTTGACGCGCTTGAGACGGCCGCCGGTCATGGTCTGCTCGCCGGTGTCGATGAGGGTGACGCGCCAGGGCTCGGCGTGCTCCTCGTGCACCTCCATGCTGTGGGTACGCAGATTGAAGGTGACGTCGGACATGTGCAGGAGATAGTTGGCAAAGTACTCCTTGATCAGATAGCCCTTGTAACCGCAGCAGATGATGAAATCATTGATGCCGTGGGTTGAATAGAGCTTCATGATGTGCCAGAGGATCGGCTTGCCGCCGATCTCGACCATGGGCTTGGGCTTGAGATCGGTCTCCTCGGATAGGCGCGTGCCGAGACCACCGGCCAGGATGACGGCTTTCATGGTGACAGAACCTTCTATAACAGGAATCAGACTTAAACAATTTGATCGGCCGGCTTCCGGACGTGCCTGCGAGTGTCGACGATGAGCGACGCGTGCCCTTCGAGGATCTCGTAGTCGAGGCGGCCTTGCCTTGGGTGGCGACGATCAGGGACTCTGGCCTCAGCCGCATCGATTCGAGTCGCGGTCATGGCTTGACCAACTCGGCGGCGGTCGTGCATGTGAATATCGAGAGCGCAATGAGCGGCTGGACGGTGATGTAATCGCCGAACTTATCGATCAAGGATGGTTGGTTTCGCATGAAGAGCATCAACTCAAGATCCGCGATCCGGGCAAATGGGCCGCGGGGGAGGCATCGCGCATGAGCCCGACCAGCGCACCGGAATCGATGCCGGCGGACAAGAAGGCGCCGACCGGGACGTCCGCCACCAGAGGGTGCCGGACACTCTCCAGCAAGGCGTCGCGGATGATCTGCCGGGCATCGGCGGGGGTTCTTGGGCTGCCTTGGTTTTCGGCGTCTGCGTAGACCTGCGCGATCGAGTGGTAGACCTTGCGTTCCGTGACGCCCTTCGCGTCGGTCGTGAGCGTGCTGCCGGCGGGGAGCGCGCGGATGTCGCGATAGAGCGTGAATGGCTCCGGAACGCTACCCCACAGGTAGAAGCCGACCTGGCCTGCGGGGTCGTGCTCTGTGGAGATGCCACCGCCGGCCAACAGGGCCTTCACTTGAGAGGCGAAACGCAGCGTGCCGTCGACGTCCGAGTAATAGAGCGGCTTGATGCCGTAGGGGTCGCGGGCCATGAAAAGGCGACGGCGCTCGGCGTCCCAGATCACGAAGGCGAACATGCCGCGCAGGGCGTGCACCATCGCCGGGCCTTGCTCGGCGTAGAGATGCAGCAGGACCTCGGTATCGCTGTGGGTGCGGAAGACGCGGCCGGCGCTCTCGAGAGTGCGGCGCATCTCGCGGTAGTTGTAGATCTCGCCATTGAAGGTGATCACCAGCTTCCCGTCGGGGCTGGACATCGGCTGCGCCGCAGCGGACGAGAGATCGATGATGGAGAGACGCCGATGCGCGAGGGCGATGCGATGGTCGCTCGACTCCCATTCACCCATGCCGTCCGGACCGCGGGCGGCCATGTGGTCGCGGATGGCCAGGAGCTCAGCGCGCACGACGGCGTCGGCTGAGTCCTTGTAGGCGAAGATTCCTGCGATGCCGCACATTGGAGTTAAGGGTTAAGGGTTAAGGGCTGGTCCTGCGGACTGATGCGCGCTGCATGCGAATCCGCCCGGTGCGGGGATCACTGGGACGCGGCGGTGTTCTTTTGCGTCAGGATCTCGGCGCGCAGTTGGGCGATGTCGGCTTGGATGGTCTTGTATTCGGCTTCCTTGCGTTCCAGGAAGCTCAGGGTCAGGCGGATCTTCGCCTCGATGCCCTGCGGGGTCAGCAGGTAGGCGTAGGCGAGCTTGTTGTCGCTCCTGCGGAAGTTCTGCACCTTTACCCAGCCTTGGTCGATGAGGGCGCGCACGCAGAAGTTGGTGCTGCCCAGACTCACGCCGAGCGCCTTCGCCAGATCACGCTGGGTGGCGTCGGGGTGCGCCTCCATGTGCTTGAGGACGCGGTATTGGAGCTCTTCGGTCATGGCGGTGTGCGGTGCAGGGGCGCCGGGGGCGCGAGCGTTGGCGTTGGCGTCGGGGGTTGGGTTCGCGACGCCGAGCGTCGGGGTGACACGCCCACGCGGAGTGTGGAAGCGAGCACCGCGATGCGAAGCGTGGGCGCGCGAGCGACACCCACGGGGGTGCCTCGTTCGGTGGTCCGGGAAGAGCCTGCGGCGGCGCTTCGGACACGCTACCGCCCTACCCTGTCGTTTTCGGGGTATGGGCGGATGGGGCATTTGTTCAGCTGTTGTACTGCGGCGCAATGGTAACGGCTTGGGGACGGCGGGGCAAGTGGGGGAAGCCGGCTTGTGTGTTAGTAACGGTTCAAAAATAAGTGATACAGCTTGGCTTGAAGACGTTGGGCACGCTTCGCTTTGCCCAACCTACCCTGTACCGTTCATTTCTGCACCGTTACTGAGTGCTGATTGGGGCCGGGGGAACTCGCGCCGACGATCCATCGATCAACTCGCTCCCACGCCTGCGTGGGAGTGTCGACCCGACGCTCTGCGTCGCGTGGCAGCGGTCGTGCGCCGGCGCAGGGTGCAGCGCAGGCGGGGCGCCTCGGCAGGGCGGCAGGGACGCGGAGCGTCCCGGCTTCACTCCCACGCGGAGAGATTGTGAAAGAATTCGCCGTAGGCCGGGGTGAGGAACGAACCCCAGCATCCGCGGATTTTCAACCGGTTGAAATGCCGGGGTTCGCAAGCTCACCCCGGCCTACGCCATGCTGTCTTTCGGCCCATCGCAGGAATATTTGCACAGTCTCG
>NZ_JBBWVD010000066.1:0-13252 GCF_041903745.1 Thiocapsa sp. C2-2m | reverse complement strand
CGATGGTGAAGCTGTCGATGATCTCCCCGTCGTCGGGTCGTGTCCAGCGCTCCCAAAGCCCGGCAAAGGCCAACAGGGTGCCGTCCGAGGCATGGATGTAGAAGGGCTGCTTGCCGTCGGGTCGCTTGGCCCATTCGTAGAAGCCGTCGGCCGGGACGATGCAGCGGCGTTTGCGCAAGGCCGAGCGGAACGAGGGTTTCTCGGCCAGGGTCTCGGCGCGGGCGTTGATCAGGCGGTTGGCGATGGTCTCGTCTTTCGCCCAGCTCGGGAGGAGACCCCAGCGCAGCGGCTGCACGATCCGCTCCCCGCTCGGGCGTTGGCGGATCACCGGCAACCATTGCATTGGGGCGGCGTTGTAGCGCGGGCTGCCGTCCGCGATGCCGAGGGTCGCGCCGAAGATCTCGGCGATGGCTTCGGGCGGGGTGAATTGGGCATAGCGTCCGCACATGAGCCTGGGCTTCTCCTGTTCGGCAGCTCGTCGGGTGTCTGTTTCTCATGGCGTTCGGTACACTGCTCGGAACCGTCCCCGCGCCTAGAGTTCCGTTCGCTGGCGGAGCGTCGCTATCCGAAATACGGCAGCGCGCTTGTCCTGCGCACAGTGAAGAGGGGGCCGAGGGTAGGCAATCGGTTCTAGGGGTGCTCGACGTATCCGCAGTGCCGGGTGATGCAGCCGCTCGGTTGAATGGGGTGCGGTCTGGTTGGTGTGCCTGCAGTCGGCGTGCTCTGCTAGAGTGCCCGGCCGCCGCGCTGTAAAGTTGATCCGTCCCCGATGCCCCGTCGCCCGTCTCCGAAACGCCCTCCACCGCGCCAGTCTCCGCGGCTCTCGGGTCTCGCCCGTCTCGTTCCGGCCCTTCAGGGCAGCCTGATCGGTCTGCGCAACCTCGGTATCGGGCTGGCCCTCATCGGCTCGGTCTCGTTCCTGCCCGAGTCGCTGGTCCAGACCTGGCCCGAGCATGCGCAGCGCGCGATCCAGATCACGCGCGATATCCGCACGCTGCTGTTGGACGTCGTGCGTGATACGACCGCCGGCGTTGGCTCTTGGCTGTCCGACCTGGACGGGGTGGACATCCCGGAGCTTGTTCGCGTCGTGGCCGAGCAGCTGCCGGGATGGTTGACCGGGGATCTTTGGCCGTTCGACCTGCCCGGTGCATCGAACACCGATCAGTCGGGAATTGCGCCCGGTTTCAGTGCGGCGAGAACGGCGCTCTACGACACCGTCTACAGCGGCCACCGGATCACCTTCTACTGCGGCTGTCGTTACGATCGCGATGGTCGAACCGATCTCGAGGGATGCGGACTCGGCGCCTTGAACGGCAGTAGCCGCGCGCAACGGGTCGAGGCCGAGCACGTCTTCCCCGCATCTCAGTTCGGCAATTTTCGACGCTGTTGGCGTGATCCCGCCGCCTTTTCCAAGTGCCGGAGCGACGGCGGGAACACCTTTTCGGGGCGCGCCTGCTGCGAGCTTGTCGACCCGACGTTCGTCACGGCCCACAACGATCTGCATAACCTCGTCCCGGCAGTCGGTGCGATCAATGCGGCGCGCTCCGACTTCAACTGGGGCGAGCTGCGCTCCGGGCAGCGTCTGGGGGACTGCGCGATCCGCTTCGATCCGATCCTGCGGCGGGTTCAACCCCCCGATGCCGTTCGCGGCGAGATTGCCCGGACCATGTTCTACATGCGCGATACCTACGGCTTTCGTTTGAGTCGACAGGACGAGCAGCTCTATGCGGTCTGGAACAACGCCGATCCGCCCGATGCGTGGGAGATCGAGCGCAACCGGCGGATCCGGCGTTTGCAGGGTAAGGGAAACCGCTATGTGGAGAACTATCGGAGAATGTGACGGGTTGGATGAATCGGATGGTTTGAGCACTCTGTCACCGACGATCGGGAGCGTGCTCTCAACCCACCCCCGACTCATGCCGGATGGGCGTTTCGCTCAAAGCATTGCGGTACGGCTCGGCAAACAACGCCGGCTGTCCGCCGGTGTGCCAGAACAAGATGCGCGCGTGGCTCGGGAAGTAGCCCCGGCGGATAAGATCCAGCAGACCGCCGGCGGCACGCCCGGTGTAGACCGGATCAAGGAGGATGCCTTCGGTGCGGGCGAAGATCCGGATCGCCTCGCGCTCCAGACCGGTCATCACCCCGTAGCCGGCTCCGCAGTAGCGATCATCGACGTGCACGTCCGCAGCATCGAAGGCGATGCGTGGGCCCAGCGCCGCGCTTGCATCGCTCGCCAGGGCGGCGACCTGTAACGTCAGCGCGGATGCCGGTTCGTCGATGCTGATCCCGAGCAGTGTCCCGCCGTACCCGAAGACACGCTGCCCCAGGACCAGTCCGGCCTGGGTGCCGCCGCTGGAGGTGGCGAAGACCATCCAGTCCACCTCGATCCCCTGTGCGAGGACCTCCTCCATCGCAAAGGCATAGCCCAGCGCTCCGGTCGGGTTGCTTCCCCCGTAGGGAACCAGGTACGGGGCTCGGCCCTGCGCCGCGACGCTCGCAACGGTCTCCGCGAGGAGACGATCGCGGTCGCGGCGATCGGGCGTCGCGACGATCCGCGCACCCAGAAGGTGATCGAGGAGCAGATTGCCGGAGGCCTCGGCCGGGCGCTCGCCGGTCAACACCAGGATGCAGTCCATCCCGCTGCGGGCCGCCGCCGCGGCGGTCTGGCGACAGTGGTTGGACTGCCAGGCACCCGCGGTGACGAGGGTTCGGGCCCCCTGCGCCTGCGCTTCGGCCACCAGGAACTCGAGCTTGCGGGTCTTGTTGCCGCCCAGTGCGAGACCGGTCTGATCGTCGCGCTTGATGAAGAGACGTGGACCGCCGAGCAGGGCCGAGAGCCGGGGCAGCGACTCGACGGGCGTGGGCAGGTGGGCCAGGCTCAGGCGGGGGATGGTTGGGGCTGTCATCGGGGGCTTCTCCGAAGAACGAGAGGATGATCGCGGTCCGATCCGATGATGCAACGGCGCGGACGGGGAGCTCCAGGCTGGGCCGAGGGTTCCTCTTCTCGGCCGGTCGGCGACTGCCGAGCTGGTCCGACACACCATGCGCCATGCTGATAGAATGCGCGCTCAAAACCACTTAAGCGGTATGGAATTTCCAGGATGTCTTTCTTCAAGCTGTTGCTCGCATTCAGCCCCTGGCTGGCGTTCATGGTGATCGCCCAAGAGGGTTTGTTCCGGCTTCAATTGGGCCTGGGCGTCGCCTTGGTCCTCTCCGTGATCCTCGGTCTGACCGGGATTCACCGCGGGGTCATCCTCTGGGCGGGCCTGGTCTTCTTCTCGTTCGCCAGCATCGCCGTCATCGGCTTCCAAGACCTCTGGACCATTCGTCACATGGCGGTGCTCGCCAACGGGATGCTCGCGACCGCCACCTGGTTCAGCGTCCTGATCCGCAAGCCCTTCACGCTGGACTATGCCCGCGCCCACACGGATCGGTCGCTCTGGAACGACCCGGTATTTCTGCGCACGAACCTTATCCTCACCTCGGTCTGGGGCGCGGTCTTCACGTTCAACGCACTGCTCGCCTTCGGCAAGATGCAATCCATCCTGCTCCAGCCCTGGCAGTACGAGACCATCAGCTATGTGCTGCTGGTCTGCTGCGCGATCTTCACTACCTGGTATCCGAACCGGGTCAGGTCCCGCGCGGCGCGCACCGCGCCTGAGCGGGGGAGCGAGGAGTCCGTTCGATCATGACTGCTTCCCTCGCCCTTATCACCGGCGGCGCGCAAGGCATCGGACGCGCCCTGGCGCAGTCGTTCCTGGACGAAGGGTGGAGGGTCGTGGTGCTCGACCGCGATGGCGAGGCCCTCGACGAGCTGACCGCCGATCTGGGGAGTCCCACATTGCTCGGGCTGGCGGCCGACGTGGTTGAGGAGCCGGCGGTCGCTGCTGCCTTTGCCGCGCTCGAGGCGTGGCAGGACCGGGCGGGCGAGCCGGCCGGGCTGGACCTGCTGGTGAACAACGCCGGTCTCGCCGATCCGGTGAGCGGCCCGCTCGAAGCGCTGTCGCTCGCGGGGTGGCGGCGCTGGCTGGACGGTCACCTGACCGGCGCCTTCCTCTGCACCCGCTCGGCCATTCCGGGGCTGCGCGCGCGCCGGGGTACCATCGTCAACATCGCCTCGACCCGTGCCCTGCAGTCGGAGCCCCAGTGTGAAGCCTACGCCGCGGCCAAGGGCGGGCTATTGGCCTTCACTCATGCCGCGGCGATCAGTCTCGGGCCGCTGATCCGCGTCAATGCGGTCAGCCCCGGCTGGATCGAGACGGGACCTCTCCAGAAGTTGGCCCACCGGCGCGCCGCGGACCACCGCCCGATCGACCGGACCCAGCATGCCGTCGGGCGGGTGGGCGAGGCTGCCGACGTCGTGGCGGCTGTCCGCTTCCTTGGCAGCCCGAGTACCGGGTTCATCACCGGCCAGAACCTGGTCGTCGATGGCGGAATGACCCGCACGATGATCTATGCGGAGTGAGCTAGAGGCGGTGCGTGTGAGTGTTGTCGGTCACTTATTCCACGGGAATTCCTCAGAGTAACCCGCGCTGACCCTACCGGATTCGTTCACTGCTTTTGCGGCTGCCTGCGGTCCAGCTGGGCTTGGGTCGGTTCAGGCGACCCTAACGGCAGCAACTGGCCAGGAGCGGTCCCCGCGCAACGGCCTGTTTGCGACCGCTACGGCGAATACCGGAAACCCTCTTACCAACGGCGTAGGTTGTGCCGAGCCGCGCGAGGCACAACCAACCGTCGGCGCAAGTTGTGCTTCCTATCGTCAGCACAACCTACGGGTATGGAAGTTTGCGGATATCACCTAAATCGCGAGCGTTGGTTACCTCTCGACAGCTTGTTCGTCCCGGATGACCGGTTGCGATTGCTGAGCTGCCACGAGGCGTAGCACAGTGAGTGTCAGCTGTGGGTCGAGAACGGACCCCTGGGATTGGCGCGCCGGCGGGGCGACCGCCGTACCCGCGAAACCGAGCTCGGGCGCTTGTCCGTGCGATTCCTGGCGGCTCTGCACGGGTCGAAGGGAGGGAGTAACCATCCCCCGGCAAAGCCGGGGGCTTTGAATTCGTGAGCCGCTCAAAGCGGCAAAGGGGTCGCTAACGCGGCCCCACGGTTCTTGGGCCGCCTAAAGGCGGCAAATCAGCGCCACAGTTTGAGCTGATCCAGGCGCTGGTCTTCGCTCTCTTGGTGCTGGATGTACTCTCGGATCGTCGCTTCATCCCGACCGACGGTCGAGACAAAGTATCCCCGAGCCCAGAAGTGCTGCCCCGTAAAGTTGCGCTGGCGCTCGCCGTAGACGCGCGCCAGATGGATCGCGCTTTTGCCCTTGATGAAGCCGATCACCTGGCACACGGCATACTTCGGCGGAATCGAAATGAGCATGTGAACATGATCCGACATCAGATGCCCCTCTTCGATCCGGCTTTCCTTTTGCCGGGCTAACCGGTGAAAGACTTCCCCGAGGTGTGACCGCAGTTGCCCATAGAGCACGCGGCGGCGATATTTCGGGATGAAAACAACATGATATTTGCACTCCCATTTGGAGTGACTTAGGCTCTCGAAATCGTCCATCGGGACTCTCCACAAGCGTGTGCTTGGCGGCTCACGCTGCGGAGTGTCCCCGATGGACTCCCGGAAATGTCAAACTGCTACTGTCACCCCGGCAAAGCCGGGGGATTACCCGTTTTATTTACTGCGTGAGAGATTGCGGCTCGAAGCAGTATTTCCCGCGGGATTGAGCGGGACGCGACGGGGGTTACCGATCCAGGGCGTTATCATGCCCAAGTTCGCCGGGTGCTCCGCTCCGGCGCCTGTTTCGATCAACCACAGACCTCGAGGACATCCGAGCATGCAGATCGCACTCTTTGGCGCGACCGGTGGTACCGGCCGACAGGTTCTGGAGCAGGCTCTCGCGTCCGGTCACACCGTGACGGCACTGGTGCGCGACCCCGCCAAGATCGAGGCGCGGCCAGGCTTGAACGTCGTCTGCGGTGATGTGCTGGACCAGGAGGCGACCAGCCTCTGTGTTCAGGGAGCAGATGCCGTGATCTGCGCACTGGGCTCCGGGGTCGGCGCCGAGCCGGTCGAGGCGCACGGCACGCAGCGCATCCTCGAGGCCATGCAGACCAACGGCGTGCGCCGGCTCGTCGCCGTGACCTCGCTTGGGGTCGGCGACAGTCGCGGGCAGGTCAGTGCGGAGTTCCGGCAGGCCATGGACACGGTGTTGCAACCCATCATCGCGGCCAAGACGGAACAGGAGCGCCTCATTCGGGCGAGCGGTCTGGACTGGACCATCGTGCGTCCCGGCGGGCTCGGTGACGGTCCGCGCACCGGCGACTATCGCAGCGGCACCGACCCTACCTTGATCGCTGGACTCATCAGCCGGGCGGATGTGGCCGAGTTCGTCCTGCGCCAACTTTCGGACTCGACCTACCTGCACCAATGCCCGGCGGTGACCTGAGCCAGCCGGATCGGTTCGGGTAAACGATGCCGGCATGAGGACGGGATGATCTCATGTGTTCTGCACCGACCGTCTTGTTCGCGACGGGCACGCATCGCCACGCCGGGATGCGGCCGGTTGCAAGATACCGAGGCCAGCAGACGCTGAACCGAGGCCCGCGCACTGCTCATGACCACCGAGCCCGTCCACATCCACACCTATACCGGCATCGGGTTCGATCTGCACGATCCCACAAGATGCGGGCGTTGCGAACCGTCCGCCCGGCGCGCTCGGTCTGCTTGAGCTGGGTCTGGAACCGCGGGTACGAGGTGGTGATGTCTTGGGCGCCGTGATCGAAATCCCAGCCTACCGGGATGCGCCGCGTGGCCGGCCACCCACCGATCCCCCGCCCCTTGTCGAGTACCAGGGGCGCGTAGCCCGCATCGGTCAGGTGCCGCATGCAGGCGAGCCCGGCTATGCCGGTGCCGCGATGAACGCGCACCGCTCTGTCTCCGTCAGGTCACCTTCTTGTTCGCGCAGCGGGCGCGTCGTCGTCATCGTCCCTGTCGGGTCGTGCGGCATGGTTCTCGGCAAGCGGTTCAGACGAGAGCACGACACGGGCAAGGCGTCGCCTGAAAGCGCCTCGGAGCGCGACAGATCATGACGGATGGGTCGTCTATCCTGGGCGGGCGTGGCGCTGTGGCGGGCGGTACCGGTCAGCGGCGCCACCGGGACGCCAAGGGCCGGATGATTAGACTGGATCCGCTCGCCCGCCAGCCCTCGACCGTGTCGGCTGCTCGGCGGGTGGGTCCATCCGGACCTGATCGCGTCCCCGGATCCGCGCGAGCCGGTCGCCGCACCGGGCCAAGCGCGCGACCTTGCCTTGGGATACTCGGGAGACATGGCATGACTGAAGCTGATCTAACCTCGACCTTTACCGATCGTGCCCGAGCCGCGGTGCTGGCTCATGCCTGCGGGGATCGCTACGGCGCGCCGCTGGAATTCGTGCGCGACGCGAGCGTGCGTACCCGCGCGGTCACGCTCGATCGCTGGACCGACGATACCCATATGGCGCTTTATCTGGGCGAGGCACTGCTCGCGCATGGGCCGGGACCGCTCCAAGCCGAGCGCTTCGGGACCCTGGCGGGCGAGGCGTTCGTGCGCTGGTCGCACGATCCCCTCACCCCCTCGACCGCGCCCGGAACGACCTGTCTGCGCGGGGTCGCGAACTTCGCGCGCGATGGCGACTGGCACACCAGCGGGATCCGCGAGTCCGACGGCTGCGGGGCGGTGATGCGGATCGTGCCGCTGGCACTGGTCTATCGCGGGGCGGACCTGATCGAGGCGGCGCGGCTCTCGGCGATGGTCACCCATGCCCATCCCAACGCCCTGGAGGCGGCGATCGCCGGCGCCTGGCTGGTGCGGGCCATCCTCGAGCGGGGCCACTGGAATGCCGCGTTGGTCCGGGAGGCGATCGCCGGGCTCGACGGACCCCGGGGACAGGGCGGTACGGTGGCGGCGAGCCTGCGCGCGGCACTCGACTGGGCGGAGCGCGGCGAGGACTGGCTCGATGAAGACGGCATCCCGCCCGGTGATGGCGGCTGGCGTTCGGGCAGCGCGCTGGGGCTGGCGGTCGCCGCTGCGCTGCGCTGGCCGGATGACCTCGGACTGGCCGTCGAGCGCTCCGCGCGCATCCGCGGCGATTCCGACTCGGTGGCCTGCCTGACCGGCGCACTGCTCGGCGCGGCCCTGGGCACCGCGGCGATTCCGCCCGACTGGCTCGCCACCCTGCCCGAGCGGGACCGTCTGAGCGAGCTGGCCGACCGGCTCTTGGCGCTCAACCCATGGACGGGCTGCTGCACGATGCCGCCGAGGCGTACATCGGCGATATGGTGAGCCCGCTGAAACAGGTGCTGCCGGAGTACAAAGCAGTGGAGGTGCGCATCACCGCCGTGGTGGCCGAGGTCTTCGGCTTGATCCATCCCGAGCCGCCCGAGGTCAAGCGTGCGGATCTCGCAGTGCTCGCCGCCGAGCGCGAGCAGGTGTTGCGGCCCTCCTACGGTCCCTGGTTCAAGGACTTTCCAGCGCCGGCACCGATCACCATCGCCAGCAGATCCTGGCTGGAGGTGAAGCAGACCTTCGCCGAGGCCCTCCAGGGCGAGTTCGCGCGGCGCGCGGGTCACCGCAACCGACAGTGACACGACCGACGCACCCGTTCGATCACCCGTTGATAACGCCCGCAGCGTCGCTCGCCCGAGAGGCCAATCACGCGCAGCGTGCCCATCTAAAGGCGATCAGGAGAAGGAAATTGAATGAAAAATTCTCAAGTGTTCTTTTTGGGGGAGTTCCCCTCTTCCAGGTTCAGGATGGAAAAGAGTTTTCTCCGGACAGGGTGATGATGGGCGGTCGCGGCCACGGGGGCAATCGGTTCGCCGCATTGCGTGCGGTGCTTGAGACGGCTACTCCCCGCAAGGACAGCGTCCGTGTGCTCGAGCACGGCTAAGGCGCTTCTGTAGCCCGCAAGACCGCCTCGAGGTCGGCCTCGGTGATCGGCAATGTCAGTACGGCATGGATCCGGAAGCGCTCGGCCAGTCGCGAGACGTATTGCGCATGTTCCTTGCCGACCAGTACGATCGTTCGTGCCGACGGGGCCTGTTTGTGTAAGGCCGCCAGAACAACGTCCAGGTTGCTGACATTGGCTCCGGCGTAGTTGTTGCCAAAGCCGTAGAAGAACTCCGCCACGATCCAGTCCGGCGTCATGGACTTGAGGGCCTGCAACGCCTTGCGTTGCGAGGCGAGCTTGATCTGGCTGATGCCGAGACGCTCATAGAGGGCGTCGAAGCGAGGATGGTTCGGGGATTCGATGATCGAGAAGAGCGTGGTCATGCGGCCAACCAGCGTGCTGCACGGAAAGTCTTCAACGCTGCCCGAGACCGTCGAATCGTGCAAGTCGGCGCATACGTTGCTCGCAAAGCGGCCACCGTCACCAGTGCCACGCTGCCCCTCGGTTTACCCGCGCAAGAACCTGGATCAAGGCCCTGGCCGATGCGAATCTCAGCAGAACTTGATAACCCCGACAGAAAACTCTATTTTTAGGGTATATAAGTAGGTTACTCCATATTTGGAGTCTAAGAGATGAGCGCACTCCCGCATTCCCAAACCGGTTTCGACCCGGAGCGACTCTCCAGTGCCGCCCTGCAGGCCTTTTTTAATCTTTCCGCACGTTGGGGGCTCACGGCCACTCAGGAGCGGATTTTGCTCGGCAACCCGCCGGAATCGACCTTCTTCAAATGGAAGGCGGAGAAGACGGCCCGGCGGCTTGGGCGGGACGTCCTGGATCGCATCAGTTACCTGCTGGGTATCGCCAAGGCGTTGAACATCCTCTTGCCGTCGCCGCGTGCGGCCGACGAATGGGTGAAGAAGCCCAATCTGGCGCCGCTGTTTCATGGGCGGTCGGCGCTGGAGCGGATGCTCGGCGGCAGCCTGATCGACCTGGCGGATGTGCGGCGGTATCTCGATGCTCAGCGGGGACTCTGATCCGCAGCGCCCGCCCTGTTGCGATCTGGACTCGACGCACCAGTACCGCATCATCTCCTCGGAGTTTCCACCCATCAACCTGTTCGAGACGCTGGTGGAACCGGACCTGTTGGACGAGTTGTTCTATCTCGAAGGGTTGACCAACGAGCGCTTGCGCGACGAGGTGGGGGCGATCGCACTGGTCGATCGCGAGGACCGTGTCTGTGGTCCCGGCTCGACGCCGGTGATGGCCGCGTTCACGCATATCGGCGTGGCCAGCCGATTCAGCGACGGCAGCTTCGGCGTGTATTACGCGGCCAAGACCCTGCACACGGCGATCGAGGAGACGCGCTACCACCGCGCCCGGTTTCTTGCCTACACACGAGAGGACGCCGGGGAGATCGACATGCGGGTTTACGTGGGGGCGGTGGCGAAGCCCTTGCACGATGTCCGTGGCGCGGACTACGACCATCTGCATGACCCGGACGATTGGCGGCCATCTCAGGCGTTTGGCTCGGCGATGCGCGCGGTGCGATCCTGGGGGATTGTCTATCGGTCGGTGCGGGATCCCGGAGGGGAGTGCATCGCCGCGCTGCGGCCACCGGCGGTCACCATCCCTCGGCAGGGTCCCCACCTCTCCTATGTCTGGGATGGCGAGCGAATCGTCCGGGTCTACCGGAAGACGCTCATCCAGTCATCGTGACAGTTCCCTTCGCCGCAGCCGTGTTTTCCCTTCGGTTCAGTGATGCCAAGACGTCATGCCAGTGTCACCGGGGGTCTCGTCCATGTCTCTTGATCGGCTGAGGGTGCGGCTCCAGAGGTTCGTTCGGCGATTCCGACGGGTCCCCCGCGGTCGCGTGACGGCGATCTTCGTCGCCGATGCCGCCGGGGCGCCGATGCGCTCCACCGAGCGGACCCTGGCGCTCGTCGATCAAGGCTTGATAGAGGATCGCTATGCCCTCGGCCGTGGCTTCTGGCGGCTCACCGACGGCTGTCAGGTCACCCTGATCCTGGCCGAGGATCTGCAGCGCGCCGAGCGCCGGCAGGGTCTTCCGCTCGGCGCCGGGCAGCATCGGCGCAACCTGGTGGTTTCCGGGCTGGTCGGGGTCGAGCTACGGGGCCGAAGCCTGCGCATCGGCGAGGCGCTGTTGACGTGGCATCGGGTGCGCCCGCCCTGCGGGTATCTGGACCGCGTTGCCGGCGCCGGCATGGCCAAGGCGCTCGGGCGTTGTGGCGGGCATTGTCTGCGGGTGCGCGAGGGCGGGTTGATTCAGGTGGGCGACGAGGTGTCGATATTGCCCCGAGAGTAGGTGGAGTGTCGGCTTAGCCGACCGGGATACTCCTGGTCCGCCCCCCCCGGTGGTCCACGCCGCCGATGGGGCTGGGATCTTGTTGCGTCAGGATTCCGGGATTTCCCAGAAATCCTCCGCGACTGTTCCCGTGAGAACGTCTTCAAGCGTGATCTTGTAGTAGACGAATTGCACCGTTTCGCGCGCCACGGTGTCGGTTGGCGGTGTCATCGTCTACACGCTCCGCTCCAAGCGCGGATTCAGAGCGAGTGGTGAACAAGGAGATGACCCCATGACGTTGTTGGCGAAATCGATCCTGTGCGTAGCCTTTCTGGGTGTTGGTGCGGTGACGGCACCGTTCGCGCCGGCCGACACCGAAACCCGCCGCCCGATCCCTGGGACCAATACCCCCGACTACGGCGGGCCGCTCTTGATCGAGCGCAACGGCGTCGTCTACCCGGCGATCCCCGGCACACGCACGCCGGATTATGGCTCCGACGACCGCCTGATCATCCGCGACGGCAAGGTCTACGATGCCATTCCGGGTACCGACACGCCGGATTACGGTTCGGGGCGGTGGTTGCTGCGGGAGCGCTGAAGTGCGGGCACTCCCGGGTGATCGCGTCGAGCAGAGATCCGGATCGGGCCTCACTTGGAGACATCGAAATGGGATGCAGTGTTGTTGCGACTTGCTCCGCATGCGGCTTCGACAGCGGACTGCTCATGATCGGCGGCGGAATGGACACCTTCACGACGATGTTTGCGTTCCCGGCGTACTGCAAAGCCTGTGATGCCCTCGTCGTCGTCAATATGCTCGACAGCCCGCGTCGTTGCCGTAAGCGACATCGCGAGGAGCCGAAGCCATACACGGATCCCGCATTGATGGGAGCACCCGGCGCCAATGTCGTGGCGAGTTGGAGCCATGCCGGACAACTCTTGGAGCTGACGGACGGTTCGTACTTCTGCCCGGGGTGCCATCGCTTTACGCTGAGCTTTCACGATGGCGGCTTGGCATGGGATTAGGTTGCGGACCGGGTGAAGTGACCGATGCGCTTGAGCTGGCGCAGGTACCGAACCGGTTCGGACCTTGATGGGCGTGGGGCGAGGTCGTTCTATTCATCGAGTGGAGGTGATTCGTTATGTCGACAGCACGATGGTGTGTCGCGGCCGTCGCGATCATTCAGCTCTCTCCCGCCATAGCGGCAGAGTGCGGAGACGGCAAGACGGTGTTCTCCTGTCTTACGGGAAAAGGCAAGGTCATCGAAGTCTGCGACTTCGGTAAAACCATCTCCTACTCGTTCGGGAAAGCCAACGCCACCCCCGAGATCGTCGTACGGGTGCCACGGAGCGATGCCTCGTCGTTTCAGTGGCAGGGGGTCGGCCGTTGGATGTCTTATTCCGTCGATATTCCGAACGGCGATACGACCTACAGCGTCTTCTGGGGCGTCGACAGGCTGGGGACGGACTTTCCCATCGAAGCAGGTGTTAACGTGGTGGTGAAGGAGGAGCTGGTTGCCACTGTCGGTTGCGTTGGTGATGAGCACATCGTACAGAACATGGAGGGGATCGATCTTCCGGAAAGCCAATGATCGCGCCTGTGGTTGGCTGGTTTCCGCTCCCTCCTGAATCCGGCCTCGGGGAGTAGGCGCGGCGCCTTCGTCATCGTCGGCAGTGATCCGGACATCCGCTCGGAGCGTCCCGGCCTGCTGTATGGGTTCTTGTGGCCGGAGGCTAGGATGTTCAATCGCCCAGGCTTTCCCATCAAAACTTTCATGCCGTTTTCATGTCGAGCTTTGGCGCCTTGAACGCCTGTCGTCGCCGGGCCAGCATGGAGTCGCCGAGATGCGTCTTGACCCAGTGCTCGACATCCAGGGTGCGCACCGAGGTCATCGCCTTGTGAATGACCGGGCCCGTCAGATCGGTGAGGAAGGCGGGAATCACCAACACCAGCCGGCCGATCTCCTTGAGGGGACCGCGTGCGGTGAAGGTTTTGTATTTCCCGAACACCGATTCGATG
>NZ_JBBWVD010000004.1:0-216572 GCF_041903745.1 Thiocapsa sp. C2-2m | reverse complement strand
GCCTTCGAGTCATCCGGAAATCAATAGGTTAGCGTTTTCTCTGCCCCTCTCGATCGAAAATCGGCATGATCTTCGATCATGGGGACATATTATAACCCACTGTTCGGAAATAGAAAACGTGATTTCTGTTCAGGCACTAATTAGCCCCTTGCTGGCGAATATCGATCTCCACTACGTACTGGATGAGTGGTTCGAGACTGAAGTCAAGCCACGGATGAGAGGGCATTGCTTCCTCGTACGGTTTGCCGATGACTTCGTCATCGGCTTTCAGTATGAGAACGATGCATGGCGCGCCATGGAGGTGTTGCCGAAGCGGTTCGGGAAATACGGACTACAACTGCATCCAGAGAAGAGCCGCCTCCTCGATTTCAGTCGGCCGGCGCGTGCACAACTGCGCGGGCGGGGAGCCAACACATTCGACTTTGTCGGATTCACCCACTACTGGGCGAGGTCAAGGCGGGGATTTTGGGTCATCAAGCGCAAGACCGCACGTAAGAAAGTCAGGAAGACGATCCAGGGGATCCGGGAGTGGTGCCGCCGGAACCGGCACCGCAACATTGAGGAGCAGCACCGCGTGCTGTGCGCAAAGCTGCGCGGTCACTACCAATACTTTGGCGTGCGTGGAAACTCGCGCGCCATGGCGGCGGTACTGGACCGCGTACGTCGTGCTTGGCGGTACTGGCTGCACCGGCGCAACAGCAAGAAAGCGATGCCATGGAAGAAGTTCGCGGCATTGCTGGAACGTCTACCGTTGCCGAATCCCAAAATCCTCCACGCCGTCTGATCGCTGGCGGGGTAGCGAAGTGATGTGTCGGGAGTGGTGTTGCGCTCCTGATCACCGAGGAACCGGATGACCGAATTGGTCACGTCCGGATCTGTGGGGGGGATGGCTCAGTAATGGCTGTCTCTACCCGTACGGTGTGGCTGGTAACAGACGCATCGATGCGTAGGTACGACAGCAGGCGAGGTGCAAAGGTAACGGGTGGAGCCGACCTTGAAGGTGTTGAGCCCCGAAAAGAACATGGGTGAGTGCCGACGGGTTTGGCCCCCCGGCAGGCCACAATCCGTATCGCGGTATGGCGTGCGATGCGGGTACTCCCCGGGGTCCGAGGCCGTATCGAGCCTGACATCGAGAGCATGCGATAACCAGGGAGATCCACGCATCGGTCCGCTGGAGGCGGGCACCCGCGAACAAGTTAAAAGCGAGGACGTGGGCGGCGTTGCGTGGAAGTCGGAGCCATCCATACGAGCGTTGACGCCCGGTAACGCGGGTCGAGCAAAGGGGTGGCGGCCTGAGACAACGCGAGGGTGAAACACGGCCCTACACCGTGAGGACTCTGTCCGTGGCAACGACGCTCGCGCGTTTCACACAGTCGGTGTGCCCCGTCCTTGGGCGGTGCGCACAAAGCCCTGCGCTGCGGCGGGTGCCGTCAATGCGGAGTCGACAGGGCGCCGGATCGCTCCCCTGTTCCACTGTGAACGACTCGGGCTGGGAGCCGGATGGTGTAACACTCCAAGTCCGGTTCTGCGAGGGGCCGGGAACGAGCCGTCACATGGCAGAGATATTGTGGCACCGCCGGGAAACCAGGCGGCAACAGAGAACACGAACTTCTGTCTACACGGCGGTGAGAACCCGGCCTACTCTCCGGTCTTTCCTTTTGCCAATAGGGCCACTCGCTTTTTCTCCCGCTCCTGCAGGGCCTCCCGAACGATATCGCTGAGGACAATATAGCCATCTCGGCCTGAAGCCAGCCGCAATTGAGTCAGCTTTCACCGGAATTCCGTGCTCACCGCCCGGACAGCCCTCACGACGCGACCCAACTCACCACCGTCCGCCCGAGCACCCGATCGAATTCACCGGTGTTGTGGGTGACCAGGGTTGCGTTCTTGGCCAAGGCGTGGCACGCGATCCAGAGATCATTTCCACCGATCGGGGTCCCGGCAGGCTTGAGTCGGGTGTATTGGGCTGCGTAGTGGTGGCAAATGCTGCGGTCGGTCGGGTAAGAGACCGGGACTTGCCGGGCGAGGCTCTCCATGCGCCGCAGGACCTCGGGTTTCCGAGTACTGCGTTCGGCTCCTTTGAACAGCTCGGCGTAGGTCACGAAGGACATGCACAACAAATCCTCGGCCGGCAGGGCATCGATGCGCTCGGCGATGCCCGGCGGGCGATTCTTGATGAGATAGATCGGGATGTTGGTGTCGAGCATGTATCGCATCGATCCTCCCTGTCCTGCGGCAACTGCCGTTGCGCACGATCCTCGTCCTGTGCGGCGACAAAGTCCTCGTCGAATCCCTTGAGAACCTCCAGCAGTGCTTGACCTCGGCCTTCGTGCAGCGGGCGCAGGATCAGATCGCCATTCGTGGTTCGGGTGATCTCGACCCGGTCGGTATCGAGTCGCAGCTCGGCGGGAATCCGCACCGCTTGGCCTTGCCGTTCATAAAGGCGCGTGTCGTCAGAGTGGTCATGATTGCCCCCAAAACGTACGTACGCTAACGTATGCACACGCGATCAGGGGCAGCTTCTACTGCCCTCTGTCTGTCATGCTCAGTCGCTCCGAGTCGACGTCGCTCGATACAGCCAGGCCCCACTCAGCGGCCCGTGTGTGACGTCCCTCAAGGTTGGCGCAGAAGTCGCCCCATCATGGCTCGACGCCGCGGGGAAAAGCGGTCGGAACGGTTTCCGAGTCGAAGCGACTCAATCGATGCGCTGGACGGCGTCGGCTGCGGTCACGATGGCGATGTCGCGAAAGCGACCCGGATAGGGCAAATTTCACTTGGCCGAAGCCGGCAGCCGCAACAACCGTTCGCTGCGCCAAACGCGGACGATACGAACCCGCTTCGATTCCCGGCGATAGACTATCCGGAAGGGCGGATGGATCAACTCGCGCAGGAATGATTGGCCAAACTCCGGAACAATCCGGCCGATATCCGGGTGGTCGGCGAGCACCTCCACCCGCTGGAAGATCTCGGCGACGAGCCGGTCGCTGATCTCCGGCACTTCTTCCGCGGCGTACCATTCCTGGATGCTCGCCAAGTCGCCGAGGGCGGAATCGGCGAAGCTGATCCCGGCGATGCCCATGCCGCTATTTAAAGCCGAATCGTGCCTTGGCCTCGGCTAGGGAGAGCTCGCGGCCGGCGTCCAAGTCGGCCAATCCCGCGACCACCGCGCGCATGAAGGCGCGTTCCTCCTCAGCCTGCTCGTAGTCGGGTACGGACTGGATGACGGCGACCCCCCGCCCCCTACTGGTGAGCAGCACGGGCCGATGGGACTCGACAGCGTGTTTGACCACACGGCCGGGGTTGACCTTAAGGTCGGTCAAGGGGACCACGTCTTCGGAGAACTTCACGCTCATGGACGCCTCATCTTCGGGCTTGCTTGGCGGCGAGACAGTAGCACCTGTTAAGTGGTCTGCCAACGAAGCCTTGGACGGAGGGTGCCGCAGCCTCCTGCATCGACACCCTCCGCCAGCCATAGCACCCGCCTATCCCTCCGACGAAGACTCGGCCGCCGTCGGTGCGAGCGGCCGGCCGAAGGTCTGCTCGTAAAGCTCGGCGTAGGGCTCGAGCGTCTCGTAGACGTGGTCGGGCACGACGCGCGACTCGAAATTGGGGAACTTGCTGCGGACGTAGTTGAGGTTGCGCAGCAGCTTCATCTCGATGACGGCGCGGGCGAACTCGAGGCCCTTGGGTCCGCGCGTGCGCTGGAGCATGGCGACCAGCTTGCGGATCGGCATCGGCGGGCGTTTCTGTCCCGGCGGGTGGCTCAGGCGCTCCATGTAGCGCGGCATCCCGCGATTGCGGTCGCCGGACTCGGTGAGCTCGCCGATCTCCAGCTCAGGGCGGAGCATCTCGAAGAGCTCCTCCCCCGTTGGGGTGCGCACCATCACCCATTGCCAGCCGAACGGGGCGCCCATGTAGCCGATGGTGATGTCGCTCAGTGTGTTGGCGTAGTCGAAGCAGGAGAGACAGGACGAGGGGAAGATACCGTGCAGCTTGTCCATCGGGAAGTCGATGTAGTTCAGGCGCTCGACGTGCCCGTCTTCATGGCGCATCCAGAGGCTGAAGTCCTGCATGAACTCGTGATGCACGACCGTCTCGGGCGATTTGGAGACCTGGGTCAGGAAATATTCGAGATCCGGATAGCTGACGTTGTCGCTGCAGGGGATGCCGATCACGTAGATGCGTTCCAGACCCAGCTCGGCCTCGGCGGCGCGCAGCTGATGGACCTGGCAGCCGGTGCCGACGACGGCGAGACGCTTGATGCCCTGATCGCGCACCGCGTCGATCAGGCCGAGTGCCGGCGAGAGGCAGGGCTTGTTGCCTGCGGTCGCCAGCACCTCCTGCGGGGTGCGCGCCAGGATGGGCTGGGCCTTGAAGCGCGTCCCGGGTGCGGCGGCGGTGGTAATGACGGCGTCGACCTTGTCCTGCTCGAGCAGGCGCGCGCCCAGCGCCGTGACCATGCCGGTCCATTGGGCGTGGGGGTTGGGGCGCGCCATCCGCGCGGCATACATGGCGCGATGGATCCCGAAGCGGCCTTCTTCGCCGGCGTGGCGGGTGCGCCCGTGCAGACGCTGCTCGATCCCGCGGGTCTGGTTGCGCACGAAGGTGCAGGTCTGCGACATTAGCAGCTTGAGGCTGCTGTCGCAGAAGCCGCAGTCGCTACAGAGACGCGGACGCCCCTTGAGCCGCTCGTCGCTGCTGAGCAACGAGATCTGGTCGAGTCCCTTCGAAGGACCCTCTTCCATCGGTGCAATGTCGGTGCTCGTCATTCGAATGCCCCCGGGAGGTCTTGCTTGGGCTCATGGGCGGCGACGAGCGCCCCGCGCGTTATTGGGCTCGTCATTGAAGGAACGGACATGCTTCGAATTCTCCTCAGGGTGTTGGCTGGTCTCGTTGTACTTGTTGTCTTGGCGGTCGTTGCCGGGCCTTTTCTGATCTCGGCGAAGCCGAGCGACGGGCTCGCCTCCAACGCGGAGGCGGCGTCAGCCGAAAGTCGTTTCGTCGGGATTCCGTTCGCGGGGACCGCGGGTCTTGAAGTCCATTATCTTGAGCAGACGTCGTCGGCTGACTCCCGGGCGCCGTCCGACGCAGCACCTTTCATCCTGCTGCACGGCTTTACCTTCAACGCCTGGACCTGGCAGCCGGTGCTCGATGCCTTCGCCGCCCGGGGCCGGACGGTCGCCTACGATCAGCTCCCCTATGGCCTCAGCGCCAAGCCGGCGCGCGCCGATTGGGAGGGCCCGAATCCCTATTCGAAGGATGCCGCCATCACGCAGCTTTTCGCGGTGATGGATGCCCTCGGTTTGGAGCGTGCGGTCCTGGTCGGCAATTCCTCGGGCGGGACGCTCGCTCTGGAGGCGGCGTTGGCCCACCCCGAGCGGGTGTCGGCCCTGATCCTGGTGGCGCCTTGGGTCTACGCCACGCGGCCGACCTTGCCCGAGTGGTTGGCCAGTCTGCCGCAGATGCGCCGTCTGAGTCTATTGATCGCGCGCAAGTTGGGTGAGAATGGCGCCTTGATGGATTTGTCCTACGCGGACCCGTCCGGGATCACGGAGGAGCGACGTGTGCAGTTCGGGATTCACACCCGGGTTGCGGGTTGGGATCTCGCTTGGGGCGAGCTGCTGGCCTTGTCGCTCTCTGCGCCGGTGACGGTGCGCGCACATCTGGAGGAGGTGACGATCCCTGTCCTGCTGGTCAGCGGCGAGACCGATCGGCTGGTGCCGATCGAGGACAGTCGGCGCGTGGCCGAGGCGCTGCCGGACGCGACCTTTGCGGTCATCGAGGGCTGCGGGCATGTCCCGCAAGAAGAATGTCCGGAGGCGTTCGAGGCGGTCGTGGGCGAGTGGCTGGATGCACGAGGCTTGTGACGACGATTCCGAAGCCCGCCCCGAACCGCTCTCTGACCCGGGCGCGCTCGAGTCGATGCGAAAAGAGCCCAAATCGCGCTCGATTCGCCCATAAACGGCTTCGCATTGACCGACTCCGCTTGACCTGACTGAAGCCGGGGCGCTAGGGTCGCGCCCCGTATCCTTCGGTCCCAAGCACACTGCAATTCAATCTCACTGCAACCAGGTTCGCTGCGTATGCCCATCCCGTTTCCGTTTTCCGCTGTCGTCGCCCAGGAGGAGATGAAGCGCTCCCTTTTGATTGCGGCCATCGATCCCTCGATCGGCGGCGTTCTCGTCTTCGGTGACCGCGGGACGGGTAAGTCGACGGCGATTCGTGGTCTCGCGGCGCTTCTGCCGAAGATGCGTGCCGTCGACTGCGTCTATAACTGCGACCCTGAGGCGGGCGAGGACGCGCTCTGTGCCGAGTGCCGGACCAAGCGCGCCAAAGGTCCGCTAAAGAGCCGGATGGTGCCGGTACCCGTGGTCGATCTGCCGCTCGGTGCGACCGAGGACCGCGTGATCGGCGCGCTGGATCTGGAGCGCGCACTGACCAAAGGCGAGAAGGCCTTCGAGCCCGGACTCCTGGCCCGAGCCCATCGTGGCTTCCTCTACATCGACGAGGTCAACCTGCTCGAGGACCACCTGGTCGACTCGCTCCTGGACGTGGCCGCCTCCGGCGAGAACCTGGTCGAGCGCGAAGGTCTGAGTATTCGCCATCCCGCCCGCTTCGTGCTGGTCGGCTCGGGTAACCCGGAGGAGGGCGAGCTGCGCCCGCAGCTCCAGGACCGCTTCGGTCTCTCGGTCGAGGTCAAGACCCCGCAGGATCTGCCGACCCGCATGAAGGTCGTGCGGCTGCGCGACGAGTTCGAGCGCGACCCGCCGGCCTTCGTGCAGAAGTGGAAGCGCCAGGACGGCAAAGTCCGCAACCAGATCCAGAAGGCGCGCGATTTCCTCCCGACCGTCGAGGTCCCGGACGCGACCCTGGAGCAGGCGGGCCGGCTCTGTATCAAGCTGGGTACCGATGGACTGCGCGGCGAGCTGACCGTTATCCGCGCTGCCCGCGCCTTGGCTGCACTCAAGGGCGATGCCGTGGTGCTGGATGCGCATCTGGTTCAGGTCGCGGCCTCCGCGCTGCGGCATCGTCTGCGCCGCGATCCGCTGGACGAGTCCGGCTCGACCAGCCGGGTCCAGCGGGCGGTCGGGGAGTTGTTCGGGGAATGAGCAGTCCTGCGGCGGTGCCTGACTCGGCGCCCGAGCGTCCGCACGGCGAGGCCGGGGTTTCGCGCTGGGAGGACGCCGTGCTCGCGGCGGCCCTCATGTCGGTGGACCCGGTCGGAACCGGTGGGGTCGCGCTGCGCTCGCTCGCCGGCCCGGTGCGCGATCAATGGCTGACGATCATGCGCGACCTGCAGCCGCCCGGCACGCCGATGCGGCGCATCCCGCTGCATGTCTCCGACGGTCGCCTGCTCGGCGGTCTGGATCTGGCTGCGACCTTGAGCGCCGGTCGGCCGGTCGCCGAGCGGGGTCTGCTGGTCGAGGCCAACGGCGGGGTCGTCGAGCTGGCGATGGCCGAGCGGATCGCGGCCGGCACCGCGGCGCGTCTCACCATGGCCTTCGATTCGGGCGAAGTGGTCCTCGAGCGCGACGGTCTGGCGATGCGCTCGCCTGCACGGTTCGCCGTGGTTGCGCTGGACGAGGGTGTCGGCGACGACGAGGGTCTGCTCAACGCGCTGCTCGACCGTCTGGCCTTCCATCAGGATCTCACACACATCCGCGTGCACGAGGCGGTCGCCTGCGACTACGACGCCGACGAGATCCTCGCCGCGCGCGCCCTGCTCCCCGCGATCGACGTGAGCGACGCCCAGATCGAGGCGCTCTGCAGTACGGCCTTGGCCTTGGGCATCCCCTCGCTGCGCGCATCCATCTTTGCCGCCCGAGCGGCCTGTGCCGCCGCCGCGCTCGACGGCCGGACCGAGGTTGCGGACGAGGATCTCGCCGTCGCCGGCCGACTGGTGCTCGCCCCGCGCGCGACCATGTTGCCCCCGATGGAGCAGCCGCCGGACGAGCCGCCCCCGCCCGAGCCCGAAGAGCCGGATCAAGAGCAGGACAAGGGCGAGGATCAGCAGGAGCCCAAAGAGCTCGAAGACCAGGTGCTCGAGGCCACCAAGGCGGCGATTCCTGCAGATCTGCTTGCGCAGCTCCAGCTCGGCAAGCTGCGGCGCTCGCGCGCCCGTGCCACGGGCAAGGCCGGCGCCGTCCAGAATGCACCCCTGCGCGGGCGCCCGGCCGGTGTCCTGCGCGGCGAGCCGCGTGCCGGTCTGCGGCTGAACGTGGTCGAGACACTGCGTGCCGCCGCACCTTGGCAGCGTCTGCGTCGCGAAGAGGTTGCGCGCTTCGGCGGCGAGTCCAACCGCATCGAGATCCGTCAGGACGACTTCCGCATCACCCGCTTCAAGCATCGCTCCGAGACCACGACCATCTTCGTCGTGGATGCCTCGGGGTCTTCGGCACTCCATCGGTTGGCCGAGGCCAAGGGTGCCGTCGAGCTGCTCCTGGCGGACTGCTATGTGCGCCGCGACCGGGTCGCACTGGTCGCCTTCCGCGGTCAGTTCGCCGAGGTGCTGCTGCCGCCGACACGCTCGTTGGTCCGGGCCAAGCGCTCGCTGGCCAGCCTGCCGGGCGGCGGCGGGACACCGCTCGCGTCCGGGATCGATCTGGGGATGGTGCTCGCGGATTCGGTCAAACGCCGGGGCGGCACGCCGATCCTCATCATCATGACCGACGGTCGCGCCAACGTGGCGCGCGACGGCACCGGCGGGCGTGCGCGCGCCAACGAGGATGCCCTCTCCGCGGCGCGTTTGGTGCGCTCGGTCGAGATCACCTCCTTGGTGATCGACACCTCGCCGCGTCCGCAGCAACAGGGTCGTGATCTGGCGGTCGAGATGGGTGCGCGCTACCTGCCCTTGCCGCATGCCGACGCGACCTCGTTGTCCCATGCCGTGCGCGCCGCAGGATGAGCCCGGGAGCGCGCTGATGGCCCGCAAAGGCGCACAGCCCGGGATCGTCGAGCTGCGCTCGACTCTTCGGCAGCGAGGCCGGAGCACAGCTGCGCGTGCCACTCCACCGCCCCGTGAGCGGCTCAGCCTTGCAGGCGCCGCCTGATGGCCGATACGCCACGCTGGGACATCGAGGGTCGCGACTGGCCCAATCGCGCGGCCAGCCGCTTCGTCGAGGCCGGCGGTCTGCGCTGGCACATCCAGCAGATGGGCTCCGGGCCGATACTCCTGATGCTCCACGGCACCGGGGCCGCGACCCACTCCTGGCGCGGCTTCGCCCCGGCACTTGCCGATCGTTTCACCGTCGTTGCGCCCGATCTTCCCGGTCACGGGTTCACCGGTGCCCTGCCGTCGAAACGCATGTCCTTGCCCGGCATGGCCACTGCCGTTCACGCCCTGATTCGTACGCTCGATTGCACGCCGGATCTCGTTCTCGGGCACTCGGCCGGCGCGGCGATCCTGATCCGGATGGTGTTGGATGGCTCCATCCGGCCCAGGGGTTTGGTGAGTCTCAACGGGGCACTCATGCCCTGGCGCGGACTCCCGGCGCACATCTTTTCACCCGCCGCCAAGCTGATGGCCGCGAATGTCCTGGTCGCGCGTCTCTTCGCTCGGCGCGCCGCCGACCGGCGGGTGGTCGAGCGTCTAGTCCAGAGCACCGGTTCGACCCTGGAGCCGGCCGGCGTCGACCTCTATCAGCGCCTGGTCCGCCATCCCTCGCATGTCGGTGCCAGCCTCGCTATGATGGCCAACTGGGATCTCGCCGCGCTCGCCCCCGAGCTGAGCCGTCTCGAGCCGCCGCTCTTTCTGGTCGTCGGCGAGGGCGACCAGACGGTATCTCCGTCCGAGGCCCGCCGCGTGCGCGAGCGACTCCCGAGTGCAGAGGTTATCTCGCTGCCGGCTCTCGGGCACCTCGCCCACGAGGAACGCCCCGCAGAGGTTGCGGATCTGGTCAAGGGTCTAGCTGACCGGCTGGGTCTTGCGGATGGAAGGCCCCGGGCGGTGTAGAGATCGATGAGCGGAGCGAACCGCACCGCGGGTGCTTTGTCTCTCCGGCCTTCATCATCCGAGATCCGGCAGTTGAACGCGATCCGCAAGGTCGTCAACTCCTTGCGTGCAACACGAAGCGTTCAACTGCCGGATCTCGGATCATGAGTTTGGCTCCGACTTGATCTAGCAGGGGCTGACAAACGCCGGTTCTTGCTATAATGTCAACCAACATTGACATTACAGAAGGTCATGCAGACTTGACACTCACGGCATCGCAGGTCTCCGAGCACAACCCTGGTCGCGGCAAGCCGCATGCGGTCGTCATCGGCAGCGGATTCGGCGGGTTGGCCGCCGCGATTCGCCTAGGCGCTCGGGGCTATCAGGTCACCGTGCTCGAGCGTCTCGACGCGCCCGGCGGTCGTGCCTACGTCCACAAGATCGACGGCTTCACCTTCGATGCCGGTCCGACCATCATCACCGCGCCCTTCCTGCTCGACGAGCTTTGGGGGCTGTGCGGTCGCACCTTCTCCGAGGAGATCGACATCCGCTTGATGGATCCCTTCTACCGGATCCGTTTCGACGACGGCAAGGTGTTCGATTACAACGGCGACGCGGATGCCGTGAAGGCGCAGATCGCCAAATTCTCGCCGCGGGATGTCGATGGCTACGATCGCTTCATGGAACATAGTCAGGCGATATTCAAAGTCGGTTTCGAGCAGTTGGGCCATGTGCCCTTCAACTCCTGGACTGACATGCTCAAGATCGTGCCGGACATGATCACGCTCGGCAGCCATCGCAGCGTCTATGCGATGGTTTCCAAGTACATCAAAGACCCCTACATCCGCCAGGTCCTGTCCTTCCATCCGCTGCTGATCGGCGGCAATCCCTTCTCCGTCACCTCAATCTACACGCTCATCTCCTTCCTGGAGCGCAGGTGGGGCGTGCACTCGGCCATCGGTGGTACGGGTGCGCTCGTCAACGGGATGGTTAGCCTCATCGAAGGCCAAGGCGGAACGATTCGCTACCGCGAAGAGGTCGAGCAGATCCTGGTGAAGAACGGCACGGCGACCGGTGTCCGGCTCAAGTCCGGCGAGACGATCGACGCCCCGGTCGTAGTGTCCAACGCAGACGCCGCTTGGACCTATCGCTACCTCTTGCCGGCCGAGCATCGCAGTCATTGGACGGATCAGAAGATCGACCGCGCCCAATACTCCAACGGGCTCTTCGTTTGGTATTTCGGCACCAAGCGCCAGTATCCCGACGTCGCCCATCATACGATCCTGCTCGGCCCACGCTACAAAGGGCTGCTGGACGATATCTTCAAGAACAAGCGACTGGCGGACGACTTCAGTCTCTATCTGCATCGCCCGACGGCGACGGATCCGGGTTTGGCACCGGAGGGTTGCGACGCCTTCTACGTCTTGGCCCCGGTTCCGCACCTAAAGGGCGATGTCGACTGGGAGAAGGAAGCCGAGCCCTTCCGGGCACGGATCGCACGTTATCTGAGTGAAACCGTCCTGCCGGGCTTGGAAGACGAGATCGTCGCCTCGCTCGTCACGACGCCGCGGGATTTCCAGGACAGGCTTCTGTCCTACAACGGGGCCGGGTTCAGTCTTGAGCCCATCCTCTTGCAGAGTGCATGGTTCAGACCGCACAACGCGAGCGAAGAGGTGAAAGGCCTTTACTTGGTCGGTGCGGGGACGCATCCGGGTGCAGGTGTGCCCGGTGTCCTGTCGTCGGCCCGTGTTCTCGATACGGTGGTGCCCGATGCCTCAACCTATGCTTAAGACCTATTATGCGAGCGCGGCGGACCTCGCCGCGTGTCGACAACTGCTGCGGACCGGCTCGCGTTCCTTCTACGCGGCCTCCTTCCTCTTGCCTCAGCGTATTCGCGATCCGGCCATCGCGCTCTACGCCTTTTGTCGCATCGCCGACGATGCGATCGATTGCGCGGGCGACGAGCCCGGCGCACAGACGCGCGCCTTGGCCGAGCTGCACCACCGTCTCGACCGCATCTACGACGGTGAGCCGATCGATGAATACACGGATCGCGCCCTGGCCGACGTTGTCAGATGCTTCGGGATCCCGAAGGCGCTGCTCGAGGCCCTGCTCGAAGGGTTCGAGTGGGATGCCGAAGGTCGGCGCTTCGAGGACATCTCGGGTGTCTACGACTATTCGGCGCGGGTCGCGGGTACCGTCGGCGCCATGATGGCGGCGCTCATGGGTGCCCGGAGCACGCAGTTGGTGGCGCGTGCCTGTGATCTGGGCGTGGCCATGCAGTTGACCAATATCGCCCGCGATGTCGGAGAAGACGCCCGCAACGGCCGTCTCTATCTGCCGATGTCGTGGATGCGCGAGGCAGGGATCGATCCCGAGGCATGGTTGAAGGAACCCGTCTTCAACGACGCAATCGCCGGCGTGATCGAGCGTCTGCTGCGCGCGGCCGATACGCTCTATGTGCGCTCCGATGCGGGGATCGCCGGGTTGCCGATGGGCTGCCGTGCCGGCATCAATGCCGCGCGCTATCTCTATGCCGAGATCGGTCGTCAGGTCGAGCGTCAGGGTCTGGACTCCATCTCTCGGCGTGCCGTGGTGCCCGGCAGTCGCAAGGTGCAGCTCTTGGCCCCGATCCTCGGAACCGCCGTGCTGTCGCCGCGCTATGTCACCGCTCCTCCGCTTGACGAGACCCGCTTTCTGGTCGACGCCGTGGTCTACTCCGCCCATCGCTCCAGTGAAGAAGACGCCGCAGCCCCCGCAGGCCTGGGCGGTCGTGTGATCTGGGTGCTGGAGCTCTTCGAGCAGCTCGAGGAGCGCGAGCGCGCACTGACCAACTGACGCGCTTTCCTCGTCATCGGCACGCGATGCGGGGGCTCGAGAAGTCACGTGTCAGAAATCGGTGGAGCACAGAATCGAATTGTTGTCGTTGTCGTTGTCGTAATCGACAACGACAACGACAAATCGTCGCACAGGGATTTTCTCGTCGAGTTGTCTGACTTATTTTTGAACCGTTCCTAAACCGCGTCCAGAGCGACATGCGTAGTTTTCATTGTGCGTTTAGCTTCGGAGATATCCTTGATCCCAGTGAGACGCGGTTTAGAATTTAAGATTTTTAATACTTTAAACCGCGCCGGCTCCGACAGTCGTCGGAGCCGGCGCGGCCAAGCCATCCAACAAATGACGCATACCGCACCGGGCGCGGTTTAAGACTGAGCCCCCGCATTGCGTACAGGCTGAGTCAACCCTAGTTCCGGGGTCGAATCGGCCTTACTCGGAAGGCCTGCTGGCAGGGCGGACGAGCGGCAGCTGAGTTCACCGAGTCCTGCACCGTTGCCGTGGTGGACTGCGCTGCGCTTGTGCACCCTACCGATCCGATCAAGGATGGCCGCCGCCGGGCGGTGCCATCTTCATACTCATGTCACGCTCGCCGTAGCCCTGCGGGATTTCGAAGATGTCGGCAGGGATGGCCTCCTTGCGGATCACGGTGACCTCGGTCTCGGTCTCCATCGTGGTGCCCATCATCTCCATCTTGGTCTTGGTCAGGATAGGATAACCCTTGATCTTGCTCATCTCTTCACGCTGGGCGACGCCGGCCGGTGAGCTCGCCAGCATGCCGCCGGGGTCCGAGAGGCTCATCATGTCGGTGTAGCGGGTCACGTCGAGGTCGACGTCCTCGGTCGCCCAGATCTCCTGATCCACCCCCATCATGCCGGTCTTGGTGACCCGATACTGCTTGGTGTTCCAGTCGCCGATCTTTTTGGTCTCGCCGGTCGCTTCGACCTTCACGGTCATCTCGCCCATCATGGCGCGCATCTGCTCGGCGGCCGGGCCCGTCATACCCTCCATCACGGACTTCACGTTGATCGGGAGATATTCCTTCTCGGCATGATTGATGAAGACGATGGTTCCGGCCGTCGGATCCATGATCATGTCGGTGGCATCGGGTCCCTCGTTGACCACCTTCATCTTGTTGTGGGCCAGGTAGGTCTTGGACAGATCTTCGCTTGCCGCCTCGCCCATCACACCCGAGCTGCGATTGATCGTCTCGACATAGAAACCCTCGTCGTCCGCGATCACTGCCGACACCGGCAGCAGAGCCACCAAAGCGATGGCAAGTCCAAGGCGACGGGTTCGGATCGGCGGACGCTCGATGCTCGAGCCTTGCGGATTCATCATGCGTGTTCCTCTCGGTGATTGCGTTAGGGTTGACGACAAGTGCCCGTAGGCCGGGGATGCGAGCGAGGGCAACTGGCATAGCCTAATCGTTGAATCGGGCTCGGGATATGACTATTCGTTAAGATTGCGTTGGTCGAGCACCCGCTTCGCCTTGCCGACGAAGCGCTCGATGCTGCGTGGCTCGACCAAATCGACATGGGCACGGATGCCTGCAACCGTATGGATCTCGCGGCTGATGCGCTCGCAAAGCGCCTGCATGCGGTCCATCCGGTCGGAGAAAAGCTCGGGGCGGATCTCGACCTTGACGTGGACCTCGTCGAGCGTGCCGGGCCGGGAGACCTCGATGAGATAATGAGGCGTGGTGCCCTCCACGCGCAGCAGCGCCTCCTCGATCTGTGATGGGAAGACGTTGACGCCGCGGATGATCAGCATGTCGTCGGTGCGCCCGGTGACGCGGCTCATGCGTGTCGTGCGTCGTCCGCAGTCACAGGGCTCGCGATAGAGGCGGGCAATGTCGCGGGTGCGATAACGGATCAGCGGCATCGCCTCGCGGGTGAGCGTCGTGATCACCAGCTCGCCGGGCTCGCCTTCCGGGACTGGCTCCAGGGTCTCCGGGTCCAGACACTCGACCAGGAAATGATCCTCCTGGATATGCATCCCGGTGCGCTCGGGGCACTCCCCGCTGACGCCCGGGCCGATCACCTCGGAGAGCCCGTAATTGTTGAATGCGGCGATGTCGAGCTGATCCTCGATCTCGCGTCGCATGTCCTCGGTCCAGGGTTCGCCGCCGAAATGGCCATAGCGGATCGGCAGGGAGCGCGGATCGATGCCGAGCTCGCGCGCCGAATCCGCGATGGTCAGGGCGTAGCTCGGGGTGCAGATCAGGACCTCGGGATCCAGATCGCGCATGATCTCGATCTGGCGACGCGTGTTGCCCGCCGCCGCCGGGATGATCGCCGCGCCGACCCGCTCGATGCCGTAGTGCAGTCCGAAACCGCCGGTGAAGAGTCCATAGCCGAAGGCGACCTGCGCCGTGTGCTCGGGCCTGAGTCCGCCGGCGACCAGGAAGCGTGCGCAGAGGTTCGACCAGGTCTCCAGGTCGCGCGCCGTATAGGCGACGAAGGTGGGCCGCCCGGTCGTGCCCGAGGAGCCGTGGATGCGGGCAAGCGCCTTGCGTGGAACGGCCAGGAACCCGAACGGATGCTGACGGCGCAGATCGTCCTTGGTGGTCAGCGGGAGGCGACGCACGTCGGCGAGCGAGCGGATGCTGTGCGGACCGATCTCAAGATGGGCGAAGTGATCCCGGTAGAAAGGCACCCGCGCGACCCGGGCCACCAGCTCGCGCAGACGCTCCAGCTGCAACGCCTCGAGACCGTCGCGCGGCAGGGTCTCGGCATCCGGATCCCAGATGCAGTGCTCGATGTGCCGATGGGCCTCATGAGTCTGCGCGGCCATAGTCCTCGATCCGTTGGTGTGTATTGCATCGGCGCGGAACCGGCCGCTTCCGAGACACACGACGCGTATAGGTTGTGCTGGCGCTAGGACGCACAAATCTTCCGCCGACGGTGCGTTGTGGCTCGCACGGCTCGGCTCAACCTCCGCCGGGTTAACGATCGAAATGCCTCTCACGGAGACGCGGAGGGCACGGAGAATCCGAGATCTGTCCTTCGTGCGCTCCGTGTCTCCGTGAGAGATTTTCAGCGCCGACGGTTGGTTGAGCCTCGCACGGCTCGGCACAACCTGCGCAGCGATGCGGAACTCATCAGACAACGCTCAGCAGCTCATCCCCGTCGACGACATGCAACCCCTTCTCCAGCAGGACGGCAATCGCCCGATCCGGATCCTCGAAGCGGAAGATCAGGATCGCCTTGTCGCCGCGCCGCACCGAGAAGGCATACATGTACTCGATGTTCAGTCCGGCACCTTCCAGAACCGCCAGCGCATCGGCTAGGCCGCCCGGCCGGTCGAGCACGTCGACCGCCACCACCTCGGTCAGGTTGACCACCCAACCCGCGTCCTCCAGGACCTGCTTGGCCTTGTCCCATTCACGCACGATCAGACGCAGGATGCCGAACTGGGCGGTATCCGCGAGCGAGAGCGTCAGGATATTGATGCCTTCCTTCGCGATCGTCTCCAGCGGCGCACCAAGGCGTCCGGGACGGTTCTCGAGAAAGAGCGAGAGTTGTTGCAGTTTCATGCTTCGCGTCCTCGTGGTGTTCAGATTGCTTGAGTGGTTTTGTCAGGGGCAGGTTCATCCGATCGGGTTCAGCGGACGCGAAGAAACGAGAAACGAGAAACGAGAAACGAGAATTCTAGTGGAGCAGTGCAGAGATTCCGAGATCGTCCGAGATCATTTTCGTTGTCGTTGTCGTTGTCGTTGTCGATTACGACCACGACAACGACCACGACAACGAACGGTCTCGCCATAACTGCCGCGCTGCACTAGAGACTTGCGTCGTCGCCCCTCGATTCCGACCAAAGTACATCACCTAAACCGCGTCTCGACCGAGCTCGGTCGGTTGCACCAAAGCATGGCAACTGCCGAGATGGTGCATGGATACGCAAGGACGCGGTTTAGCGTCGATCAATGACCCGCTTCGCCTTGCCCTCGCTTCGCGGGATGCTGCGCGGCTCGACCAGGCGCAGTCCGACGCGGATGCCGAGGATGTGCTCGATCGCCTTGGCAAGACGCGCACGCACATCCTCGAGCGCGCGGATCTTGTCGCTGAAGACCTCGGACGTGACCTCGACCTCGACCGTCATCTGGTCCAGGCCCTGCTCGCGGGTGAGGATGATCTGGTAGTGCGGGAGCGTCCCTTCGACCGCCAGCAGCGCGGCCTCGACCTGGGAGGGATAGACGTTGACGCCGCGGATGATGAACATGTCGTCCGAGCGCCGGCCGATGCGCCGCATGCGTCGGATGGTGCGTCCGCACTCGCAGGGCTCGCTGATCAGCGAGGTGATGTCGCGCGTGCGGTAGCGGATCATCGGCATCGCCTTCTTGCTCAGCGTGGTAAGCACCAGCTCGCCTTCCTCTCCGTCGGGCAGGGCCTCGCCGGTCTCGGGGTCGATGATCTCGGGATAGAAATGATCCTCGAAGATGTGCAGACCCTGTTGGACCGAGCATTCGCTCGCCACGCCGGGGCCGATGATCTCGGAGAGGCCGTAGATGTCGTAGGCCTTGATTCCCGCGGCCGCCTCGATGTGATCACGCATCCCGTCGGTCCAAGGCTCGGCCCCGAAGATGCCGGCACGCAAGGGGAGCGAGCGCAGATCTACGCCGAGCTCCGCCGCGCGCTCGATCAGATAGGTGAAATAGCTCGGTGTGCAGCAGAGCGCGGAGACGCCGAAGTCGCGGATCAGCATGATCTGGCGGTCGCTGTTGCCGCCCGAGATGGGGACGACGGTCGCCCCGAGGGCCTCCGCGCCATAGTGGGCGCCGAGTCCGCCGGTGAAGAGTCCGTAACCGAAGGCGTTCTGCAGGATGTCGCCGCGGTGCAGCCCGCAGCAGGCGAGGGTGCGGGCCATCACCTCGGACCAGACTTCCACATCCTCGCGCGTGTAAGCGACGACGATCGGCTTGCCGGTGGTGCCGGAGGAGGCATGCAGTCGCACCACGTCGCTCATGGGGCTTGCGAAGAGGCCGAAGGGGTAGGTGTCGCGTAGGTCGGTCTTGACCGTGAAGGGGAGCTGCTGGATGTCTTCGAGCCGTTGGATCGCGTCCGGGGTCAGGCCGCGTTCTTCCATCCGGGCGCGAAACAGGGCGACGTTCGCGTAGGCGCGCGACACGACGGCACGTAACCGCCGCAACTGTACCTGCTTCAGCGCCTTCGCGGGCAGGAAGTCGGGCGCGCTGGCCGGGTGGAAACCGCCCTCGGCGTCGTTCCAGAGCTCTGTCAGCATCTTGGTCCTCTCTTAAACCGCGCCCGGCGCGGTATGCGATGTTTTCTGGATGGGATCGAGCCCGGCAGACCTGACGACCGCTGGAGTCTGCGCGGTTTAAAATATTAAAAAATATATCATTTTTAAAGTGCGTCTCCACCGAAGTTGGTGAAATCCCCAAGTCCGAATACAACATGAAAATGACGCATGTCGCTCTGGACGCGGTTTAAGGCGATTTCCGCAAACTTCCATACCCGTAGGTTGTGCTGACGATAGGAAGCACAACTTGCGCCGACGGTTGGTTGTGCCTCGCACGGCTCGGCACAACCTACGCCCTTGGCATGAAGGTTTCCGGAGTTCGCCTAAAAATGTCGGGCGATCGCGCCTTTGAGCGCGGCCTCGCGCCCCAGCGCGAAGGCCTGGTCGTTGACCTTATGGAGTTTTTCCGCGAGGTTGGCGTAGATGGCTGCCATCCAGTGCTCTTGGGGGATGTCCAGCACCGTGGAGACGGCGCCGAGCAGGGCGACATTGAGGCTCTTCTTGTTCTTGAGCGCGCCTTCCGGCAGCAGGCCCGGATCGATCAGGACCCCCCCGGCCCGCAGCATCGGGCGATTGATCTCGATCTGGGTCTCCTCCAGGACCAAGAGGACGTCCGCCTCCCCGGCCGGCACCATCGGGCTCAGGACCTGCTCGCCGTAGCGTACGTCGCTGCTGACCGAGCCGCCGCGTTGGCTCATGCCGTGCAGCTCGCTCTTCTTCACATCGAATCCGGCACGAAACGCCGCCTCGGCGAGCATGTCGGAGGCGGTCAGGACCCCTTGGCCGCCGAGTCCGGCGATGACGATGTTCTTCACCTTCTCCATCAGTATCTCTCCGATCCGAGTTCAGTCCGCGACCGCCGCGGAGCAGGTGTGCCCGCGCGTCGACTCGGCCGCGGCCTTGTCGTAGAAGCGGATCTTGGGTGCGGCCAGGACGCAGGGCTGGCGGGTGATCAGGAGCGAGGTCTCGGGTTTGGCGAGCAGCTCGGCGATGACGTCCTTCAGCGATATGCTCTTGTCCGTCGTCTCCACGACCTGCACGTTCTGCACGCCCATGGCGCGCGCGATGCCCTCGAAGCTGAGCTTGTTGGTCGTGGAGTGATCGAGCAGGCGTCCGGTCCCCGGATGCTCCTGAAGGCCGGTCATCGCCGTCGTGCCGTTGTCGAGGATCATCACCAGATGACCTGTCGCCGGCGGGTTGTAGACCATCTCGGCGATCCCGGTGAGGCCGGAATGCACGAAGGTCGAATCCCCGATCACGCTGACCACGCGTCGCGCCTGATCCTCGGGCAACGCATGACGCAGCCCCAAACCGACGCCGATACTGGCGCCCATGCAGACGCAGGTATCCATCGCCGAGAAGGGCGGCAGCACGCCGAGTGTGTAGCAGCCGATGTCGCCGGAGACAATACAGCCGAGCTCCCCGAGCGCTTGGAACACCTCGCGGTGTGCGCAACCCTGACAGAGCTCGGGCGGCTTGCCTTTGGGCGGGACGGGCTCCGGGCTGGTGTCGTCGGCCAGGATGCGGCGCACGCGTGCGACATCCAGCTCGCCGAAGCGATACATCTCGGGCTTGCCTTCGGCCGCGATACCGGCGGCGCGAAGCTCGTCGACCAAAACGGGATCGCCCTCATCGACGACGAGGAGACGCTCGACCCCTGCGGCGAAGGCGCGGAGGCGCTCGATCGGCAGAGGATAGGTCATGCCGATGGTCAGATGGCTCGCCTCCGGGGCCGCCTCGCGCGCATGCACGGCACAGATCCCGGTCGAGATGACCCCGAGCTTGGAGTCGCCGACATCCAGCCGGATCGGCCCCTCCGCCTCGTTCCAGGCGGCGATCTCGGCGAGCTTGGCGCGCAGGCGATGATGTGCCGGCTTGGCATAGGCGGGGATCATGACGCGCACCGGAATCTTGCGCTCGAAGGAGGGCTCGGCCACGTCGGTAACCGGCGCGCGGGGGATCACGATGGTCTTGGAATGACAGACCCGCGTGGTGATGCGCAGCAGGACCGGAATCTTCCAGCGCTCCGAGATCTCGAACGCCAGCAGGGTGAAGTCATACGCCTGTTGGGAATCGACGGGCTCGAGCGTAGGAATGGCTGCGGCGCGAGAGTAGTGCCGGTTGTCCTGCTCGTTCTGGCTGGAGGCCATCCCGGGGTCGTCGGCGGAGACGATCACCAGGCCGCCCTCGACATCCGTGTAGGTCGCGGTGAAGAGCGGATCGGCCGCGACGTTCAGCCCGACATGCTTCATGGTCACCAGGGTCCGGGCCCCGGCGAAGGCGACCCCGAGAGCGACCTCCAGCGCGACCTTCTCGTTCGGTGACCACTGCGCATGCCCGCCGAGGCGGTCGAAGGTCTCGAGGATCTCGGTGGAGGGTGTGCCGGGGTAGCCGGTCCCGAGGCGCACACCCGCATGCAGGCCGGCGAGGGCCACCGCGTCGTCACCGCTCAGTAATTGCCGTTCTGCCGTCGTCATCGTCGACTTACTCTCTGTCAGGGCGTCACGAATCCCACATTATCCGCATCATTGTTGCCCTGCAGCAAGCCGCGTGGATCAATTGCCGGGTCTGGCGCATTCGTGGGTTGTGTCGGGGCGGCCGTTTCGCCGGTTGGGCCGTGATCACGAATCCGCTGCACGTCGCTCGTCGAATCGTTCTTGCTCCTGAGACAGGCCACTCAACCCTTTAAGGCGATCGTGACATCCGCTCCGCGGTGTCACGCATGCCCTATGGCGCTCCGCGCCACGTGCCACTATGGCTGAAATTGTCGGCGATGCGATCGAATCGGTCGGTCGGACAAATGCACCGTCGTCAGCCAGCGCCGGCCCAGAGCTCCACTCCAGGCAATTCGCGACGATTCCCAGGCTGCCTGCGAGCCGGCAGTGTTCTTCGGTCCGGCCAGGACAGGTTCAGTGCGGTTCGGGATCGTCGAGCTGAGATCGACCTTGCTGGTCGTCATGTCTGGGGAAAAGGACGACTGCAAGTCGTCAATCCCAGGGTGTTCGCGACGGGGTTGGCCGGGTCGTCAGGTACGCGTCACAATAGCTACGGTCGCTCCGGACCACCCGGGGCGGGCCTTCGTTTCAATTTTCGGGGAGCTTCGCGATGCGCAAGGGCCTACTCATGTCGTTTCCGTTGATTCTTGCTTCAACTGCCAGTCTTGCGCAGGAAGGCGTTCAGGATGCCGACCTTGCCGAGGCGAATGCGCTGGTGGAGCGCTTTGCGACCACGCTGCAAAAAGAGCTGAAGGCCGCGATGACGGAGGGAGGCCCTCAGAACGCGGTGAAGGTCTGCCGGGAGCGTGCGCCCGCAATCGCGGCCGCAATCTCCGAGGAATCCGGCTGGACGGTCGGCCGCACGAGTTTGAAACTCCGCAATGCCGAGTTGAACGCGCCCGACGAGTGGGAGCGCGCGGTGCTGGTTCAATTCGACGAGCGCAAGGTGGCCGGCGAGGATGTCGCGACCATGACGGTTGCCGAGGTCGTCGAATCCGACGAGGGCAGGCGCTTGCGTTTCATGAAGGCGATTCCGACCGTTCAGCTCTGTCTTTCGTGCCACGGCAAGATCGTGAATGCCAACGTGAACGCTGCGCTCGCGGATGCCTATCCCGAGGATCAAGCGCGAGGCTACGAGGTGGGAGACGTTCGCGGTGCATTCACGCTTTCAAGGCCCCGCTGATCTTTAGGGACTGTCGGAGCGAGTAGATTCGCCACTAAGTACAGCACGGCAGATCTGTCGAGACCGTTCATAGACGTTGTCGTTGTCGTTGTCGTTGTCGTTGTCGACAACGACAACGACAACGACAACGACAACGATTGGAGCTCGGTGCTCAACTTATTTCCGACACGTTACCTATGCCGGCCCAGATCCTTTCCCGAAAATGACCTAACCGCGACGCGCCAACAGGGTCCGCCCGTCGTCGGCCTTCAGGATCAAGGCGCCTGTAGGATCCACTTCGAATGATCTGATCCGACCGAGCAGATCGAGGACCTTGCGCTCCTGATCCATTAAGGCCGGCGCGCAGGCCATCATGGTCGTTGCCGACGGTGCGAGGGTCAGACTCTCGCCGGTCAGGCTGTAGTCGCCCTGATAGGTATTGCAGGAGGCGTGACCCCAAAGACGGCCGTCGGCGCCGAAGTTCAGCGTGACGCGGGAACGATCGATGATGCCGCCACCGCCGATGTCCTCGACCACCCATTCGGGTCCCTGAAGCAGTGTGGCGGGATCCCCGCCGCAGCCCTCGAGTCTGCGATCGTCGAGCTGAATCTCGACTGTCGCGGGGTGCGGCATTCCGCTCATGCTGTCCACACAGGGTCGATCGAAGATGCTGATGACGAGGTCGCCGTCCTCGATCAGATTGCGATAGCGGCGCCCGTCCTCGAGCAGCTCCTGCTCGGTCAGCGCGACATTGATTCGGGTTTCCCCCAGATCCGTGGTCAGATCGACCCGCTTGTCGGTCAGCTCAAGGCTCCAAAAAGGCTCGTTGCCGTTGGCGCGAAACGACGTCTTCGCGGTCTCGACCGGAATGCATTCGGGGTAGGCCGTGCCCGCGATCTCGAGCATCCCGCGATCCCCCTTGCTCCAGAAGGAGGTGGTCGGATCCGCGAGTGCCAAATACCGGGCGCCCGAGCCCGAGACCGCTTGTCTCAAATCGAAGGTCCGATCGCCGACCTGAAGGCGCATGCGATCCTCCAGGTAGCCGACACGGATCGGCTGATCCCCGCAGACGAGCTCGCTCGCGAAGGGGATCGGCTCGTAGGGTCGCATCAGGATGGTACCGAGACCGAGCGACTCGACCGAAGGATCGAGCGGCACCTCGTCGGTGATCCACGTCGCCAGACCACCGGACAGGACCGCGCCGCGGACGAAATACGTCTGCTCAGGGAGCAGCGCCGCGCGCTCGACCACGAGCGCGAAGGGGATCGGGAACTGGCGGCCGTCCAGTGCGATCCTCTGCTCGGCGACCGAGCGCCCGCCCGGCACCGTCGGATCGCTGAGCTCGACGATCGCGAGGGCGTCCGGCGGCAGGGCCATGCGGGCCAGGTCGCTCAACTCGCCGGTGATGTGCAGGCTCGGCTCGGTGTCGGCGGCGACTGCGGTGTGTAAACCGCCTCCGAGCGTGAGCCAGGACAGGATAACGGTGAGCAAGCGCGAGCGGATCGATGACATGGTCGGTCTCCCTGGCGTGATCTGGGCTGTCTCGGGCGGCTCGAGCCTTCATGCCTTCGGGCCGCGCCGCCGATTTTGCCTGCGATACGCTCAGGGGGCCAGCGCAACGGCCCGCACGGGATTGGGTCCGTGGGCCAGCTCGGCATCCACGGCTGCGAGGGCCTCGCCCAAGATCGACGGGTCACGCAGCGCTCGCTCGATCAGCCCGGCCAAGTCGGCGCGTGCGCAACTGCTCCCAGCGCTCGATCTGTCCGGGGTTCAGGCGGCCCTCGGCATCGCGTCCGACGAAGACCTTGAACATGCAGCCGCCTTCCTGGTTCAGAAACTGAACCGAGACGCTGTCCTTGCCCATGAAGGGTCGCCGCACGAAGGCGACGGCGCCGCAGCGCTCGGCGCGGATGTGACCGCTCAAGCCGAGCTCGGCCTCCAGGTTGTAGAAGCCGGATCCGAAACGGCCGGGCGGCAGCGGTCCCTTGACCTCCATCACCAGATCCTCGGTATGGACGATGACGACCACATCACCCCAATCGGTCATGTCGGCCATGGCGTCCCCGAAACAGCTCCCGGGCAATTGGGTCTGCATGTCGTCCGGGAGGCACGTCAGGGCCGCTTGGTAAGAGACGCCGTGCTGGCGCGCAAGTGACTCCAGGATCACTCCGGGGTGCTTGGCCAGGGCTTCGCGGACGGGGGCCAGCTCGGGTGTTGCGGTCATGTCGGTTCTCCTCGATTCGGAATCTGAGCTCGGCGGTCGCTCCCGGTCGGGGCCGAGAGTGTCGTGCAGATGTCGTTTAAAGCACGCAGAAGATTGGGGCTCCAGAATCGCCCTGCGGTCGTCAAGTGGATCAAGGGCCCGTCGCGCCGCAGCAGTCCGGTTTGCGCCCATTGCTCGAAAAGCGGCTCGAGGGTCGGCCGGAGCCCGGGCGCCCGCTTCGTCTCGAGCCTCGACAAGTCCAGGCAGCCGATCTCGATGCCGTTGGCGAGCCGATCGCGCAGAGGCGCAAGCGCATCGGCGACATGCAGTGTGCCGAGCGGCTTTTCGCCGCGCCGGATCGCCTCGCGGTAAGGATCCAGGTCGGCCGTGAGGCTGTAGCTGTATCGACCGATCGACCCGCCGGCACCCGCGCCGTAGGCCAGACAGTCTGACCCTTGCTTGATGAGTCGGTTGTAACGATTGCGCTCGCGGTGCGTGCGTGCCCAATGGCTGTTGCTGATCTGGCGCCAGCCGAGCTCGGCCAAGGCGTCGGCTCCGATTCGGTAGAGCTCGCCCTGTTGCGACAGGTCCGCGGGCGCGGCGATCTTGCCGTGCGTGATGGCCTGCTGCAGCGGGGCGCCTCGGATGAGTTGAAGCGCGTAGAGATCCACCCCGTCCGGACCCAGTGCATGACAGGTCCGCAGATCCTCGGACCAGATCGCAGGTGTCTGGTCCGGGAATCCGTAGACCAGGTCGAGGACCACCGTGGCGGCGTTGCGTGCGATCAGGTCGCCGACGACACGCTCGGCCTGCGGTCCGGATGCCTGACGGCCCTGGCGTCGGCGCACCTCGGTATCGAAGGTCTGCACCCCGATCGAGAAGCGGTTCGCGCCGCCGGCCAAACAGGCATCGATCATCTCGGGGGTGAAATCCTTGACCCGACCCTCGACCGTGACCTCGCAGTCCGGTGCGAGCGGAAGCTGCCGGCAGAGTGTCTCGAGGATGCGCTGGATGTCGACCGGGGCGAGCGCGGTCGGTGTGCCGCCGCCCAGATAGACCGCGTGAAGGGGGCGAGCGGCGATGCCGGGCGCCTGCGCCTCGCGCCGGATCTCCTCGATCACGAGGTCCGCGAAGGCGGCCGAGCCGCCCTCGCGCAGGCGATGGCGATAGAAGCCGCAGAAGAGACAATGATTGGTGCAGAAGGGGACATGCACGTAGGCCAGACGCCGGTCTCGCGGGGTCTCGAGGCCCTCGATCAAGCCTTGCCAAATGGGGCCGATCTCCTCCTCGGGGACCGCTGTCTTGGTGGCCCAGGGCATCATGGGGCGTCGTGCCGCGAAGGCGTCTTTGATCGGATCGCCGGACACGCGGGCGAAGTGCCCCGAGACATCGATCATCGCATTCATGCCGCCTATCGCCTGATCGGATCTCGCGTCTTCATCTCCGCCGCCCTTCGGGCGAGTCGGGTTAAGGAGCGAGATGAGCTGAGAAGGTCTTGCTGGCGATGCGCGACGAACGCGAGGCTGGCGACTCTAAACGCAGCGTGCCGACCGGATGGATCGGTCGCCGCGTTCCGACGAGAGCCTGCACAAATCGCCATGGCGATGTCAAGTCCATGCAGTCCTTCGCCCTCAGCACCGATCAGATTCAAAATCTCTCACGGAGACACGGAGACACGGAGACACGGAGACACGGAGCGCATGCAGGAAATATTTCCGATTCTCCGTGCCCTCTGCGTCTCCGTGAGAGACATTTCGAGCTGGAACTAGGGTCCGGCGTTCACCGATAGGTAGCAAGCCTCCTTCGAGAGGCGTATCCCTGATTGCCGCGCAATCCCTGTCCTTGACTTTCAAATGAGAACCATTACCATCCGAGTCTCGTCCCGGGTGGGGCGTCGATGTTTCAGCCACCGAGGCCGAGAGCCAAGGTAGCCAGCGTTGTTGACTGATGCTCTCCGGAGGCTGGCTTGTGGCTGATCGAACGTCTCGGGCGACAAACGCCCATCCTCGGGCGCTTGCGCCCATGCTCGCCCTGCTCTTGGTGCCGCTGGCCGATCGGGCCGACGCCGAGACGGGCATCCCCGCCGTCGAGCTCTCGCAAATCCGGGTCACGGCCGCCAAGAGCGAGCGCGACCCCTTCACGATCGCGGAGTCCATCAGCGTGATCGGCCGGGAGCAGATCGAGGCCGAGCAGCCGTCCCGGCTCGGCGATCTGCTGCTCGACCTTCCGAATGTCGACATCGGCGGCGGCCCCCGCGGCACAGGACAGCAGGTCGTCATCCGCGGCCTGGGCGACGAGCGCATCCTTTTCCTGCTCGACGGTGCGCGTCAGAACTTCGATCGCGCCCACAATGCGCGCGTCTTCATCGATCCGGATCTGCTCAAGCAGGTCGAGGTCTTGCGCGGGCCCGCGTCGGCGCTCTGGGGGAGCGGTGCGCTCGGCGGCGTGGTGGCGCTGACGACGGTCGACGCGGCGGATCTGCTGCGCCCCGGTCAGATGGTCGGCGCACGGGTGCGGGCGGGCTATCAGAGTGCGGATCGCCAGTGGCTGACAGGGGGCAGCGCCTACGGCATGGTCGGCGAGGATCTGGGTCTCTTGGCGAACATCAGCTATCGTCACGGGCAGGACGTGCGACTCGGCGACGGCACCACGCTCGAGAATTCCGCCTTCGAGACGCTCTCGGGTCTCGGGAAGCTGACCTGGACGCCGGCGCCGGATCATGCGTTGGCGGCGACCCTCCAGACCTTCGACGAGCGCGGCGAGGTGCCCTCGAATCCGCAGATCCGAGGTACGGCCGATAACCTTGTCGATCGCGATACCCGTCAGAGCAACCTCTCGCTGCGTTACGCCTATGCGGCGAGCGACAACCCTTGGGTCGACCTCTCGGCGCTGGTCTACACCAATTGGACCGAGATCGAGGAGCGCCGTTTGCTGGACCGGCGCCGCGACGACACCGAGCTGCAGACGACGGGATTCGACCTGCGCAATCGGTCCATGATTCGGGGTCCGGGCAGCCTGCTGCACGATGTCGTGGCCGGGGTGGACTACTATCGAGACACGGCCGAGTCGCGTCGCGACGGTCAGCCGCGTTCCTCCTTCCCGGATGCCGAGCAGGATGTCCTGGGCCTCTATCTGCAGGACGAGATCAGCATCGGCGAGCGGGTCATCCTGGTGCCAGGGCTGCGCTGGGATCGCTACGAGAGCCGCTCGAGCGGCGACGTCGCGGAGGAGCAGAACGACTCCAATCTATCCAAGAAGCTGGCGCTCACCTTCATGGTCACGGATTGGCTGAGTCTGGTCGCGGCCTACAACGAGGCCTTTCGAGCGCCGAGCCTGGGTCAGTTGTTCGTCTCCGGGGTCCATTTCACCTGCGGTCGAGGCTGCGCCAACGTCTTCGTGCCGAACCCGGATCTCAAGCCCGAGACGGCGCACAACAAGGAGATCGGCATTCGGCTGCGTCGGGCGGGGCTCTTCCAGCCGGGCGACGAAGGGCGCGCGAGCCTGAACCTGTTTCGCAACGATGTTTCCGACTTCATCGAGCAGCTTGTGATCTTTGCCCCCCGTCCGATGCCCGGCAATCCCGGACGCGGCGGGGTGAGCTACTTCGAGAACGTCCGCGATGCCCGACTCGAAGGGTTCGAGGCCGAGCTGGCATACGAGACTCCCCGTTGGTTCGCCCGTGCCGGCTATGGACTCACGTCCGGCGAAGACATGGATACGGGCCAGCCGCTCGGAGGCATCCCGGCGAACGAGCTGATCCTCAGCGCCGGGGGACAGGTCCCCTCGCACGGCCTGTCGTTCGGTTGGCGGGGCCGGTTCGTCGCCGCTCAGGATCGCGTGCCCGCCGAGGTGGAGGAGTCGTCGGCGTATGACCTGCATGAGGTCTTTCTCACCTGGCAGCCGCCCCGGGTCAAGAATCAGGCGCTCCGCCTGGATTTCGGCATCGACAACCTGATGGATCGCGAATATCTCCCCTACCTATCCGCCATCGAGGGGCCGGGGCGGAATGTCAAACTGACAATGGTGGTGAGCTTTTGAACCGCGTCCGGCGCCCAGCCGAGCCGAGCCCATGGCGAGAGATCCGATGACCGATTCGACAGCCGGACCCCCTGCACCCGATCTCGGACAGGTCTACGCGGAGGTGCTGCGCTTTCGCGAGGGCTTTGCAACCCTCCTGATGGCTACCGTCGATCCGGACGGCGAGCCGGACGCGAGCTACGCGGCCTACGTCGAGGAGGGCGGGGACTTCTATGTCTTCGTCAGCGAGCTCTCCGTCCACACCAAGAACCTACTGGAGTCCGGGCGCGTCAGTGTCCTTTTCATCGAAGAGGAGGCGTCGGCCGGTCATCTCTTTGCCCGGCGGCGCCTGACCTATCGGTGTCGCGCCGAGGAGATCGCGCGCGGCTCGATCGGCTGCGAGACCATCCTCGAGCGATTCGAGCTTCGGTTCGGCGCCTTGATCGCGACCTTGCGGGGCCTGCAGGACTTCCATCTCGTTCGGCTGCGCCCCGAAAGCGCGCGTTATGTCAGCGGCTTCGCCAAGGCGTTCGCCATCGACAACGTGCAGCTCGCCGAGATCCGCCACATCCGGGACAAAGGCCACCGCACCGGCGACGCCACAACACGCAAGGCCTTCAACCGGCGTCTCGCCAATCCTGCGGAGGAGTCCGATGTTTAGACATGCCATGGTGACCGGAGCCCTCCTGCTCGGCCTGCTGGGTCTCGCCGATGCGCCGCGCGCGGCCGAGCCGCAGCGGATCGTCTCCGTCGGCGGGGCCCTGACCGAGATCCTCTTCCGGCTCGATGTGCAGGATCGCTTGGTCGGGGTGGATACCACGAGCCAATGGCCGAGCGAGGCCGCCGCACTTCCGCAGGTCGGCTACCAACGCGCGCTGGCCGCCGAGGGCCTCCTCTCCCTCTCGCCCGATCTCGTGCTGGCCACCGAGGCGGCGGGACCGCCGGCCGTCATCGAGCAGATCCGCGCGGCCGGTGTCGAGGTGCGGATCGTCCGAGGCGATCCGTCGCCCGAGGGCCTGGTCGAGAAGATCCGGACGGTCGCCGATGCGGTCGGCCGTCCGGCCGCCGGGGCGGCCTTGGCCGACGAGATCACCGAGCGGATGCGCCGGGTCGAGGCACGTCTTGCCGCGATTTCGGACAGGCCCTCCGTGGTTTTCCTCTTGAGCGCCGCCCGTGGCGCACCCATGGCGGCGGGGCGCGACACCGCGGCCGATGCGGCGATCCGTCTCGCCGGCGGAGGCAATCCGCTGTCGGCTCGGATGGTCGGTTACAAGCCGCTCAACACCGAGTCGATGATCGGTGCCGCGCCCGATCTGATCCTCCTGACCGACTGGACGCTCGAGGGCCTTGGCGGGATCGAAGGCGTTCTCGCACTGCCCGGCGTGTCACTGACCCCGGCCGGTCGTGATCGGCGGATTGCCGCCTTGGACGACCTCTATCTCCTGGGATTCGGTCCGCGCCTGCCTGCCGCGATCGCGGATCTTGCCGCCGAGCTGCATCCGGAGCTTGCTCCCGAGACGCGCCCGGGTCTGGGTCGCGTGGATCCGAGCCGATGAAGGCGCGGGCGCTCGCCCTTCGCCTCGGTCTGGTCACGGGCAGCGGGACGGGTCCCCGGGTGCGCTTCGGCCTGGCTACGCTGGTCTTGATCGGACTGTCCTCGGGGCTGGTGCTCACGTCTATCGTCGCGCTGTCGGTGGGTGCGGTCGAGATCGCACCGACCCGGGTCATCGCCATCCTCGCGCACGGGCTCGGCCTGGATCTGCCATGGGCCTTCGAGCCCGAGCAGGCCGCGGTGCTCGGGGCCATCCGCGCCCCGCGCGTCCTGCTCGCGATCCTGGTCGGGGCGGCCCTCGCCGTCTCAGGAGCGGCCATGCAGGGGTTGTTTCGGAATCCGCTTGCGGATCCCGCCTTGCTCGGGGTCTCTGCGGGCGCCGCACTGGCCGCGGTTTCGGTCATCGTCCTGGGCGCGACGCTGCTGAGCGGCCTGACCGGGGTTTTGGGAACGGCGACACTCCCGATCGCGGCCTTCGGCGGGAGCCTGGTGGCGACCCTCCTGGTGCATCGCTTGGCGAGCCGCGACGGCCATACCGCGGTCGCCACCCTGCTGCTGGCCGGCATCGCCATCAATGCGATCGCCGGCGCGGCGACCGGTGTCTTGACCTTCGTCGCGGACGACAACCAACTGCGCACACTGACCTTCTGGACCATGGGAAGCCTCGGGGGTGCGACCTGGTCGACGGTCGCCGCCGGTGCACCCCTGATCCTCGCGGCCATCGTCTTGATCCCTCTGCATGCCCGCGCGCTGAATGCCATCCTGCTGGGCGAGTCCGAGGCGCGGCATCTGGGTTTCGAGCTGGAGCGGGTGAAGACCTTGCTGGTGATCCTGGTCGCCTTGGCGGTCGGCACGGCGGTTGCTCTGAGCGGCATCATCGGCTTCATCGGCCTAGTGGTCCCGCATCTGCTGCGCTTGACGATCGGGCCGGATCATCGTTGGCTGCTGCCCGGCTCGGCCCTGCTCGGGGCCATCCTGCTCCTCGGCGCGGACCTGATCGCACGCACGCTCGTGGCCCCGGCCGAGCTGCCGATCGGCATCGTGACCGCATTGCTGGGCGGACCCTTTTTCCTGTGGCTGCTGGCCTCGCGCCGGGGGCAGGGGTTTTGAAACGTGGCCGTCGCCGCATTTGCCGCCGACGCACCCGAACGGTCTCCCCGGATCCATTCGGCATCCCTGCGGCTCACGCGCAGTCACGGATTGTTGTCTTTTTTTGTTGAACCGCGTTCAGCCGACCGCCTGCGATTCGCAGCGTGGCCGGACGCACCTCAAACCATCCATGTCACTCGGGACGCGGTTCAATGCTGAAGGCCGAAGAGATCGGGGTTCGGATCGGCACTCATCGGTTGCTCGACGGCGTCGGCTGCGCGGTCGGACCCGGCGAGCTGGTGGTCGTGCTCGGTCCCAACGGGGCAGGCAAGAGCACCCTGCTGCGTGTGCTGTCGGGCGACCTGACGCCGACGACCGGGGCGGTGTCGCTCAACGGGCGTTGCCTTCGCAACTGGAGCCCCATGATGCTCGCGCGGCAACGTGCGGTGCTGCCGCAGCAGAGCGCCTTGAGCTTTCCCTTTCGGGTGGAGGATGTGGTTCGCATGGGCCGCAGCCCGCATCGCGCGGTGACACTGATGCGTCAGGAGGCGATCGTCCGCGAGGCGATGGGCCGAGCCGACGTGCTGCATCTCGCCGGACGCCTCTATCCGAGCCTCTCGGGAGGGGAGCGCCAACGTGTCCAGCTCGCCCGAGTCCTTGCGCAGATCTGGGAGCCCACCGATTTGGGTCCGCGTTATCTCTTGCTCGACGAGCCGACCTCGGCACTGGATATCGCCCACCAACACCAACTGCTCGAGATCGCCCGCGAGATGCTTGCCGGAGGCGAGCTGGGGGTGCTTGCAATCCTCCATGACCTGAACCTGGCGAGTGCCTATGCCGATCGCATCCTGCTGCTCAAGGACGGTCGGGTGGCGGCGGGGGGGCCGGTGGCGCAAATCATGGATCGCGAGCACCTGGAATCGGTCTTCGGCATCCCGGTGCAGACACTCGAGCATCCGAGCCTTGCGGGGCGGCGGTTGGTGATTACCGGGAGCGGCGCCTCCTGAGCGTCGGCGAAACCCATCCTCCAAACCACCGCGCTGCCGGGTTTCGGTCCGATGCCCTTGGCGCGGGCTGGATGGGTTTCGCTTCGCTCTACCCATCCTACGTGTTTCGGTTGTTTTTGAATCGTGTTTTACTGACTGCCGGCTCGTCGCACGGCCCAAGCCACGTCCGCAGCTTGGCGGTTGCCGGCGACATCATGCACCCGAAAGACCGTCACGCCGGCCAGGACACCGATGGTCGTGGTCGCGCAGGTTGCGGGCATGAGTGCGGTGAGGTCCGGTTCCCGACAGATGGCGCTGAGGAAGCGCTTGCGGCTTGCCCCGAGCAGAACGGCCGGCCCGAGACGTACCAGCTCGCCCAACCCGGCCATGAGCGCGAGGTTGTGCTCGAGCGTCTTGCCGAATCCGATACCCGGATCGGTCAGGATCTTGTCCAGCGCAATTCCCGCGGCCAAGGCCGCTTCGATGCGCTTGGCGAGAAAGTCCCGAACCTCCGCGACCACGTCTGCATAACACGGGTTCTGCTGCATCGCCTCCGGCATCCCCTGGCGATGCATCAAGACGATCGGGACGTCTCGATCCGCCGTCAGGGCGAGCATGGCCGGATCGTCGCGCCCGGCGGAGGTGTCGTTGATCCAGTCGGCACCGCCGTCGAGTGCGGCCTCTGCCACCCGAGCGGAGGTGGTGTCGATACTGATCGCGGTGCTCCTCGGCATGCATTCGCGCAGGCGCATGATCACCGGGATTACCCGGCGTTCTTGCTCCGGGGCGGGGACGGGCTGCGCGCCGGGCCGTGTGGACTCCCCGCCGACGTCGATGAGGTCGGCGCCCTCGTCGACCATCGCGAGGGCGTGGTGCACCGCAGCGGCGGTGTCCGAGTAGCGTCCTCCATCGGAAAAACTGTCGGGCGTCACGTTGAGGATGCCCATGATCATGGGAGGCGTGTCGTGCCCCGACGGCGTGCTGTTCGTCATGCTGTTCATCTGGCGGACTCCGGTCGATTGGTTTTGACCTTGCGCGGGGGATGCGTGCATGATCTCGACGCGTCGCGCGGCCGTTGAGCATCGCCTGCGGATCTCCCCGGCGGATCTCCCTCGAAGGATAACGCCGACTCGGCTTTACGCATCTATCGGGATCTCGGGCCGGGATCGGAACGAAGCCCGCGTCGACGAGCAAACGGAAAGGGTACCGAAATGAGCAGTGTCAGGCTTGGTTTGATCGGCGCCTTCGCCGGCGTCGCGTTGGTCGCCGGTTGTGCGACGGGTGGACGGTCGGGCAACCTGCCGACCGTCACGAACCCATCCGAAGCGGCAAATATTACGCTCTATCGAGACGGCTCTCTGGCCGGCTGGTTCGCCACCATGCGGGTCGATCTCGACGGCCAAGAGATCTATCGCATCGGTCGCAACGAGGCGTTTTCCTTCACGGTGGATCCGGGGCAGTACCTGCTGACCCATACGCTCGGTTTCAACGAGTGCCGCCGGATCATCTGGGCTGAGCTGAGACAGAATCAGCGGATACGCTTGTCGCCCACCTGTACTTAAACCGCGTCCCCTTGGCCACGACCTTGGGTTGAGCGGGGTTCACCGTTGGTGGATTCCAGTAGAGCTGAGGGACGCGGTTCAAAGAAAATAATACGAATGATTTTGGCGGTATTCGTCGGATCCGCGTGGGCCGGCGGCGTCCACGGTAAGCCCGGCCCAGCCTTGTTGGGTATTGCATCCGACCGACCGGAAGCGACGCCGACAATCGCCGCTTCGCGACGTCGGAACGCCGCTCGGCGCTTTGGGTCGATCACGACACCGCATTACTTCAGCAAGAATATGACCAAGGTCACTGTCGCATGCCGGTTCGGTGTGCAGGCCGCGGGATTGGGCGGTCGGGGCGGGGGCAAGTGTTTTGTCCTCGTTCTTCGGACGGACCGAAGATGGTCGAAAACGACGTTTTTCGCCCGCGAGCGTCGCTCGCCGGTCAGCACTCGAGGCGACTCAGTCCGGGTCCCTCTTGCTGACCGATGCCTCGAAGGCGGTCGTCGCCGAGTGCGCGTAATCGTTGCCGGCGCGGCTGACGAAGAAGGCGCCGATGCCGAGCGATTCGGCCAGGCTCAATCCGCGCTCGGGTCCGAGGACCATGAAGGTCGTCGCCAGGGCGTCGGCAGTTGCGCAGTCCTCGGTAATGACGGTGACGGACGCCAAGGCGTGCGCGATCGGTCGGCCGGTGCCTGGATCGATGGTGTGCGAGTAGACCTGTCCGTCTTGCTCGTAGAAGTTGCGATAATCGCCGGAGGTGGCCATGGCGTCGTCCTCGAGTGCGACGACGCGATAGACGGTCCGTGATGCCGCCTCCGGGCGCTCGATGGCGATGCGCCAGGGCTGATCGCCGGGCTTGGTCCCCTTGGCCTTGAGCTCCCCGCCGATCTCGGCGAGGTAGGCGGTCACGCCGAGTCGGTCCAATAGGTCTGCGATCTGGTCGACACCGTAGCCTTTGGCGATGGCGGACAGGTCGACATAGAGCTGGGGGTGATCCTTGCGCAGCGCGGGCGGTTGATCACGCACGTCGAGCTTGTCGTGGCCCACGCGTTCGCGGGTCTCCTCGATCGTCTGCTGGTCCGGAACCCGAAACGGGTGAGCATCCGGCCCGAATCCCCAGAGATTCACCAGCGGACCGACGGTGACGTCGAAGGCCCCGTCGCTCAGCGCGCTGATGGATTGCGCGCGGGCGACGAGACCGGCCAGTTCCGGGTCGACCGGAAACCAGTCCGTCGATCGGCTCGCATTGAAACGCGACAGCTCCGAGTCGGGGCGATAGGTCGACATCAGGGCGTTGACGGTATCGAGACGCGCATCGAGCTGCGCTTTCAGTGCATCGGCCGTCAGATCCGGGGGAAGCTCGACGAGCTTGACGCTGTAGGTCGTCCCCATGGTGCTGCCGTGGATCTCGACGAGCGCATCGGGTTCGCTGCATCCGCTCGCGAGTAGAACCGCGAGGAGTATGAACAGGTAGGCCCATTCTCGGGTCGGTGCTGACAGGCTCCAACGCATGCGATCAATTCCGGGTGGAAGCCGTTGCAGCATGCTCCAAACAGGGCAGGGAGATGCCAGGGTCGGCTGAGGTGTGCATCATAACCCCGATGTTCCGGAGTGCATCGGGTGTCGGCTCCGGAGCGCTGGAGGTGGTCGAGCTGGGCTCTCGATCTCGTGGGCTGTCCGAGCGGTGGAAGAGGACGACTGCAAGTCGTCTATCCCGGGGGTGCTGGCGCCGTTGTGGGGGAGGATCACGTCTCCAGGCAAGGCCGAGGAGCGACAGCTTGGTCCCGTCCCTTGAGGTCCGAAACCGACGGATCCGTATCCTGTTCGACGACAAGCATCTCGCGACGGAACAGGAGAGGCATGAGCAGATAGGTCGAGGCGACGGCGATGCCGACGAGCGTGAGATTGTCGATATACATGGCGATGAAAAGCGATCCTGGGGCGAGTGATATTGCTTCAGTACTTTAGCAAACACTAAAGCACTGTCAATACGCCGCTTGTTGGCACCGAGCTTGTGGGCTAGATTCGCCAAACCAATTCAGAAAATAGATAAATGTCATGGACGACGGGAGTAGTGACTCATGGCCGCTCCGATCGCCCCGCGTCCTCCCGAATCCGCGCCGTCGTCCTCTGCTGACGCGTCTCTACCGCTCGGCCTCGCCGGTCGTATTGCACGCACCTTCATCAATACGCCGGTCACGCCGATGCTGTTGTTCGGTGCGCTCTTCCTCGGGATCCTGGGTCTGCTGTTTACGCCGCGACAGGAGGATCCGCAGATCTCAGTCCCGATGATCGACATCTTCGTGCAGTATCCGGGCGCCTCCGCGCAGCAGGTCGAGCGTCTGGTGACCGATCCGCTCGAACGGATCATGAAGGAGATCAAGGGCGTTCGGCACGTCTACTCGGCCACCCAGCGCGGGGCGGCAATCGTCACCGTGCGCTTCGAGGTCGGCGAGGAGATGGGCGTCTCGATCGTCAAGGTCCACGACAAGCTCCAGTCGAACATGGACCGCATGCCTCCGGACGTGCAGATGCCCCTGGTCAAACCGGTCGGTGTCGACGACGTTCCGGTCGTGACCCTCACCCTCTGGTCCGAGGATGTCGAGGATCATCAGCTGCGCAAGCTCGGTCTCGACCTGCTCCAAGCGGTCGGCTCGCTGCCGGATGCCGGCAAGGGGTTCGTCGTCGGCGGGCGGGAGGATCAGATCCGCGTCGAGGTCCTGATGGAGCGCCTCGCCGGGCACGGCATCACGCTCGATCGCATCGCCAACACCATTCGCACCGCCAACTCCGAGCAGACCACAGGTGTCAGCGAATCCGGCGATACCGCCTTCAACGTCTATTCGGGCTCCTTCCTGCGCAATGCGGAGGATGTCGGTCGGCTGGTCATCGGCAACCGCGGGGACTATCCGCTCTATCTGCGCGATATCGCCACGGTCGAGCATGTCCCGCAGGACACAAAACGGATCGTCAACCATTTCACGGGGCCGGCCTACGCGGGCGAGCATCGCGCCGACGGGGCCCAGGCCGTGACCGTAGCGATCGCTAAGAAGCAGGGGACCAACGGCGTGGCGGTCGCGCGCCAGATCCTCGGCAAGGTCGAGGAGCTGAAGACGACACTCATCCCCTCGAACGTCCATGTCGAGGTCACGCGCGACTACGGCAAGAGCGCCAACGACAAGGTCAACGAGCTGCTGCAGGCGATGTTCGAGGCGGCCGTGATCGTGGCCATCCTCTGTCTCATCGGGCTGGGTGCGCGGGCGGCCTTCGTGGTCATCACGGTCATCCCGGTGGTGATCTTGTTGACCATCTGGTGGGCCTGGATGGTCGACTACACCATCGATCGGGTCAGTCTCTTTGCGCTCATCTTCGCCATCGGGATCCTGGTCGACGATGCCACCGTCGTGGTGGAGAATATTTTTCGCCATTGGCTCGAAAGCGGCAAGACGACCATCGAGACCGCGGTTCGGGCGGTCGACGAGGTGGGCAACCCGACCATCCTCGCCACCTTCACCATCATTGCCGCCTTGCTCCCGATGGGCTGGGTCAGCGGCTTGATGGGGCCTTACATGCGCCCGATTCCTGTGCTCGGCTCCTCGGCCATGTTCTTCTCGCTGGTTGCCGCTTTCGTCTTCACGCCTTGGTTTGCGTTGCGCGTTCGTCCGCGGCTGGCGGCGCTGGAGAAGGCGGAACGACGCGAAGAGCAGACGCGCCGCTGGGTCAGTCGCTTCTATCGGCCCTTGGTGATGCCGTTGATCCGAAACCGCGCGATCGGCATCACTTTCCTGGTCGGAACCATCCTCACCACGGCCGGTGTCTGCGTGTTCTTTTACACCCAGACCGTCCCGGTGAAGATGCTGCCCTTCGACAACAAGCCCGAGTTCAGCGTCGTCGTCAACATGCCCGAGGGAACGGCGCTCCCGGTGACCGCGAATGTCGTGCACCGACTCGCCGAGAAGGTGCGCACCATGCCCGAGGTGACCGCCGTCCAGACCTATGTCGGTACGGCCCAGCCCTTCAACTTCAACGGTATGGTGCGTCACTATTATCTGCGCGAGCGACCCTGGGAGGGTGATCTCCTGGTCATGCTCAAGGACAAGAACGCGCGCAAGCTCGGCAGCCATGCCCTGGCGGTGGCCGCGCGTGAGATGCTGACCCCGCTGGCGCATGAGCTGGGTGCGCGCATCGCGGTGGTGGAGATGCCGCCTGGCCCGCCGGTGCTGCAGACCGTCGTGGCCGAGGTCTACGGACCCGATGCCGAGACCCGCCGCCGGGTCGCAACCGATCTGACCGGGATCTTCGAGGAGGTCGAGGGCATCGTCGATGTGGACAGCTACATGGCCGAGCCCTATAGCTACTGGCGCTTCGAGGTGGATGCCGAGAAGGCGGTGCGCATGGGGATCTCGGTCGACGCCGTCAATCGTAACCTCGCCATGGCGATGGGCGGCTTCAAGCTCGGCGACGTCAAGCGCGGCGTCGTCCAGGAGCCGACCTTTATCGTCCTGCAGATCCCGCTCGCCAGCCGGGCCGAGATCGGGAGTTTGGCCAGCCTGCCGATCCAGTCCGAGCTGGGCGGGCAGGTGCCGCTCGGCGAGCTGGGCCGCTTCGTGCAGCAGCAGGAGGATCCGGTCATTTACCACAAGGATCTGCGGCCGATGGAGTATGTGGTCGGCGAGATGCAGGGGCGCCTGGGTGCGCCGATCTACGGGATGTTGGAGGTCGAGGACCGTCTCGAAAACTATCGTACGCCCGACGGGGTGCAGATCAGCGGGATGCCGCGGGGCCTGATCGGACCGCCGTTGACCGACCGCCAATCCGGATTCGAATGGTCCGGCGAGTGGACCGTGACCTACGAGACCTTCCGCGACATGGGGCTCGCCTTCATCGCCGCCTTGATCCTAATCTACGGGCTGATCGTCTGGGAGTTTCGCAACTTCAAGATCGCCGGGCTGATCATGTCGCCCATCCCCCTGACCCTAATCGGCATCGTGCCCGGTCATCTCCTCATGGGCGCCGAGTTCACCGCGACCTCCATGATCGGGCTGATCGCGCTCGGCGGCATCATCGTGCGCCAGTCGATTCTGATCGTGGAGTTCGTCAAGATCGAGGTCGCCAAGGGCAAGACCGTGAAGGAGGCGGCGGTCGCCGGCGCCGAGATCCGGATGCGGCCCATCCTCATCACCTCGCTGACCTTGATGGCCGGCGCTTGGGCCATCATCGAGGATCCCATCTTCCAGGGGATGGCCGTCAGCCTGCTGTTCGGCGCCGGTGTCGCGACCCTGATGGCGGTGATCGTCATCCCGCTCGGCTGTATCAGCTTGTGCCGCGAGTTTTATCTTGTGGAGACGTCGAGCGGGGAACGGGCGCTGTCGGCAAGCTACGGGGAGATCGAGGGTGTAGCGATGCCCGATCCGCCTGCGCCGGATGCGGCCCGAGCACGGCCTGCGGGCGGGAGATCGATTCTGCTTCAACTGTGGAGCGCATGGGTCGGCGTCGTCTTCAGCGTGATCGACGGTGTCGGGAGACTCCTTGGCTGGTTGCGACAGCGCCGATCCGGTAGGTCTGGCAAGGGTTCGGACGCGGTTTCCGACGCGGCGGTCGCTCAAGCCGACACGGCCTCCGGTGGCTCGGTGGCCGAGTCGCGAGCCGAGCCGGCGCCGCAGGCGGCTGCCGTGAAGCGGTCGTCGGCTGCCGCTCGAAAGCCGGCGCGAGCGCCGAGAAAGGCGGCGAGCAAGGCGGTTGCGGACGATGCGACGACTGTGAAGAAGCCGCGGGCCAGGCGCGCGACGAAAAAGACCGCGGACAAGCCTGAAGACCCGGGCGAGCGCTGATCAACATCGGTAGGATATCAACATGCACCGGAGTTTTTTATCGAGGTATCCGTCTTGAACGTGACGTATGACCAGGATCTCGTGCGTTGGGCTCGCGAGACCGCCGAGCTGATTCGGGAAGGGTCTTGGCAGGCGGTGGATGTCGAGCATCTGGCGGAGGAGCTGGAGGATTTGAGCAAGAGCGAAAGAAGGGCCATTGCGAGTCAGCTCGTGCGCCTGCTGTTGCACCTCCGGAATTGGCAGCATCAACCCGAACGACGCTCCGATAGCTGGCTCGATTCGATCACCGATGCCCGGCTCCAGATCGAGCTCGCTATCCAGGACAGTCCGAGTCTAAGCTCTTACCCGACCCTGGTGCTCGCACAGAGCTACCAGCGCGCGAGACGCAGCGCGGCGATGCAGACCGGTCGGCCGCTCGCGACCTTTCCGGAAACCTGTCCCTATCGACTTGAAGAGATCCTCGACGACGACTGGCTACCGGATGCCTGACGAGGTCGGTCCGCGTTGCCCTGGCCCGATCCGCCGTTGGCCGGGCTTTCGCCCGACAAAAAAGCCGAGGACATGTAGGGGCGACTTTAGTCGCCCCGAAAGCACTGAAACCGCGTCCAGAGCGAGATGCTTGTTTTCGAGTGAGTTCGACGTTTGGTGCATACAGAGCCCTTAGCGGGGGGGCGCGGTTCAAAATAATCTTGTTTTTAATCTCTTAAACCGCGCCGACTCCAACGGTCGTCAAGTCTGCCGGGGCCGATCCCATCCAAAAACACCGCATAAGGCGCTGGGCGCGGTTTAATCCGAGACGATACCGAAAAGGTCCGGGATGGCGGCACGCTCGACGACGGTCCGCGGCGGTTTGAGCCCGAGGTGAAGATAAGCCGCCTGCGTGGCGACACGTCCGCGCGGGGTCCGCATCAGATAGCCTTGTTGAATCAGGAAGGGCTCGAGGACGTCCTCGATCGTGCCGCGCTCCTCGCCGATCGCCGCCGCGAGGCTTTCCACCCCCACCGGCCCGCCGTCGAACTTGTTGATCACGGCATCGAGCAGCCGGCGGTCCATGTGGTCGAAACCCAGGGCGTCGACCTTGAGCATCCCGAGTGCCTGATCGGCGACTTCCGCGGTGATGCGCCCGTCGGCACGCACCTGGGCGAAGTCACGTACCCGGCGCAGCAGCCGGTTGGCGATGCGCGGTGTCCCCCGCGAGCGACGCGCGATCTCGGCGGCGCCCTCGGCCTCGGTCTCGATGTCCAGGATTCGCGCCGAGCGACGGACGATCCAGGCCAGATCCTCCGCGGTGTAAAACTCCAGACGCTGCACGATGCCGAAGCGGTCGCGCAGAGGCGAGGTCAGGAGCCCGGCCCGCGTGGTCGCGCCGACCAAGGTAAAGAAAGGCAGATCCAGCTTGATCGATCGCGCGGCCGGGCCGTCGCCGATCATGATGTCGAGCTGATAGTCCTCCATCGCCGGATAGAGCACCTCCTCGACCACCGGGCTGAGGCGATGGATCTCGTCGACGAAGAGCACGTCCCCCGCATCGAGATTAGTCAGAATGGCCGCGAGATCGCCCGGCTTCTCGAGCACGGGTCCGGAGGTCTGACGCAAATTGACCTGCATCTCGTGCGCGATGATGTGTGCGAGAGTGGTCTTGCCGAGGCCCGGCGGGCCGAAGATGAGGACATGGTCCAGCGCCTCGCCGCGGCCGCGCGCGGCGCCGATGAAGATCTCCATCTGTTCGCGCACGACCGGCTGCCCGACATAATCCTCGAGTTTGCGCGGGCGGATGGCTCGGTCGAGTGCCAGCTCGTCGCTAGCCGGGTCGGCGTTGATCAGACGTTCGGGCTTCGCCATCAGTGCGGGTGCCGATGCGTGTGATCCGGAAGCTGCCGATATTCCGAGCAGCGTCTCGGCGTCGGCACACCCTTGCCCGGGTTCAACAACCCCTTCGGATCGAACGCCGCCTTGACCGCGTGGAACTGCTGCAGCTCCTCGGAACTGAACTGGACGCACATCTGATTGATCTTCTCGATCCCCACCCCGTGCTCGCCCGTGATGGTCCCGCCGACCTCGACACACAGCTCCAGGATCCGTCCGCCCAGCTCCTCGGTCCGCTCCAGCTCGCCCGGCTTGTTGGCATCGAAGAGGATCAGCGGGTGCATGTTGCCGTCTCCGGCATGAAAGACATTGGCGACCCGCAGCCCGTACTCGCGCGACATCTCCGCGGTGCGCCGCAGTACTTCCGGCAGGGCGCGGCGCGGGATGGTGCCGTCCATGCAGTAATAGTCCGGCGAGATCCGACCTACAGCGGGGAAGGCGGCCTTGCGTCCCTTCCAGAACATCAGCCGCTCGGCATCGTCGCGCGAGGTCCGAACCTCGGTCGCGCCGCTGGCCAAGAGCAGATCGCGCACCCGCATGACCTCCTCCGAGACCTCTTGACTGGTCCCGTCGATCTCGCAGATGAGGATGGCCGCGGCGTCCGTCGGATAGCCGGCATGCACGAAGTCCTCCGCCGCCTGGATCGCCGGCCCGTCCATCATCTCCAGACCCGCAGGGATGATCCCGGCCGCGATGATGTCGCCGACCGCTTGGCCAGCCTTCTCCACGTCGTCGTAGGCCGCAAGGATGGCCTGGGCGCGCTCCGGTACGGGCAGCAGATTGACCGTCACCTCGACCGTCACCCCGAGCATCCCCTCGGAGCCGATGAAGAGCGCCAAGAGGTCATAGCCCGGTGCGTCGAGCCCGCCAGATCCCAGCTCGACCAGCTCGCCCTCGATCGTGACCAGCGTGACCGCGAGGACGTTGTGCACTGTCAGGCCGTACTTCAGGCAATGCACCCCGCCCGAATTCTCCGCGACATTCCCCCCGATGGTGCAGGCGATCTGGCTCGACGGATCCGGCGCGTAATAGAGCCCATGCGGCGCCGCGGCCTCGCTGATCGCCAAGTTGCGCACGCCGGGCTCGACCCGCGCGGTGCGTGCGACCGGGTCCAGCTCCAAGATCCGCGTGAAGCGCGCCAGACTCAGCAACACCCCGTCACCGCGCGGCAGGGCCCCGCCGGAGAGCCCGGTCCCGGCCCCGCGCGCCACCACCGGCACATCCCGCGCGTAACACAGCCGCATGATGCGCTGCACCTCCTCGACCGTACGCGGCAGCACTACCAGCAAGGGCAACTGCCGATAGGCCGAGAGGCCGTCGCACTCGTAAGGTTGCACCTGCTCCTGCTGCTCGAGCACCGCATCCGGCGGCAAAAAGGCCCGCAGCGCGCGGACAAGCTCCGCCCGCGTCGCGGACAGCTCGGGATCTTCGAAGTCGATCCGGGTCGGTTGAATCAGACTCATGACGTTGACCCTGGTCGTAGTGTCATCCTCGGGATAGGCGGAGCCTAGGGCCAGACGGGTTCCGAGTAAACACCGAGAGCGCTGCGGCAGGAGCGCCTTCGGACCGGATTCGCCAGGCCGGTCGCGACATCCAAACTGCCCAGCAGGGGGCTCGCGCTCATTGAGCGGCCGTCGTGCTTGACTGTAGAATGACAGAATCGCGCGGTCTTCGGACGCAGGCGCATCCCGCATCGCTGGCGTAGCTCAGTTGGTAGAGCAGCTGATTTGTAATCAGCAGGTCGTCGGTTCGAATCCGTCCGCCAGCTCCATATTTTTCAGTAGGTTATGCTTAATTTTTGGTGACTTTTTGGTCGGTACTTTTTCTGAGTGGCCATGGAGTGGCCAAGCCGCAAGAAAGCCCCCTGCCCAGAGGCTTCCTTCTAGGCTCAACCATAGATCCACGGGGCTGCAAGCTCCTGGGTCGGCTTGAGGGTTTGTACCACCCTATCTCCGGATTCCTCAAGAAACCGTTCCCACACGAAATCCGAAGACCTTGAGTCTAGTCTGAGCCCCGGAACCTGCGTACCTCGCCAAGTCGGTCACTTTTTGATCGCCTGTGCCGGTCAGCCCCCAAAATCGACGCCCCGGTCTCGGTCTCGCTCCCCGTCCGGAAGCATGCCTGGGAGCCTCTAGGAAGCCCCCAGAGACGTTGGTTCGCCCTGGTAGGGATAGGTATGGTCGGGGGTGCCTTTGTCTTTAGGGAGCCGGGGGAGGGCTTAAGGCTTGGCCTTGGCGGCGTCCTCCGCTGCGACATCCTTCAGCATGGCCTTGGCTTCTTCCAGCTCGCCGGGAGTAGGTTCTTTGCCTATTAGGCCGATGAACAGGTCGCGTAAGGACTCCACGTCCAAGGCTTCCTTGCCCGCGATCAGATCCAGGCTAGGTTTCTCCCTCATGTACGCGCCCTCCGGTTTCGTGACCATGCCTTAGGGTAAGTTAAAAAGCCGTTTGGTTGGAGCAACCTCCGGAAACAGGACGCCTGCCCTTGGCTCTTGGGCCTTCAACCCTCCGTCGCCCTAGAGGGCTCCTGCCGTGGAACTCTGGCCCCGACGTTCGTGCAGTTAACTGCAGCGCATGGTTGACCACAGCGAAGACTGCCGTACCCCGAAGATTATGCGCCCGCTAACGCGGATCCGCCCCAAAGGACAACCGTTACCAAGACCCCTGGCTATCGACGAGCTAACCCCGGCGCCGACAGCAAGGCGCCCCGTCTCTTTCCGACGTTGCGTTAGGCGGGTCATCACTTTATGACTTGGAAGGTTGACATCCATATGACCTTCCTGTTTTCCGGACTCTTGTTTGCGACGATTGACCAGATATCGACAGACAAGGCGAGCAATCGCGGTGATCAGCGCTGACGGTTCCAGATGCTGGGTTTGATCTCGTCTCCGAGGCCAAGCGGCGCACCGCGTTGAAGCTCATGGCCGGTGCGGTTAGCATCGTTGCTTGAGGCTGCCTCGTGCGGTCGAGTTACGACGCTCCTACAACGCCGAGCCCACACTAAGTAGCCAGCCATATGTCCTTCGAAAAGCGTTACACCGCTCTGAGTCTTTACACTGGTGCCGGCGGCCTCGATCTCGGGTTCGAGGCTGCAGGTTTCGATTGCCGAGCGGCGGTTGAAGTCGACCAGGACTGCGTTGCTACGCTTCGGGCCAACCGCGCGTGGCCGGTCATCGACCGCTCCATCCACGAGGTATCCAGCACTGATCTGCTGCGCACCGCCGACCTGGAGCCGGGAGAGGTGGATGTCCTGATCGGCGGACCGCCCTGCCAGCCCTTCTCCAAAGCGGGCTATTGGGCCTCGGGCGATGCGCGTCGTCTCGATGATCCAAGGGCAGACACGGTTGCCGCCTATCTTCGGGTCCTGCGCGACACCCGTCCACGCGCGTTCCTGATGGAGAACGTGGCGGGGCTGGCGTTCAAGGGAAAGGACGAAGGGTTGCGCCTGATCCAGTCGACCCTGGAATCGATCAACCGTGCCACGGGAACCCAGTATCAGGCGTTCCTGTTGGTTCTCAACGCCGCCGAACTCGGGGTCCCACAAGCGCGCGAGCGCGCCTTCCTGATCGGTGCGAGGGACGGAACGGCCTTCGGCAAGATCGAGGCCACTCATCGGTTGCCTGTAGACGACGTGCAATGCAGGCTGAACCTCGACATAGCGCTACAGCCATTCATAACGGCTTGGGACGCCCTGTGGGATCTTCAGGATGACGACGCTCCCGACCTCAAGCCGAGGGGCAAGTGGGCTGACCTCCTGGCGTCCGTGCCCGAAGGTGCGAATTATCTCTATTTCACCGATCGAGGTCGTGGGCCGCCGCTCTTCGGCTGGCGACGGCGCTACTGGAACTTCCTGCTCAAGCTGGCCAAAGATCAACCGTCCTGGACCCTGACTGCTCAGCCCGGACCGGCCACCGGCCCGTTTCATTGGAAGAATCGCCGGCTCTCCGCGCGTGAACTCTGTCGTCTGCAGACGATGCCGGACGATTATCGGGTACTGGGCTCTTTAAACAGTGTTCAGCGACAAGTCGGCAACGCCGTGCCGTCCGCCCTTGCTGAACTCTTGGGGCTCGCGATCCGGCAACGCCTTTTCAACGACACGCGAGTCCTGGACTTGACGCCGACCCTGCTACCACGGCGACAGTTAGGTATCCCGCCACCCGAGCCAGTCGTCCCGGTGCCGTCGAAGTATCTCCAGTTCGAAGGCACCCACAGCCCCCACCCCGGCACGGGCAAGGGGCACGGTGCACTCCGTCGCGAACTTGCGGCGGGGATTATCGACTGATGGATTATCGTCGCTTCCGCGTCAGCGCCCCCGATCGTCGCCCTCTGCTAGCGTTTATCCAGGATGCACTCGAACGGTGCGGATGCACCGTGCTGAATGCCTCGTCCCCGAACGAGGCGCCTTTCCGACTCACCTTCGAGGCACCCGACGGGGAGCGCATGGGCATCCTTGTGTATGCGTTTCTCGCCAACTCCAGGGCGACGCGGAATCGTCCTTCCGACGAACATCGCTTCCAGGTCAAGTACGGTTCCAACGACGGCGACCTTCATGACCTATGGCAGGATCCATTCCAGCTTTATACAACCCTGCTCGTAGGTATCAATCCTGAGCTTGGATTCTTCGTCGGCGCCGATCCGCTGCACCATAGTCCGACCCGATTCTTCATCTCGATCGAGTTCAAGGATCGCGACGTTAGAGCGATCCTTGCCGACGGATGGGCATTCTGGGAGCGTGCCACGAGGCGCGCCGGGATCGACCAGCCAATTGAACTCATGGTCGGCGGAACGGCCGAGAGCTTCCTGCGCTACGTCCGCTTCGAGCGCGCGGCAAAGGGTCTCGATGTCGGTCACCGAGCGCTCTTGGCAGAGAAGCTCGCAGCGCTCTATCAATTTGGATCGATCCAGATTGCGCAGACACCCGGCCCGGAGGTCTCCGCAGCTCTCGTTCACCATCTCACGCAGGAATTCGAACTCGCGGAGACCGAGATCCTGGATCTGATCCAGAGCGCGCCGCGACTCAAGATGGCGGTACGCGGGTGGGTGGCCGAGGTCCACCTTCAACGGACACTTGCCGAGCTACCGGGAGTGACCGAATGCGTCAGGCTGGAAGAGGAGGGCAGTCCTGATATTCGCCTACGGATAGCCGACGCGCGGCCGCTCCTGATAGAGTGCAAAAACGTTCTACGGGGGCGACTTGCCGATGGAACCGTCCGAGTCGATTTTCAGCGGACCCGCTCGTCGAAGGATGACCCTTGCACCCGTTTCTACCGCCGCGAGGACTTCGAGGTCGTTGCGGCTTGCCTGCACCCCTGTACCGAGAGGTGGGAGTTCCGTTTTGCGTTGACCGGAGCCATGGACCCGCATAAGCGGTGCATCGGACGGCTGAGTAACCTCGTTCGGTTGGACGACCGCTGGTCACCCGACGCCTTGGGTGCATTCAACCGTGCGCTCGAAGCCTGAGCCAACACTGAGGCTAAGGGGCTGCTCCGAGCTTTGAAGGTCGAACTCCAGCCTCCCCGCTCACCTCAAGGATCAAGCAGTGGGACCGCAAGGTCGGGACGAAGGCCGAGATGGCTGTTCGCCGCGCGCTTTGGCACAGAGGATTACGCTACCGGGTAAACCGGGAGGACCTCTCGGGATGCCCGAACCTAGCCTTCATCCGCTACTTGCGAGGCACCGGCGTTGCGGCCTATCTTTCGACTTTCGAGGCCAATTTGGCGCACGCGCAGCGCATGGGCTGGCGCACGGACCGCAAGACCAAGCGGCTCTATGACCGGCGCACGGATCAGCTTTCGATGGACGAATCGAAAGGATAGGTATGTAATTGCCTGCACCGCCTTTAGCGAGACTCTCGATATGACGAAGCAAGAAGCCAAGGCCGTCGCGTTTTCCTTCATCCGCAATCAACTCCAGGATCTGTCTATTGCGTTGCAGGAAAATTTCGAGGATCTTTCGGAGGAAGTTGCAGATGAATTGCAGGCGGAGATACTAGCGCAGTTTGATCACTGCTTTGGTCAGACCCAGAACTGAAACTCGACTTGGCCTGTACTGATTCTATGAGTCCCGGCAGGGCGAGCCGGTAAACACAGTCAACGTCAGCGGCTCCCAGAGCAAAGTAGGGCCAATCGGACGTACAAGTTGTGAAGTTTACGAAAAAAGGTGTGCCCTCATCGCGTTGATCTGGTCGATTTGTGCTTCCTCCATCAGGACATCCTCGGCAGTGGTCCCTCCGACCCCCCAGCCAAAGAGACCCTTCTCGGGATTATCGAACCCCAGCAGGTGAAGAACCATTTCAGCGGCTTTGAGCTTGTCCGCGGGCTTCTGAGCGGTGTCCAACACCTCTTCAAGGGTCTTGGTCGCCTTCGTGCCTAGCGCCCGCAGATGGTCTCTTGTAGCGTCTAGCATAGCCTTCCGTTCGCGGTTGATTGCCGCCACGAACGCGGGGTTCTTCATCCAGGATGCGGACAGTGATTGCTCGGTTACACCGGCTTCCTGAGCGGTTGCCTTTTGAGTCCATCCAGATGCAATTCTAAGGGCTGCAAGCTCTTGGGCTGGTTTGAGGATATATGTCGGCATTTTTCTTAACCTTCGTTAAAATATCTTCGGGTCTGTACCGACAAGAGACGTCCCGCATGGATCAGACAGTCATAGTCGCGTCAAGATGCACCACAATAAATCGAGTCCAACTAGCTGCACTCACACTGCACCCGGCCAATCCTTGTTGACTTCGTTTTCTGGGACTTGAGACCCATAAAACATGGGTTTCAGCCTGTCACCCGTATAGGGCACCCAGCTTTTTTTCGTACTTGACCAGACCTCACCGCACCCGGCGAACTCGGCTACTGCCTTGGTCCTGAACAGCGCCCCCTCTTTGTCGAAGTAGCGGTATTTGCCTTTTGTTTCTGTCTCTTTGGCTTTGAACACTTTTGAAAAGCCCTCCATTTTGCGAATGCCCTTGAGTTTTTCTTCCTGCTCTATGATGTCTAGCCTAACTGTGAGTATACGGGGCAAGCCGATTAGGTTAATAGTCAGGTTCTGATGTTTCTTGATTGAATGACCGAAGTGACTCTAAGATAGCTTGGGGTGGCACTTCCGTCAAATGAGATGGTTGCAATTAATTGCACCGGGGTTAGTGGACACGCCCTCCTACACGTCCGCATGAAATCGTTTGTACCAGCCGTTCACCTTGTTTTGAAGCCACTCCTCCCACCAACTTGGGTCCTGCCCCAGCTTGAGGCGGTGCGGTTGTAGGGCCGTCCTGATTTGTTTGCGCTGGTCCTTGTTGAGTTTCAAGTATGCCTGATGTCCAGTCATCCCCTGGTTGATATGGTGAATAAATAACTGCTCCGCCTTGTTATTCCCGAGGTGGACTAACTTTTCGGTGGGGACCATTAGGAGTTTGCGGTATGGGGGCGGCAGTGAGGCTAGCTCACTCATAGTGAGCTTAGTCCCCTTAATCCGCGCCTCGATTCTGGTCAGGGGGTAGTCGATATAAATACCCTTCTTCTCAAGGAGCTGTTTCTTTTGGTTGCCGTTTGGTTGCCGTTTCGCCAGACCTACCATGTCCGATCACCCGCGATCTCAAGCGATCGGCTGCTTCCCTCCCTATGGGTCCGCTCGGGTGCGTTCCCCACGCTCAACGGTACTATCAGCCGACTCTAATTGCTCAGTTGCCATCGCGCCGCACGTCGTGACCTTCGCTTGGCGCTACCTGGCCGTCGGTCCTGTTCGCTCCCGTCGGCCGGACCAGCGCCGACGGGCCGGGGCGGCTTCTTCCGCGGTGCCCGCGCCGCGTCTCGGGCAAGGAACCACTGAGCGCTTCCGGGTTCCTGGACGACCCGTGCGTACATGCCCTGCTCTCAGACCCCGGCGGAGTCTCGACATCTGGCCGTTGCGATGCCGAGACTGTTGCCTTCCGATGTTCGGAAGACGTCGGCTCCGCTGGAATCAGTGACGGGGCTCCATCACATGGCCTGCACGCCCCCTGTGTACGCTTCGCAGGCGGGATCGCTCCCGCACCACGCAACACTCGGTTCCGGTGGATGGCCACTCCTTACCGGCTGGGGACTTGCACCCGGTGGGTCGAAAAAAGGGAGTTTCCGATTGGCTTATCCGTTCGCTATCTTCCTCTCCTTCCAGGCTTTGCCTGGCGCAACGGAATGGTGAACTGCGGGGTCAGCCTTAACGGATCCGATGGAAGAGGGTTATGGCTTGCCCGTTTCCTCGACCGAAAGACACTGGATATGTAACTCACGATCTCTGCGGATTAGCGGCGTGTAGATCATTGCTCGCGCGATATCGCGCGGATTCCAGATCTCCGAGTCTCCGAGAACGGCCACATAATCCCCACCAATGCCATACGGATCCCAGAAAATGACCTGATATGCTCCCGGCTCGGTGATCGGCTGCGTCCAGAGTTGGCCACTGAAGTATGTCTTGCCGCCGAACGGTTCGTAGAAGCTGTCACGAGGCTCTCCGGGTTGTGGTCCGGGGATCACAATGGCCCCCTGTCCCGGTGGAATCTCGACACTCTCCGGCAAGTCCAAAATCGGCGCTGGCAGTCCAGGCCCGATCAGAGCAAACCAAGGCATGAAGTCCTCGTACCCGATACAGGCCGGAACGATCACCTCAATATACACCTCCGCGGGTGCTTCGACCTGGAAGCGGTAAAAATCAACGTCTGACTCGATACCAATACTGCGATCATCAATCCACGAATAGACAGCGATCGACTGCTCGATCTCGCCGCGCACGACAAACGGCCGCGTAGAAGACCAATCCAGATGCTCGAAATAGGGAACGTGCGCCGAGGTCGGCAGGGCGAAAGCGACGGTGAACGTCGCGCTCAGTATTAGGTGAAAAGGGGGTGGTCGAAACATATCCGCAGCTCTCGATTAGGTTTTGATGAACCAGCCATTCCCTGCTCCGGGGCCGGATGGTCGCCTGACGTCTTGATGTCGAATAGCGAGAATGCCCGATTGGTGTAGCACAGGCCACTGATCCCGCAACTGCTCGCCCCTCTCTCTCTCCCTCGCTGAGGAAAGGCTTGACAACGCATCCTGACTGGCCGCCGAGAGAGCTATGCTCGATTCTGGTGTATGAGCGGGGGCTGATAGAGCTTGAGCAGGCGGCGCACCGTTACCGGCAACGTGATTGTCGAGACCCAAAGCACCAACGACCGATGTGCGCCATGAGCGACGATACGAGTACGGGGTCCGGAGTGCAAGAAGGAATCGGGGGGAGCCGCTGGCCGAGCTGGGCCTGCCGTTAATGGAATACCAGGGACAGGCCACGGTTACTGCACAGTTCCGGTGCAGTTCCGGGGACAGTACACGTATCTCATGGTCCCGGCGAGTGTTCGCTGCCTACTCGACTGCGGATCCCAGCCTGCGAACCATCACGTCCGCTACTGGCCCGTTGCTGCCACAACGAAGACCCAAGACCAGCATAGTGATGAATCACAAGCCTCGATGACAGCAATGGCGGAGATTGCCAAATATAGCGGGAAACATTCCGAGAAAAACAGGCGGAAAAACGGAAGTGACACCACTAATGCCTGACAAAACCCCTTCCGAACTTTCCGACCGGGATACTCACGATCCGCAGTCGTCAGCCTCATCGACAGGCTGATTTCAGAACATCAACTGAGTCGATCCGGAGTCCCGGCTTGCGGTAGGTCAGTTTCTCGACCTGCTGTACACGCGCAACGTTGACACGGCAGGATCTTGTTCTAAGCTGTTTGACTGTGGCCTTGATGCAGCTCGACAGGGGCCGCCGTGTCGATCATGAGGCATCGACGAAGGACATCCGCTTTCGGCAACTCCCGTTGGGAACAGCCGAGCCGGACATCGCGTGATTTAGTTGAGTGTACGGAATGCACATGGAACCAGATCAGTGCCCCGATTCGCGCAGTCTTCCGATTTCCGACCCTTTCCCCAGGTCGCAACGACCTTTCGTCCGTCTTACGGGCGATCTGAATTTTCGTCTGACCCATCCAAGCACAAGCCTGAGGAATCGCACGAGATCCACTATCAGTGGCTTCGTAGCGTTGCGTATTTGAGTAATATCGATCAGATAAGATAAATCAAAGACTGCAACGGGAAAGGTTGTTTGTAGACGGTCGTGCAAGCGAAACCCCTATTTCACAAGGTCTTGATGGATCGATAACAAGCGAAATTGGAGCACATAGCATGGAACCCGCAACAATTGCATTTCTATTTAGAGCGCCAAGTTTCGCAAAGTCGGTAGGAGCATACGTGGGTCTCATTGAATCCATTGACAAAAAGATGGAGAAACTACTCCAGGGTGATTTCAATGCGGGAATCCGATGTCTACAAGAGTCTTTACTCGCTAACAATCAAAGGGATTTTATTCTCAAAGAAGCGTGGCGACGGTTTCACACGGCAATATCTCATGAAACAGGCCCCCGAGGTTCAGGAGCGTGATCTGCCGGACCTTGCCGCCGACCCGCGTGGAGCGCACCAGCCGGTGGGTGTGGTAGCGCTCGCCGGTGGCGCTGTTGCGGGTGTGCGTGCGACGGATGTACATGCCGTACGCTAGCCCATGCGCTGCCGGCTGCCTAGGGCCATGCCGAAATAATATGGCACTACTTTTTACGGCGAGGTTTCCGTGTGCATATGAATCAATGGCATAGATCGAACTCGGGCACGAAATCGGCCCCGGCCGTGTTTAACTTGGGTTAATAACGACAGTTCTGGTCTTCGACGTGCCGTCTTCAAAGTCGGAGTAGTACCTCTTGGATAAGCGCTATTCCTTTATAAATGCGAATCCGGGTCCATCCGCCTATGCAGTACCCGGACGATCCGGATGACGGAAGGCGTAACGAGGTAGAAGACCACGTGTTGGTTGATCCGCAGCGAGCGGCATCCCGCTCTTAGATCATCCCGAGACTTTCCCATTTCCGGATGCTCTTTGAGCCGAGCGATCCCCGCGACGATCTCGGCAAGGTATTTGTCCGCCTGTGCTTCGCCCCATTCGGTGAAGCTATAGCGCCAGATGTCTTTCAGGTCTTCTCTGGCACGCGGGCGTTTGACGATCTCACGCATCCAGTCCCGCGTCTTTCCGCGCCTCGCGCTTGATCTCTTCCATGTCGAGCAGTGAATCCTCGCCGCTTTCTTCGCCTTCGATCAGGGCCCGGCGCAGCGCTTCGAGTTTCTGTTCCCGTTCTTCGAGCAGGCGCAGGCTTGCGCGTATTACCTCGCTTGCCGAGCCATAGCGACCGTTTTTGACCTGCTGCGAGATGAATCCCTCGAAGTGGTCGCCCAACGAAATACTGGTATTTTTGGACATGTGAAAACCCTCCTTCATGCTACCAATAAATACCATATACTGGTATTTTAGCCAAGATCAAGCAGATTCTCCGAAAACAGGATGCATAATTGCTCAACTGCGAAGGAGCAGAGAAAACCATCGTTAAAAGCGATGACGAGAAGCCGCCCTGTTTTGCTCGTCTCATGCGCTCAGAACACAAAATGACAGGAGAAACGCCCATGGAACTGACGCGAACCGCCCAGATACGCGAGCGTATTCACACGTAACGTGATCGCTGCGGCCTCAGCCACGAGGCGCTGGCCGCGCTGACCGACCGGGCGATGAGTGCCCCGCGCCTTGCCAACTACGAGAGCGGGCTGCGCCGTCCTGGCATCGAGGAGGCTGAGGCTCTCGCCAAGGCACTTGGCGGTGTTTCGGCGGCCTGGTTGTTGACCCTGGAAGACTGCGGGCACCCGCCCGGCGTTGACCGGTTCGGCGGTGTTCTTGCCGTTTAGGAAGGCCCACCCAACCTGACCGATTCAGCCCGAGAACCATCAGGATCGTGTTCGGCAAGCTCCGTAATTTGGTGGTCGGACGCGGGCAGATCTCGGCGGTTTCGTGCTTGCCGCAGTCGGTGGTGCGGCAGCTGGCTGTCTATGCGCAGACAGCGATGGGCGGCCACTGAAGAAAGGAGAGAGCCTGGCTGTAGGGCGGCGTTCTTGTTCGCGGTGCTCTCCATTTCAGGCCGATTGCGATCCGCGGAGTACCTCGGGAACTAGCCGCCCATTCTGAAGGACGATGCGAAGGGCGTATATTCACGGCTGTAGCGCGTGCGATGGTAGCGGAGTGCCGCCGATCTTGACATGAGTCCTTGAGGATGCGTGATACTTGTCCCGCAGATCACCGTGACTAAAACGTGACGCACAGCAGTCGCCCGGTGGCGATCCGTGACATTTTGAGTCACGTTTGCGTGGGGTTGGATGGCGTAACATGTTGATATTTAATAGCTCGTATATCGACGCTATGTTTTGTAATCAGCAGGCCGTCGGTTCGAATCCGTCCGCCAGCTCCAATAAAAACAACGGCGTAGGCAGTTATTCAGCAGGTCAAGCCGGGGCGAGCGAACGGCTCGCGACGCATCCGCTCTTTCGCAAGGTCGATCTCGATGTTGGCGGGACTGGTCATTTGAACCAAAGCCGCGTCTGGATAGGCGCCGATGTCGCGCAAGGCATGGGCATCACGGGTCGAGGTACCATTGTCGCTGCGCCCGAAGCCGGGATCGTCGTGGTCGAGGTCACGAACGCGAGCAACGAAATGTGCTTGTCACATCCGCTCCGCGGTGTCACGCATGCCCCGTGGCGCTCTGCGCCACGTGCCAATATGGCCGAAATGACGAACGAGGCCGTTGGTTCGGCCAAACCAGCGATCGTCAAATCGCCGTCCACGGCGCCCGCATCCGCCCGGAAGGAAAGGAAAGTTGTGGCGCACGGGCAGGGGTCGGCGTGCGCTATCGCGATCGATGCCCAGTGGCGCAGGGTCGACCGCACCGGCACCATCGCTTACCTGTGTTGGACGGCCGCGGTGCGGACGCTCGGATTCTACGGGTCTCGCTTTGATGTCCGCCCGGCCGCCGTCGCGGATCCGCTTGTATGCTGCTGGCGCATGATCAAGAACGTTCTCATTAGGTCGATCATTGCGTATTCGCAATAGTAATGTTGCGACTTGTGATTTTCCCTGAACGGGATTGAATGCTGAAGCTGCGGTCTTGAGACCGGTTTTTTGGTTGCCGCGATGACGGGATCGAGTAAAGGATTTGAGGAGGGTTATATACGATTTGTGGAGTCCGGTTGACCGCTTAGGCGATTTCCGCAAACTTCCATACCCGTAGGTTGTGCTGACGATAGGAAGCACAACTTGCGCCGAGGGTTGGTTGTGCCTCGCACGGCTCGGCACAACCTACGCCCTTGGCATGAAGGTTTCCGGAGTTCGCCTTAGAGGTGGAGACGGAAATGATCGCCCACGATCTGATGACGGTTCTCGGATTCACGCCGGAGAACATCCGGTGATCACGATTCCGGACATGGTCGTCGCGTTTCTCGTCAGCAGCGTCGTTCTAGCCGCGCTCTATCCGCTCGCACCCATGATCGGCCTGATGGATCACCCGGGCGAACGGCGCAAAGTCCATCGCCACGCAGTGCCGCCGATCGGCGGGATCGCGATCTTCTCGGGCCTCGTCGCAAGCACGCTGCTCAGTTTGCCGTATTCCGCGCCTCATCTCTACGGCATGGCCGGTGCCGCCCTCCTGGTGGTGATCGGCGCGACTGACGACCGCTTCGGTCTCGGTCCGAGGGTGCGCCTCGTGGCGCAAGTCGTTGCAGCACTGTTACTGACCCTCGGGTGCGGGGTTAAGCTCACCTCACTGGGTGACTTGCTGGGCTTCGGGCCGATCGAGCTCGGGGTGTTTTCCGTACCTTTCACCGTGTTTGCGATGGTCGGCGTCATCAATGCCGTCAACATGATCGACGGCATTGATGGTTTGGCCGGCGGCCTGATCCTGATCGCGTTCGCAACACTGCTCCTCCTCGCACCCGAGATCGGCCTCATCGAGATCTTGTTGCTCACGACAATCGCGGCGCTTATTCCCTACCTGATCTGGAATCTGGAGCTGTTCGGCGTGACCGGACGCAAGGTCTTCCTCGGCGATGCGGGAAGCCTCCTATTGGGTTACATCCTGGTCTGGGCCCTGGTCGATGCCGCTGGAACGGCCGGGAGCATCGACCCGGTGACGGCACTCTGGCTCGTCGCCTTACCGCTGATGGACACGCTGCGCGTTATGGGTCGGCGGATCCTGCATGGCGTTTCTCCCTTCAGCGCGGATGCAGGCCAGCTCCACCACTTCCTGTCCCGCGTTTTCCGGTGTGCACGTAAGGCTTTGATCCTGATGCTGTCCGCCGCGATCTTGTTGACGGGGGTCGGTGTCTTCGGTTTCCTGAATCAGATCGGCGAATCGGTCATGTTCTATGCGGCCTTGTCGACCTTCGTCGTCTACCTGCTCGTTGCGCGCTACGTGCACAGTTTGTCGCGGGCAATGGAGCAACAGAGACGACCGATGGTCGGCGAAGCAACCTGATCGAAGGGGTGCAAGATGAACTGCGAGACCGGCGTGAAAGCTGCCCCCGATGGTATCTGGTGCAGTCCAAGCCGCGGCAGGCCGAGCGCGCCGAGGTGAATCTCGTCCAGCAGGGCTACAGCGTCTTCCACCCGCAATTGATGGTCGAGCGGATTCGACGCGGGCGACGCGTGGTGGTCGAGGAATCGCTTTTCCCCAACTCTTGATCGAGCTGCTCCATCGCCAAGTCACCCTGACGATACCCATCGCAGACATCCGCCGCTTGGCATGAAGACTTCAAGTCCTATAGAGGGCGGGGAGCCAATCTACATGCAAGCTCTGAACATCGGAACACGACATCCAGGCTTCAGGGGCGAACGGCTTCCCGGGCACTCTTCATAAAGTTCGTTTATCGCTTTCCTTGTCAATCCCTTCAGAACAGAACATACAAGGGGCGACTGAAGTCGCCCGCTTCAGCCCGCTTCAGCCCCAACACGCCGGTAGCTCGCCCGATGCCGGCACCAAGGTCGTCAACGAGCTGATCGCTTGCCGCGGTTCCGCTCCAATGGCAGAGTAAGGCCATGAGCCCAAGTGTCGCACTCGACGAAGCCTTGACCAGCGCCCGGCAAACTACCCCTGAAATCTGGAAGATAAATGAACTACTCCTTACGAAAACGCATCCTCGTCACCGGCGGAGCCGGCTTCCTCGGCAGCCATCTCTGCGAACGTCTGCTCACAGAAGGTTACGACGTCATTTGTGTCGACAACTTCTTCACCGGCACCAAGGACAACATCGCGCATCTCCTCGAAAACCCCTATTTCGAGCTGATGCGCCACGACGTGACCTTCCCGCTCTACGTGGAGGTCGACGAAATCTACAACCTGGCCTGCCCGGCGTCGCCCATCCACTACCAGTTCGACCCGGTCCAGACCACCAAGACCAGCGTCCACGGCGCGATCAACATGCTCGGCCTGGCCAAACGGGTCAAAGCCAAGATCTTCCAAGCTTCCACCAGCGAGGTTTACGGCGACCCGGCCATCCACCCCCAGCCCGAGCACTACTGGGGCCACGTCAACCCCATCGGTCCGCGCTCCTGCTACGACGAAGGCAAGCGCTGCGCCGAGACCCTCTTCTTCGACTACCTTCGCCAACACAATCTCGGGATCAAGGTCGCGCGCATCTTCAACACCTACGGCCCGCGCATGCACCCCAACGATGGCCGCGTCGTCTCCAACTTCATCGTCCAGGCCCTGCAGAACAAGCCCATCACCATCTACGGCGAGGGCACCCAGACGCGTTCCTTTTGCTACGTCGACGACCTGATCGAAGGCTTTATCCGTCTTATGGACAGCCCCGACGACCTGACCGGACCGGTCAACCTGGGCAACCCCGGCGAATTCAGCATGATCGAGCTGGCCGAGACCATCCTCGAGCTGACCGGATCGCGCTCGGCGCTTGTCCATGAGGCGCTGCCGCAGGACGACCCCAAGCAGCGCCAGCCCGACATCGCTCTGGCAAAGGCACGACTCGACTGGGAGCCGAAGATCTCGCTCCGAGAGGGTCTGACACCTACGATCGCCTACTTCGAGTGCCTGTTGACGCGGGAAGTCAACAATGGCTGACCCCGTACGCCAACGGCTCGGGATCTGTCCGCAGGACCGAGCTCGACCCGCCCGCCCGGTGTCCATCGCATGAACGAATCCGGCCGACAAGCCTGTATCGCCGACCACTTGCGGCAGCACATCGACCTTGCCCGGCTGGTGCTGGAGCGTCTGACCCCCGCGATCGAACATGCCGCGGACCTGTTGATCAACGCGTTGACGTCGGGTCACAAGATCATGCTCTGCGGGAACGGCGGTTCCGCGGCGGATGCCCAGCACATCGCTGCCGAGCTCGCCGGGCGTTACCAAATTGCAGACCGACGCGCGCTTCCGGCCATTGCCTTGACGACCGACAGCTCCGTCATGACCTCCGTCGGCAATGATTTCGGTTTCGACCGGATCTTCGCCCGTCAGGTCGAGGGGCTCGGGCAGCCCGGCGACGTTCTGATCGGCATCTCGACATCGGGCGGCTCGCGCAACGTCATCGCTGCCGTGGAGCAGGCCCGCCGTCAGGGGCTCGAGACGATCGGCCTCTTGGGCCGGAGCGGAGGCGAGCTCTTAGCGCTCGTCGACAGTGCCATAGTGGTCCCATCAGACAGCACCGCTCATATCCAGGAGATGCACATCACGATCGGCCATTTGCTGTGCGCATTGATCGAAAATGCCACCGTGAGTGACCGTTCAGCATCGAAAACCTGATGGCCGGTTCAGCATAAGTACGCAGCGGACCGCGACCCCCGAACCACATGCCAACCCGCAGGGTCCGCGGTGCGGACCGGCGGCTCGCCTGAACCGCAACGCGACAGGATAGGGCGCCAGCATGTACCCGTGCGGATCATCAGCCCGACGACACCGCAACTCCTACCGCCTTGCCCCGTGGCGCTCTGCGCCACGTGCCGCGATGGCGGAAGTGACGAACAAGGCCATCCCTACAGCCACATCGTTACCCACAACTCTCCCCGTCGGCAGTGCGCTGGGCCTCCAACGCGAGCACGAAATCGGCAGCCCGCTGGAGTCCGATCCAGATCGTCTGGGGTCCGGGGAAGCCATCACGCTTGCGGTTGAGGAAGCCGCCGAGGCCGGCGACCATGCGGACCATCTGATCGAGCGACGGCGGGGTCTCGGGTGGCGGCTTGCGTTGGGTCACCAGGTAGACCGCCTGCCATACGGCCCGATCGAAGACGACATCGCAAGGCATCTCGGGACAGTCGCGTCCGAGCATGGTGAGCAACAGCACGCGCCAGGCGATAATCATGTAGAACGCCAGTGCCGGCTCGAGGCGTTCGCGCTTCTCCAGCTGCAGTTCTTCGATGCGACAGCCGCTTTTGAGGATTTTGAAGAAAATCTCAATTTGCCATCGGCACAGGTACCAACTGAGTTTCTCCAGCGCTTGCTCGGGCGTGGTCACGGGCAGGTTGGTCAGCAGCAACCATTCGACGGGGTCCTCACCGGGTGGCGGTTGGAGCTCGGTGGCGAGGATAGCGGTGATCTCGATCTCGGCCAGCTTGCGATCGCGCCGATACGGGGCCGGCAGCTTCAGGCGCACGGCCTTGATCTGCTGGTGGACGGTGCGGGCGGTGCGTCCGTTGCCGCCGGGTTGATCGAAGCAGGTTTCGGTGAGCACCGGGGCCTGGTCTAAACGCTGGCGTCAGGTCTCGGGATTGCCCTCGGCGTCCTTGCCGAGGACGCGGTCGTGCTGGCCGCGTACCAGCCAGTCGGCACCGGTATCCGGGCACGGGGCCTCGACGAACAGCTCGTCGATGTCGGCCTCGCGATCGGCGAGATAGGTCAGGCGCGTCTCGGGCAGTTGCTCGGCGAGTTCGTTCACCCGCGCGAAGCCGTCGATCCAGCGCAGGCTTTCCTTCTCTTCGATCGGGCGAGCGGCGTCCTTGGGTTGGGCGAGGCTGCCGGGCTCACGCACCCAGGTGTGGGCATGGAGCAGGCCCAGCGCCAACCGATCGGGGGTGACCGCCAGGGTTGGATGCAGGTACAGCCCCCGGCGGGTTTCATCGTTGAGCGGCCCCGGGCCCTGGATATCGTTCTTGCCGGTGTAGTCGAACTCCGAGGTGTCTTCGATACACAGCACCCGTGGGTGCTCGCGCATCCGCTCGACGGTGCAGGCCATGTGCGGAGCGAGCACCGCCTCGGCGCTGACCGCGGCATGATCAAACAGGCGGTAGGGCGCGCGGGTCTCGCCCCAGCCACCGCACGCGCTCGGAAGACTCAGCATCGGTTTCTCACCCAGGCGCTGCAGCACCCGCCGCGCGCGACGATTCAGACGCACGTCACCCGGATCGATGTCCGCCAACTCCGCCACCAGCGCGCTCATGCCGCCACCCCCAGGGCGCGGCGGAAGTCCGCGCGCAGCGGGTAGACGAAGACGCCCTTGCGCGGCAACGTCGCGCGATGGGTGACATCGCACTTGCCCCGCCCTTGCGTCTCGCCCAGGTAGCGCCAATTGGCCGCCGCGTAACAGGTTCCGCGATAGCGCGCCCGCTCCACGAAGGTCTCCAGCAGCACCGGCCGCGCGCCGTAGCGCTCGGCAAAGTCGTTGCCCACCCGCCGTGCCGCGAGCCCCAGCACCTTGGAGGCCAAGTGCTGCACGCGAATCCACGGCAGCAGCAGAAAGCGGGCATTGTTCACCACCGCGCCCAGGCGCGCTTCGCGCTGCAACCGGTCCCAGCCGATCCAGGCGTCGCGCACGCCGACCTTCCACGCCGCCGCCCCGAAGCCCAGGGCGCCGAGCAGACCTTGATCCGATTCGATCAGGTAGCGCATCTGCGCTCCCGGCAGCGGACTGTAACCGAGATAGTGGTAGCGATCGACGAGGCCGTTCCATAACCGCGACGCCGCCTTCTCGCGCACCACGCTCAGGCGCACACCCGAGAGCGCATCCACCCGCCCGTCCAAGGCGATTGCGGGCGGCCACGGCACCGCCGCGTGCGTCAGTGCGCGCCCATTGCCATTGCCCCAGCGCGGCGCCGGCAGCGCGATCAGGCCCGCCCGGTGCAGCCGCAACAGCCCCACCCGGGCGCTCATCAGCTTCGGGTCGCCCAGCGCGTTCGTCCACTCCAGAGCCCGGCACACCCGCCGGGCAATCTCGGCACGGTTCGCCGGCTCGGCACGGCGGATCTCCTCCCGGATCACCTCCAGATCGGTCGCACTCAATGCCCGCCCACACAGCTTCTCCGGCCTCTGCTCGCTCACTGTACCTTGCCCCCTGCGGTTGACGAGGGGACAATTTCACCAGCTCAGCGGTTCTGTGTCCGGCCCCGACCTAGGTGCAGATCGCGGGATTCAGAGATGTGGGTAACGATGTGAGTCTGGAGGGGCCGTCTGACTAAGTTGATACAGCAAACTGTTCACGCCGTTGACATGCTGCTTGGTCGCCTCTATGAGGCGCACGATCTCACGACCAGATGCCTTTAACGACGCACAATGTACTTCGATGATTTTTCGTTTGCCGTTTGTTTCCTCGGCAATTTTCCGATTCTTGCTGCGCGCAAATAGCGCACTGCCCAACAGCGCCGTGCCGCCAATCGCCCAGCCAACCGGCCCGGCCAGCGCCAGAAATGCCGAACCGCCGGCCATGCCGCCCCCACCGGCGGCCAATGCACCGCCCCCGATCCATGCCAACGCCGCATTTGTGGCGGCGGCACCGAAAAGGGCGGAGATGGCAGTTCCCGTTGAGGCTGCACCAACGGTCGTGGCAACCGCCATGGCGACCGTCGGCCCCATGGCGGCGACGCCAACGCCTGCCATGACCCCTGTCGCCGCACTCGTTTCCGCTTTGAAATCAATGGCGGCAGCTTCGCTTTCGAGCTGCCGAATCATGCCGCTGAAGACCTTGAGCTCCGCCTTGTAGGTTGAAAACGAGCGGTCGAACTCCTTTGGGGTATTGGCAAGGCGATTGATGTATTTTTCAACGCTGCCAATGACTTCCCGACTACTCTCCTGGCGAAGAATAAATAACCTTTCGGAGTCCGTCTTGACGCTTTCGAAGCTCCGCAGATAGGACGACTGGGCACTCTGGAGCTGGCTCAGAGCCTCTTTTTTGAGATCACCGTTCAGCATGTTCCTTCCAGCTAGCTTAATTCCGTTATGACCACAAGGAATATTAGCGACAAAGTGTGCGAGAACCGTGAAACGGTTCGCACTTTAGAGGCCAACCGTGCGGCAAAGTGTGCTTTGAGACGCTGGATGTGCGCTTTTTGTATACGTGGAACACTATTCTCGGCCACATCCGGCGGCATGAGCATGCTGTAAGACCGCCTGCGCGCCTCTCGCCGTTACCTGCGGCGAGAAGCTCACCTCAGCTGCGCTTCGGCGACGTGGATCTGCCTGCACAAGTCCAGGACCCGCGGCCCCCAGCGCACGCTCGGCCCGATCGGGCTCCTCGAACGCCAAGCTCGCGTTGCCGTCCTCCAGGCTGTCGAACGCTATGTCCTGAAATACGAACAAGGCTGATCGTGGTCTCGTGATCTGCACGGATCAGACGGATGCCCAAAACTGAGGGGCAAGCGCAACGTAACGAAAGGAGTACGGCTGGGTGTGTTGCCGGATTGCGCACCCATCCGTCCCGATTTAGATATGTTAGGCTTCTCGCGCCATACATCGGGTATGGTGCCGAGGGAGGACAACCCATGTCTGTTTATCATAAGAAAATCATGCTCACTGCAGCCCTCTTTGCGTTTGCTTTGGCGGGTTCGACAGGTTACGCCAATCCACCGAAGCCCACCGGACCATTGAAATGGTTGGAGCCGAGTGTGGATCGGCTTGAGTCGGTCGTCATCACAGTCAAAACCGATCCGCTGGAAGATCCGGAGCCGGCCTGTATCGCGATCCAGATCGGCATCAATCTCCTGCTATCCGAGGTGCCGGGGCAGCCCGGAGAAACGGTCACGGTGACGCCTGCGGATCGTGTCGTCTTGTTCCCGACGTTGGATGGGCTCGAGCTTGTCAATCCACTGAATGATTTAACGCAACCGGACTGCGATACGCCTTCGGGTCTGAATACGGGGTCGCTGCAAGGACTCTTGAACCGCTTCACTCAACTTGGAGGAGAGGTGCAGAGCTGCCCCTTGTGTGCGAACCGACGCGACATCACGGAGCCCACCTTCGGGACGATCGCGACCGGTGAAGACATTCACGACCTCTTTCTTTACGCGGATAAGGTGATCCCTTTCTAGCCGACGACCGCCGCAGCTCGGCCGTCGGTGCGTCACGGTGCCCGGGCTGCTTTAATTTGCTTACGCGATTTGCCGGTGCTTTGACCCGATTGCCGACGCATCCCTTTCTATGATCTCTCGGAGGCGCGGTTCCACCGGTGGCTCGACAAGGCACGCGATACCTGTGATAGCTGTAGGGGGAGAGCACCACGGGTTGAGGCTTGGGGGAATCTAGAGGCAGGTTGTGCCCCACGTAATCCCACACCCTAGGCTCGACCATCTTGCAGCATGCCGTGGTCTCGGGCAGCGTTGGAGACATTCCGTGCAGCACGCTGGTTGACCGCATGACCACGCTCTTCTCGATCATCGAATCCCCGAACCATCCTCGCTTCGACGCCCTCTATGAGCGTCTCGGCATCAGCCAGATCAAGCTCGCCTCGCAACGCAAGGCGTTGCAGGCCCTCAAGTCCATGACGCCGGACTGGATCGTGGCGGAGTTCTTCTACGGCTTTGGCAACAACTACGCCGGAGCCAATGTCAGCAACCTGGACGTTGTTCTGGCGGCCTTACACAAACAGGCCCCGTCGGCACGAACGATCGTACTGGTCAGCAAGGAACAGGCGCAATACGTCCCGCGACTGGCCGAGCGCTTCCGGATCCATGCCGTGCTGACATTGCCGGTCACCGAGACCGACATCGAAGCGGTGCTGCGGGCTACGCAAACGTCTTAGCCGCGCTCAAGCACACGGCTCGCTGTCCTTGCGGTGAATAGATACCTCACCATCCGGCCGCCTCGCGTCGCCCTCCCGAACCGTAGTTCCGGGAACAGTTTACCTAATTCCCTAGACGAGATGCTTCGGATCGGTTAGAACACGAAGTGACGTCTCCGTGGCGAGGGATTGGACGACCGATGGCCAGACTTCCGAGGGTGGTTGTCCCGGGACTTCCACATCTTTTGACGCAGCGCGGTAATCGACGCCAGCAGACCTTTTTTTGCGACGAGGACTATGCCGAGTATCGGCGACTGCTCTCGACGTCCTGTCGAGCGTGCGTCACGCAGGTTCTGGTCTACTGTCTCATGCCGAATCATGTACACCTGATCCTGGTCCCTGGCGATGAGCTCGGTTTGCGTGACGCGCTGGGCGAGGCGCATCGTCGCTATATGCGTATGACCATTTCCGCGAAGGCTGGCGAGGGCATCTTTGGCAGGAGCGTTTTCACTCGTTCGTGATGGACGAGCGGCACCTCATCGCCGCTGCCAGGTCTGTGGAGCTGAACCCCGTCCGTGCGCGGCTCTGTGCACGGCCGAAGGACTGGCCGTGGTCGAGCGCCCGGGCCCATTTGGCCTGAGTGGACGATGAGCTCGTCAGCGTGCGTCCCCTGTTGGAGCTGATCTCCGACTGAGCTCGCTTGATCGGCGAGCCCGACGCGCCGGACATCGCTGACGCGCTGCACGCGCATACCAGCACCGGCCACCCGCTCGGTCCGGACTCCTTTGTTGAAGATCTGGAGCAACGCCTTCGGCGTGCGCTCAAGCGACAGAAGCCCGGGCCGAAGGCAGCGCGACGAGACTCTCACACCCGAGACCTCTTTGAGCTGCTGGAGCGGGATTAGGTACACTGTCCCCGGAATTGTCCCCGGAATTGCTCGGTCATGTAGGATCCGGGATTCGGCAGTTGACTGCTGCGTGCCTCTGAAGTCCGCCCGCAACCATCGATTCGGCCACCACCGATACCTCTGCCATCGTCGATGATACGGAACATCTCTTTGCGCAGGATCCTGATCACGAGCTTCACCTTGCTGGTGGTCGGCGCCGTGACCGCGGTTGGCCTGCTCGCGCTCCATGCGGGCCAGCGGGCGATCGCGTCCATGGCCGAACACCTGATGGCGCAGGTCGGCGAGCGCATCGACCAGCGCCTGACCGCTCAGCTCGGCGATCTGCGCCAGGTTGTCCAAATCAATGCCTCCCTGATCCGCCAGGGTCGGCTCGACTGGCGGGACGGTCCCGCCTTGGAGCGGCACTTTGCCGGACAGCTCGGGCTGTTCGGCGGCGTGACCCATCTCGGTCTGGTGACCGAGCAGCATGAATTCAGAGCGAGATCGGCGACTTCCTGCGGGCTCTCGAGATCAGCGCCGAGGGTCAGGCGTTCCTCATCGGTCGCGAGGGGCTGCTGATCGCCACCTCCAGCGGCGAGACCCCCTTCGACGGCCGCCCCTTGCCCGATCATGCCCGGAATGTCGCCGTCGGGCATCGCCGTCTAGCGGCCATCGACAGCGCCGATCCGGTGACCGCCGCGACCGCCCGACAGCTGTTTGTCGAGGTGCCGGGCCTGGCCCACTTGGATGAGCCCCGGGGCTTCGCCTTTCCCTTCCAGGGTCAGCGCTATCTGGCCAACGTCGCCCCCATGTTCGGGGAATCGCCCCATCCGGACTGGTTCACCCTCGTCGTGGCGCCGCTGCAGGACTCTACAGCCCCGATCCGGGAGCGCGTCCACGAGCCACTCTTGCTGATGCTGTTGACCTTGGGGATCGCCATCCTACTGGGCTTGGTCGCCGCGGAATGGATCAGCCGGCCCCTCCGGGAATTGAACGCGGCGACCCTGCGGCTGGCCGAAGGCGACTTCAGCCAGCCGCTGCCTGCCGCGCCCATCCGGGAGTTGCGCGAGCTGGGCGAGACCTTCAACGCCACGAGCCTGTGCCTGCGCGACACCTTCACCAGTTTGCAGGCTAGCAACCAGAGCCTGCGTGCGGCCGAGCAGGCCCTGGCCGGGGAAAACCGTCGCTTGGAGGAGCGGGTCGCCGCCCGCACCGCCGAGTTGGAAGCGGCTCGGACCCGGCTCGAGGAGGCATTGGCTCAGCGGACCGAGTCCGAGGGGAAATTCCGCGGAATGTTCGAGCAGTCCCCACTGGGCGTCGCCCTGTTCGACCCGGCCGGCGGCCGGATGCTGGAGGTGAATGACCGTCTGCTCGAGCTCATCGGCCGCACTCGCGAAGAGCTGCTCGGCATCGGATGGGCGGACATCACCCATCCCGACGATTTGCCGCGGGAACAAGATTGCGTCGCCCGGCTGTATGCGGGCGAGATCGATGGCTTCGAGCTGGAGAAGCGTTATCTGCGGCCGGACGGCACCCCGGTGTGGGCCGATCTGACCGTGGGGTCGGTGGCCGTGGTCGGCAATGCGCACCCGCTCCATCTCTGCCTGGTCGAGGACATCAGCGCCCGCAAGGCCGCCGAGGCCCGGGTGCTGGCGAGCGAACGCCAGCTCCGTCGCATCCTCGACAACATGCCCATCGCCATCGCCGTCAGCACGCTGGGCCGCCCGGCCCGGATCACCTACAACAATATTCAGTTTGTGCTCACCTGCGGTTATACCCCGGAGGAGATTCACACCGTCGACGATTGGGCACGGCGTGCCTATCCCGATGCCGCCTATCGCCAAACCTCGATGGACTGGTGGTATGCAGCGGTGGAGACGGCGGTTGCCGGCAGGGGGCAGGTCGAGTCCGGAGAGTTCCGGATCACACACAAGGACGGCACCTGCCGAGACGTGATCATCAGCGCGACCGTCCTCGATGATCTCTTGTTGGTCTCCTTCGTCGATATCTCCGCGCGCAAGCAGGCCGAGGCCCGTTTGGCCGAGAGCGAGGCACGCTTCCGCCTGGCCTTCGACAATGCCAACACCGGCATGTGCCTGGTCGACCTCCAGGGCCGGCTGTTGCAGGCCATCGCCAAGATGAGCGCCATCTTCGGCTATTCTCGCGAGGAGTTGGAGGGCATGAGCATCGACGATCTGACACTACCGGACGACCGGACGCTGAGCCAGGGGTTCATCGACCGGGCCGTCCATGGCGCCGGCGACAGCGCCACCTTCGAAAAACGCTACCGCCATCGTCAGGGACATGTCATCTATGGCCAGGTGGCCTCGTCGCTGGTCCGGGATGCCCGGGGCCAGCCGCGCTATTTCATTTCGCAGGTGCAGGACATCACCCAACGCAGACAAGCCGAGGCGGCTCTGGCGCAGTCGATGGCGAACTTAGAGACAGCTAATCAGGAGCTGGACCGGCTCGCCACCACGGATATGCTGACCGGCATCCGGAATCGTCGCTACTTCGAGCAGACCGTCGTCGCCGAGATCGCACGGGCCACCCGTTACGACGAACCCATCAGTCTGTTGATCTTCGACATCGATCATTTCAAGAGGATCAACGATACCCATGGTCACCTGGTAGGCGACCAGGTCTTGGTCGAGCTGACGCGCCTGGTTGGCGACCATCTGCGCGCGTCCGACCTACTGGCCCGCTGGGGCGGGGAGGAATTCGTCATCCTCATCCCTCAATGCGGGCTGAACGAGGCGCGGCAACTGGCTCAAAAGCTGCGCCTGCTGATCGCCGGCGAGACCTTCTCCGGGGTCGGGTGCGTCACCTCGAGCTTCGGCGTGGCGGACTATCGCCCACCCGAGACCGCCGATGCTTGGCTGGACCGCGCAGATCAGGCGCTTTTCGACGCCAAGGTCGCCGGGCGCAATCGGGTCTTTCCCGCGTCTTGACACGACTCCCCGAGGCGCCGGGACATCACGAGCGGGGTCTTTCCTATTGCCCGATTCTCAGACCTGACGTCCTCATGGTCCACGGCGCGGCGTCATACCGATCTGTCGTTGTCTCGCGTGAACGAACGGACCGAGGAGAGGAGGTCCCCGGCCTGTCCCCGAGGTACCCATCGATAAACAGCTATGTCCCGGAGGCCTATCATCGATTGGTCCGACCGCCAACATGGCGTTAACCTAGTGTACCATTGACCCTGCGAGCACACGTATCGTCCGTGTGCTCGGTCGTCTATCAGCCGGACGTGTTGTCATGATGGAACGCCTTCACACTGTCTTGCCCTTCCTGCGCTGGTTCCCCATGACTCGGGAGGGCCTGCGCGACGACATCGTTGCCGGAATCACGGTCGCCTTGGTGTTGCTGCCGCAGGGCATGGCCTACGCCCAGTTGGCGGGCTTGCCTGTCGTGTACGGGCTCTACGCCTCCTTTATCCCCGTTATGATCGCCTCGATGTGGGGCTCGTCGAGTCAGCTGCACACCGGCCCGGTGGCCATGCTCTCGCTGATGTCCGCGGCGGCGATCATCCCCTTCGCGTCGCCGGGAAGCGCGAGCTTCATCGAGCTCTCGATCATGCTGGCCTTGATGGTCGGAGTACTGCGTCTCGCACTGGGTTTGTTCAAGCTCGGGGCCATCGTCAACCTGCTGTCGAGCCCGGTGGTGGTAGGCTTTACGAATGCGGCGGCGCTGATCATCGGACTCTCGCAGCTGAGCAAGATCATCGGCGTGCCTTTTCCGCGCTCGGACTTCTATCTCGCCGATCTTTGGCGCGTCGTGCAGCAGATCGGCGAGACGCACTGGCCGACACTGGTGTTCGCGGTTGCGGCCTTCCTGTTGATCAACGCGATAAAACGGGTCTCTTCCAGGCTCCCCGGCGTCTTGATCGCCGTACTCGCAACGACCGCCGCGTCTGCACTCATCGGCTTCGAGCACAAGTCGACAGTCGGGATCGAGCAGATCCAGGACGTGCGGACGGTGGAGACGATCGGGGCTTACAGCCAGACCGAGATGCGCATCAAAGCCCTCACCACGTTGATCGCGGAGCGCAGCCGCGAGGCCGCTCGACTCGAGCAGGAGGGCGGGATGGATGCCATCAGGAGCGCCTCGGAGTTGTCGGCGTCGGTCCGTCTCTTCCAGTACGAGCTGGATCAGTCGCGGTCACAGAACAACGCGCGCCGCATCGACCTGCACGCGATCCGCTTGGAAGGCTCGCCGATCCCGGACGGGCCGATGCTCCTCTTCGCCAAAGGCCAAGTCCCCGAGGGACTGGCGCGTGACGGTCGGATCTGGCATTTCGTCGAGACGCGCGACGGGGAGGTGACGCTCTCGTCGGGCGGGGCCGTGGTGGGGGCAATCCCGGAGGGGCTGCCGCAGTTCGCCGTGCCCGAGGTGCACTGGGACCTCGTCCTCGCTCTGCTTCCGGCTGCGATCGTGATGGCCCTGATCGGCTTCATGGAGGCAACCTCGATCTCCAAGGCCATCGCCACCACCACGGGCGAGCGGATCAACGCCAGCAAGGAGCTGGTCGGGCAGGGTCTGGCGAACATCGTCGGGAGCTTCTTCAGCTCCTACACGGTCAGCGGATCCTTCTCGCGATCCGCCGTAGCGGCCAAGACAGGCGCCAAAACCGGCCTCTTCGCCGTCATCAGCGCGCTGGCGGTGATGGTCGTCCTGCTCTTCTTCACGTCCTACCTCTACAGTCTGCCGCAGTCGGTGTTGGCGGTCATCGTGATGATGGCCGTCTTCGGGCTGATCCGAGTCGCGCCGCTGGTCCACGCCTGGAAGGTCGACCGTGGCGGCGCGATCGTCGGCATCGTGACCTTCCTGGCAACCCTCGTGATGGCCCCGGCAATCGCCAACGGCATCCTCCTCGGCATCGCCCTGACGGTGCTGCTCTATCTGATCAAGAGCATGCGTCCGCGCGCGGAGATCGTCGCGCGTAAACCCGACGGAACGCTCGGCGGCATCAAGGCGCACAATCTCGCGCCGGTCAGCGAGACGGTCGTGCCGGTCCGCTTCGACGGCTCGCTGACCTTCTCGACCGTCGCCTACTTCGAGGACATCGTGCTGGAGGCCATCGCCGATTTTCCGAAGACCAGGGTGATCCTGATCATCGGAAGCGGAATCAATGAGATCGACGCATCAGGTGAGGAAAAGGTCAACGAAGTTGCTCAACAGCTGCGGGATGCCGGCATTGGGCTCTACTTCAGCGGGTTGAAGCATCAGGTGATGTCCGTCTTCGAGAAAACCGGGATCGTCGAGGAGCTCGGACGCGATCACTTCTTCCCGAACAAGGAGCATGCGCTGAAGGTCTTGCTCGAGCGCTATGAGGCATCCTCCGAACAGTAAAAAAAGACGGCCGGTGTGCGCGACTTTTCGGGGCTCAACACCTTCAAAGCCGGCTCCAACCGTTACCCTCACACCTCGCCAGCCCTCATGCCTGCGCATCGCGGAAGTGTTGCCGGATGCCCGGCAAGGCTCGATACCGGGCTTGTGGTCAGCGATTGCACGTGCACGATCACCCGTGAGTGCATCATGCAGGTTCTGACCCTTGGCCAACGGGCTGAATGCCTGTCGGTCGCATGTCGCTGCAACGCGCCGGATCCGTGAGAGGGGCGTGGGGTGCCCGCACGGCCAGCATCAGGGCGGCCGCGGCCAGACAGATGACGCCGCCGACCAGGAAGGCCGTGTGGTACTCGCCGAGCTGGAACAACCGGGTCGCCAGTGCGTTCGTCCCGTCGAGCACCTGATATTCGATGCCGCCCGCGTCGTGCATCAAGGAGGCGGCCAAGTGGGGGCCGAGTAAGCCGCCGGCGCCATACGCGGTGAACAACAGGCCGTAATTGACGCCGATGTTGCGGGTTCCGAAGTAGTCGGCGGCCAGTGCGGGATAGAGGGCGAGATAGCCGCCGAAGCACAGGGCGATCAGCGACACGCCCAGAAGATACAGGGGGTACGCCCGCATCCAGTCGAGTCCGAGCAGGAGCAGTCCGCAGAGAACGAACATGAGCATCAGCGTGCGCTCTCGTCCGAAGGTGTCGGACACCCGTCCCCAGAGGATGCGCCCGCCGGCGTTGAAGATGGCCAGCACCGCCACCGCCATGGCCGCGGCCGAGGAGACGGCGACGAAGTGCTCGTGGGGCACCGGGATCTCGACCACCGTCGCCAGACTGAAGCTCTGCCAGATGGGGGCGGCCTTCATGATGATCATGAGGCCCGCGGTGCTGCCGGCCAGGTAGGTGATCCACAAGACCCAGAACACCGGTGTGCGCAGCATCTGCCGCGGCGTGAATTCGGCATGGAGCGCGCCCGCTGCGGGTGCCGGCGGCGTCCATCCGGGCGGACAGTATCCGGCCGGAGGGTTGTGCAGGAGCTGCGCACCAAGCACCACCGTCACCAGAAAGATGCAACCGAGGATGGTGAAGGTGCCGAAGATCCCAACCTGGGGGAGCGGAAAGAGTTCGATCCCGAAGAGCTGGTAGGAACCGCCCGTGATCAGGGCCCGCGCCAGCGGCGCGAAGAAAAAGGCGCCGGCCCCGAAGCCCGCCACCGCCAGCCCGGTGATCAGGCCGCGCCGGTCCGGGAACCACTTCACGCAGGTTGCGATGGGGCACACGTAGGCCATGCCGATGCCGATGCCGCCGAGCACGGCGTAGGTGCCCACCAGCCAGAAGAGGGCCACCTCCTCGGAGAAGCTGCCCGTCAGCCCCGCGAGGATCAGCCCCGTCCCCAACACGACGCCGCCGATGGTGCCGACGCCCCGCGGGCCGAGCCGGTCCTGTATCTGGCCGCCGAAGATCACGGCGAGGGCGAAGGTCGCGATGACGATTTGGGCCGGCAGGGTGACCTGCGCCTCCGACCAGCCGGGGAAGACGCCCAGCAGGGGGGTCTGGAACACGCTCCAGATGTACACGGCGCCGAGGCTGACCTGGACGATCAGGGCCCCGGCGACCACCAGCCAGCGATTGTGTCTGTGCGCGTTGTTCATGGGTCAGACATGGACTCGGTAGAGGATGGGTGGGCCTGCGCTTCGGGCAGCGGCTCGGGATGTGCGCTGGGCCGCGCGGCCGACGCCGGGTAGGGCACGAGGAGCTCGTAGTCGACCAGGCCCCAGAGGGTCCGTCGGCGACGGCTGACCAGGCCTCCCGAGCGCGGACAAGGCCGCACGATCAGGTGGCGTGGCTTGTGGTCCAGGACGTCCCAGCCAAGACGGCGCAGCTCCCGACGCGCCTCCCCGGAGAGGTGCCGCAGCTCGGGCTCGGTCAGATATCCCTGCTGGTGGGCGGTCTCCGCATCGATGCCGTCGATCCAGCGGTAGAGAAGGATGTACATGCGCTCCCAGGCGTAGCGCACCTGGGCTCCCTCGGTTTGGGCGGCCTGGTCCTCGCCGAGAACCCTGTCGTACCACCAGCGCCGGTGGGTGCGGCGGCCGAGCTGCCAGTCGAGGTAGCGGGTGGCCGGGCTGTAGATCGCAAGCGGTGCCTTGGTGGGAATGTGGCACCCCGCCGCGGCGCGCAGCCGCTTCAGGTGGGCGAACTCCTCGAACGGGGACAGGAATTCGCTGGACGCGATGCGGTCCCGCTCCTCCCAGTCCATGACTTCGTCGCGCGCGATCGACACCAGCGCCTCCTGGGCGAAGCGGCTGAACTTGACCACCAGCGCGAACTGCTCGCGCTGCCTGTGCGGCACCGCGACCCGATACACCGCCCCGGTGGCCCCGGCCAACTGGCGCCCCACCTTCGACAACTGCTCGCCGACGAACCACTGGGACGGCAGGATCGAATCGAGTACCGGCCAGCCGTGGCGGGTGACGAAGAGGTCGCCGGACTGCTTGCCTCGCAGCTGGAGGTAATCGACCCCGAACACCCGGCGGCGCAGGGCCGCCGGCGCCTGGTCGAAGGAGCGCTGGTGCGGGTGGTGGAAGCGGTGCTCGAATCGTTCCAACGGGTGCTCCCTCAGTCGTCGCCGGGCTCGAAGAGGGGCAGATCGAGTAGCGCGGCATAGTCATCCAGGCTCCCGTTCGACAGGCAGCAGTCGATGATCCGGCGGCCCGTCGGCAGGAGCTCGGGATCGAGAAAGGCGCGCAGCTCGCGGTGGAAGAACGCGCTCAAGATGGCCGCACCCTGGTCGTAGGCATCGGCTCCGACCTCGGGCTGTTGGTCGACCTCGAAGAACCAGGGGCCGATGGTGCTGCCCTCGACGATGATGGTGCCCGGGGTGTAGCCGAGCAGCGCGCAGCGCGAGGGCTTGAGCCGGTCCGTACCGAAGCGGGCCCCGCCCCGGCGCGCGAGATACTCGCGAGCGATCCACTGGGGCATGAAACCAACCTCCCAGGCGCCGATATGCTGATTGGGGATCAGGACGTAGCGCACCTCGGGGGTCTCGATGATCTGGTTGAGCAGCAGGTTGGCGTGGTCGACCCTCCGCCCGGTGGCAAACGGCCAGTAGGAGCCCACACCCTCCGAGGACATGCCCTCGGTCTCGACGATGCTCGGGTTCGAATGACCGCGCGGCGCCACCAGCCGCCACAGCCAGGCGAGCGCCGGAGGCAGCAGGTGAAACATCCCGACGATGCCGTAGCTGGGACGCGAGCGCGTGCAGGGCGGGGTACGCACCCCCATGCTGCGGACGTCCACGTCCACCGCGCCGGGGACCACGCGCGGGATCACCGCCCGCGGGATGATCACGCGCGGGTTTGGGCAGGGCACCCCAGGGGAGTCCTCGATGTGCTCCCACAGCAGCGTCGTGGCGTCCGGGCGCCCGTGAATGTTGAGGAACAGGAGCGGCGCCGGAGGGTGGATGGTGAGCTCCTCGATGTGCGGGTCGGTGCCGTAGCGTGCGATGTGGTTGCAGCGGACGAACCATGCGTTCTCGGCGTCCATCAGGGTCAGCTTGCCGGTGCCCTTCTCGAGGGAGGGGTGGCACAGGGCCATGTCGTCCGTCACCGGTCGCAGCTCGCAACCGCGCGGCAGGGTGAGCGTGCGCTCCTCGCGGGTGACGAGGTTGCGGCCGATCAAGAGGGTCCCGTCCGGGTGACGGTGGGCATACTCCAGCATCTCGCTCTTGCCGCCGCCGCTCGCGCCCTCGTGGGTGATCACCAGCTTGTTTTCGTAAGGGGTGACCACCTGCACGGTGGAGCAGTGCATGGTCACCCAGCGTTCCACCTCGCCGATGTTGAGCAGTACCCCATAGATCCCCTTTTTGGCGCTCGGACCGGGATAGAGGTTGTAGCTGAACAGCTCGTGGACATCCTCCAGACGGTTGTGCACCACGACCTGACGCCCGCCGAAATGCGTATGGCGGAAGGGCGGGGCGACGTAGATGATCGCCTTCGGCTGGAAATCCGCGGGCAGCTCATCCTCGTGCATGATCCCCTGCAGCAGGGCGAGCCCGAGGGCGAAGAACCCCGCGTTGTCCGGCGCGATCACCAGGGCTTCGGTGCCCTTGTCGGGGAGGCCCGCGTAGAAGGGGAAGGCGGCGAGCGGCTGGGTCTTGAGCCATGCGAAGGTGGCCTCGCGCACCGGCTCAAACGGCTCGCCGAAGCGTTCCCGGTAGGTCGGCTTGTCGGTGGGGCGGGCATCGCCGATCACCATGCAGTCGGGGTCGCGACGACGCATGTAGGGCTCGGTGTAATTGGCGCAGATGCCGTTGCGGGTGCGGCACACGGTGGCCTCGACCACCCGACCGCGGCCCGGGACCTCGTAGGCGACCTCGTGGATGCCCCCGGGCGCGTCGCGCACCGCGAGTGCCATGAGCTCGGCGGTGGTACCGGCAACCGTGACGCGCGGTGCCGCGGCGAGCAGCTCAGCCACGCCAGGGGGCAAGGCCAAATCAAGCAGGAAACGCGAGGCTGTCGTCATGGCGGATAGGGCTCCGATCGGCGGCTGTCAAAGGGGTCGGATAAAAACGGACGAGACGATGGCGCCACATCGGACGGGCTCGAGGGCGTCGCAGGTGCCGCTGAACGCGCAGCTGCGGGCCGAGGGCCTTACTCATGCCGGCGGGCGCGAAAAGATCCTCGTCGAGTCCATCGGCCGGTAGGTTCCCAACGATGATAGCCGCGGCGCGCCGGACGACGAGCAGCGAAGCGATGGAAAAAACCCCGATAACACATCGGATAATCAGAACTATTGGTGCGCTGTCCGCGGCTGTCCGCGGCTGTCCGCAGATCTCGACCCGATCGGCGAGCTCGGCACGTTGCGCGCCGAGCCAGGCGCATTCGCGGGCCGTCGGATCATGTTGACCCCGATGAGAAAAGGGTCGGAGCCCTTATGCTGGAAGCGCTTCGGTTGGCGCCTGATTACAGGCGATGTGATCAGAGTCGTTCAGTTAGAAGCAGGTGGACGTGGTTGGTCATCAGGACATACGCATGTATTCTGCATGACCAACGCCCCGACGCTTCCTTCAACCAGTGGAGGCATGCTCGGTCGTCGATGTCGTCAGAGAAGATAGGTCGCTGGTTGTTGCCGCGTCGGACAACATGCACGGGAACACCCGGAAGGAAGAATCTTGGCTTGCGGGGAATCGGACCGGGCGTCGGTTGATTGTCTACGGACAGGTATAGCATCGACAAATGGATCCGACCTTTTTACTCTGACTCTTTTTGGCCCCCCTTGGCCACATCCCGCAGCCACTACACGGTCATCCCGATGTCATCGACAAAGACGCCCGACGACGCGGCGAATGAGTTGACCCGGCCAGCACGAGAGATTACGGACCGGCTGATCCTTCTCGTGATCGGCGGTTATGCCGCCCTGTTCGTCTTTTTCGGTTTTCTAGTCTCCAGTCCCACCGAGATCGGCGAGGGGTTGTTCGCGATAACGACTTCGCGCGACACCCTGTTGACCGATTATTTCGGCGTCGGCGGGGTGGGCGCCGGATTCGTCAATGCGGGCCTACTGACCCTGAGTGCTTGTATGGTCTACGCCATCGTGGGGGCAAGGATCAATGGTGCGGCGGTGGCCGCGCTCTTCCTTCTTTTAGGGTTTGGTCTGTTCGGCAAGAACCTACTCAATATCTGGTTCATCGTCTTCGGCGTGGCGTTGTACGCGCGTTTCAAGGGACAGCCATTCGCGACCCACATCAATGCCGCGTTCTTCGGAGTGGCGCTGTCGCCGGTCTCCTCGGAGATCCTCTTCAGCTCCGTGTTGCCGGTTGGGATCGCAGTGCCCCTCGGCATCGGTACCGGAGTGCTGATCGGATTCATCCTGCCGCCGGTGGCGGCTCAGGTTTTCAAGGCCCATATGGGCTTCGCGCTCTATAACATGGGGTTTGCCGCCGGTCTGGTCGGGATCGTGATCGTTGCCTTATACAAATCCTACGGGTTCGTGCCGGACCCCGTGCTCGTCTGGACGACCGGGAACAATCTTCTGCTGGGTGGTTTCCTCGGGTTTGTATTGGCGACGATGCTGGCGATCGGACTCATACTGGACCGAGAGGCGCCCTCCGGACTTAAGCGGATCATGGGCGAATCCGGCCAGTCGCCGAGCGACTTCATCGCCATCGGCGGGTTCGGAGCGACCTTGGTCAACATGGCGCTGAGCGGGGCGATCGGGCTGGCCTTTGTGCTGGCCTTGGGTGGCGACCTGAACGGCCCGGTGATCGGTGCCCTGTTTTCGATCATGGGGTTTGCGGCGTTCGGCAAGCACCCCAAAAACATCGTGCCGATCATCATCGGTGTCTTCCTCGGCTCGCTTGCAAAGCCGTGGAGCTTGGCTGACCCATCCATCCTGCTCGCCGCGCTCTTCGGCACCAACCTGGCGCCGGTCGCCGGACGCTTCGGTTGGCGCTGGGGCATCGCCGCGGGCTTCTTGCACTCGTCCACAGCGCTCAGCGTCGGTGTGGTACACGGCGGTCTGAATCTATACAACAACGGCTTCGCGGCCGGGATCGTTGCCGCCGTCCTGGTCCCCATCATCATCGCGATTAAGTCCGGCAAGGCGCGGGCCGAGCCGCCGCTTCGCCGGCCATCCGGCGCCTCGGGACGGCGCGCCGATGACGGCGATGTATGACCGCCACTGACTGCGACACCCGCAGCGTCCTCGGAAAAGACGGTCGCGACGGCTTCGCTAGCTCGATGAAGACCTGCCGCAAGCTGGGTATCTCGTTTTGGGATGATCTCGGCGACCGCATCAAACCGCTCGGGATGGTTCCGCTGTTTCCCAACATCGTCCGCGAGCCTGCCTTCGTCGCTTCGGCGACACCCTGAGTCTTCGAGAAGCGACCATCCGTACACTTAAGCGGCGGTGTTCCGCCGCTCAACGATCGATCGACCCTCTCGTTGCGGCGAGCAACGATTTTCTGCTGGTTTTGTGCGTTGCCTCCCGGTCCCGTGCGGCATCGCCGGCCATACTCCAATCCAAGACTCGACACACGTGAGTGAGATGGTGGTTCTCTCCTGCACCGGCAAATGCCAAAAGAGGCTCTCGGGCGCGTCAGGCGACGCGGGTGCATGACTCGATATCTCGCGGCAGTGTGTCGAGATGAATCCCGGCAGGGGAGACACCGATAGGAAGCAGAGGTCCTCCTCGTCCGATCTGTCCGGCGGCGAACCGCCGCGGGACGGCGACCGAGCAGCGAGCGACCGCCATGATCAGAACTTCGGATCAACCGTGCAACAACGACTTCGGCCGCGAGCCGCTTCGGGAGGAAAGCCTCTCGACAGCGGTTTCGGTCGTTGCGTCGATCGTTGCTCAGCAAACGCCCGCCATTCCAGAACCCACCAGAGCCCAGCACTGGAGCGAGAGCAAGTGTCGGTGCCCCGATTCTGTACTTTGCGCACAGTGCGCATCCGGGCCACTGGGTCCCGGCGGTCGGTATCAGGCAGCCCGCAAGCGCGGCTTCACCCTGATCGAGCTGATGATCACGGTCGCCATCATCGGCATTTTGGCCGCGGTGGCGTATCCGAGTTATCAGCAGTATGTCCTTCGCTCCAATCGCGCCGAAGCACAGGCCTATTTAATGGATCTTGCGCAGCGTGAGCAGCTCTTTCTGCTCGATGCGCGGCGTTATGCCTCGCTGGCTGAGCTGGCTGAGTTAGGTGTCAACGCACCCGCCAAGGTGGCGCAATATTATGCCGACCCTGTCATCACAACGGGCGCCAGTCCGCCGAGCTTCACCATCAGCGCGACGCCGAAGGCCGGAACACCCCAGGTCAAGGATCTGGGCGGCGCCGCGCTGATCATCGATCATCTCGGCGCCAAGACACCCACCGATGCTTGGTGAGCGTGAGGAGAGCAGCATGAGCATCACCCACATCATCCGTCTCACGCCTGGACCCTCGAGCATCCCCTTGACCCTCGCGAAGGCATGTGAAACGGGCTCCCCGAACACTCGGCGTGCGAGACGAGCACCCCACGCGCACTCGCCAGGGGCCGCGCACGGTTTCACCTTGCTGGAGCTGATGATGACCATCGCCATCGTGGCCATCTTCGCCGGGATCGGGGTGCCATCTTTCACACGGACCATCGCCAACCATCGTGTCCATGCCGCGGCCAGCGATCTACAAACCGCGCTCTGGCGAACGCGCTCCGAGGCGATTCGTTTGAACCGCGACGTCACACTCCAACCGGCATCGAGCGAGGCCGGCTGGGAGGGCGGCTGGGTCGCCCTGCCGTCGGGTGCCACCGAGACGCTTCTGAGCGGCGATGCGTTCAGGGGTGTCACGCTCAGTGGTGGTCCCGCGAGCGTCGTCTATCGCGCCTCCGGGCGTGCGCGCTCCGACACCGCGACCACCGCGACCTTCGAGATTGCCTCGAAGCAGGATCGCGACGCGCCCAAACGCTGTCTGCGGATCGACCCGAGCGGTCAACCCATGCTGAGTGACGGAGGCTGTTGATCGTGTCCAAGCGACGTCATCACTTGTCCCGCCAGATTGGCTTCACGCTGGTCGAGATCCTGGTCACCGCGGTCATACTCGCCTTCGGACTCCTCGGCCTCGCCGGCTTGCAAGCCAAGATGACGGTGACTCAGATGGAAGCCTATCAGCGCGCCCATGCGCTGGTGCTCGTCGAGGACATGGTGGCGCGGATCAATAGTCAGCGCGATGGGGCTAAATCAGGTTCTTATGTCTCGAGTGGCGGTATGACCCGGGTCGGGACTGGAACAACATGGAGCTGGTTCGATTGCAGCCTCTACTACTGGATTAGCGTCCCGCTCGTGGATCTCTGCGAGTGGGATCGCGCTCTGAAAGGCGCCGACACGGTCGAGGATGGCAGATCCCTCGGTGGTCTGATCGGCGCGCGTGGATGTATCGAATGGCTCTCGGATCCGGATGAGCCACTCACCCTACGCGTCAGCGTGGCCTGGCAGGGGTTGGCCGAGACACAGGCCCCTTCACTGCCCTGCGGACGGGATGCATTCGATACGGAGTCCAAACGTCGTGTGCTGACGACCGAATTGATCTTGGCGGATCTGGAGCAATGAGGCAAGCAGCCATGTCATACGATCTCAGCATGATCGAGCCTTCGTACTCAACCCGTCCCTTTCTCATTGGACCCGGGAGCCGTGGATCGAGGACGAACATGACAGGCTTCACGCTCCTTGAGCTGATGATCGCCATGACCATCGGTGTCTTCCTGCTCGGCACCTTGGCCGTTGTGCTCATCAATAATAGCCAAACACGTTATGAGCTCGAGAAATCGCTCGGCCAGATGCAGAATGCGCGCTATGCCTTGCAGGTCTTGAGCGACGATGTCGCGAATGCCGGCTTTTATGGTGAGGTTAAAATCGGCGACTACACGATCTGGACCCCAACCGATAAAGAATGCCCGACGATTCAGGATTTCACAAACCAGACTGCCCCTCCCATTAAACTACCTGTCTGGATCCGGGGTCTCAACAACATTTCCACCAGCTTACCCAGTTGTACGCCGGATGCATTAGGGGGGTCTGACATATTCGTCGTACGACGCTCAGCCACCTGCGCCGCCGGTGAATTTGGCTGTGATGACTTCCCGAAAGTTAATGGGCTTCCTCATATCCAAAAGTCTGGTTGTGGAGCGTCACTGACGATTGCAACGATACGCGACGACTTCGCTGGAACTATCCCGCCCTGCTCCGGCTCGCCGCCGTCGGATGCACCCATCTATCGCCTGATCAATCATGTCTACTACCTGATGAATCTGGCAGTTTCGGTTTCGGGAGAGAGCGTACCGACCCTAATGCGCGCCGAACTGACAGCGAATGGCTACGAAAGCTTTCCCATCGCCGAGGGGATCGAACATCTTCATTTCGAGTATGGAGTCGACACCAGTGGGAACGGTGAACCCAATCGGTATCGAACCGCAAATGATATCACCGAAACTGATTGGCAAAATGTCGTCTCCGTTCGCGTCTACCTTATCGCGCGCAATCTGAGGCCGACCAATGGATATGAGGACGAGCGGACCTATAAGCTCGGACGTGCGAGTGTGGAACCGTCGGGGGACGCTCGGAGCTTCAAACGACAAGCCTATAGCACCACGATCCGGCTCAACAATATCGCGGGTCCACTGGAGCGATGACCATGCAGCAATTCGTTCAATTGTACCAGCATGATAACCAGCGTGGCGCGGTCTTGGTGATCGCGCTAATCATGCTGCTGTTGACGACTTTGATCGTGGTCGCCTCGTTCCAGATGGGCACCAGCAATCTCTTGGTCGTGTCGAATCTGGAATCGAGACAGCAGACCCAAAAGGCCGCCGAGGCGACATTGGAATTTGCCGTCGACGCCCGATATATAAATATCCTCATTGATAGCGTGGCACCGGGTTCGACGACCGCGCCCTTTTACTGCAAGGGTCAAAAGAATCATAAGTGTTTCGATCTCGATGGCGACGGTTCGGATGATCTTGAGGTCGACCTCACGACGCAGCCACCGCGATGTATCGGCACGACAGGACTCCTTAATAATCAACTGACGACAGAGCCGGACGATCAAGGCTGCTTCCTGGGGACGCTGCAAATCGGCGCGGTCGAAGGCTCCGACTCGAAAGGTTACTCCTTGTGTTCGACAGCGGACTGGGATCTCGTCGCGCGCGCGGTGGATCTTGCGACCGGATCAGAGACGCGTGTGCGTCAGGGCGTCGGGAGACGTGTCTCCAACAACGATATTCCACCTGAATGCCAGTGAGTGGCGCGCTCGGAGGCTCATCATGTTCAAGCCAAGTCATCTCATCCAGACTCCAACCCTTCGCCCGAGCGGGACCGGCACCCTTCAGATTCATCCGCCCGGCGCCGGGATGCTCGCCAGTGCGGATTCAAGCCATGAGTCCCCCTCTCCCCGGCCCCCTTCCGCAGGCATGGGCGGGGGCTCATGTCATCCCTTTGGAGGGCATGGTCATGGGTTACATCGACTCGGTCTCACGCTTGGGCTGATGCTGCTGACCATGGCCTTGCAGGTCGTCGGCGAGGACATCGATATCTTCGTTGGCGGCGTCGGCGGTCAGGCCGACAAGCCACGCATCCTCTTCGTGCTGGACAACACGTCGAACTGGTCGCGGAATTCGCAACATTGGCAACCCCAAGGCACCAAGCAAGGCCAGGCCGAGGTGCGTGCCATCAACAACTCGCTCGACGGACTGACGGACAAGATTCACGCTGGCCTGATGATGTACAGGACGATCGAGCCAAACATCGATGCCGGTTATGTCAGGCATGCGCTCAAGCTCCTCGATAGCACCAATCAAGCGAGTTTGGGCGCGCGTCTCGAATCGATCGCAGTCAATATCGAAACACCAGACGAAAAGCGTCCCGCGAATCCCAAGTATGGTCATCTCATGCATGATGTCTATAACTATCTCGCGGGCGCCGACTCACTCTTGTCGGGCAACGGCACACCAAGCACCCTCGCGGATACAGCGGGCTATCAGACCAACTACTCGCGCTTCAGCTCACCCTTGACCGCGGCCAATGTCTGTAGCGACACCTATCTCGTCTTCGTCACCAATCCTCAGAGCAATGGACCGACGACCGATGATTCGAGTAATTCGAGCGCGCTCGCGAGCCTCGTCACGTCCGTCGGTGGCACGAACGATAAGCTCGCGGGTCAAAGTGCTGGAACGCCGCTCCCGCTGCCACTCTTCGTGGAGAACAAGACCAGCGAGGCATTCAGTGGATTCAGCGAGGCTTGTTACAAGAACGAGACGGAGTGTAACAAAAACTGCGCGAACGAAGGCTACACGAGCTGCACCTGCGACAAGAAGAAGACCGAGACCTGCACGAGTGGTTCTCGATACTGGATCGACGGCACCATCGAGAAGATCGAGCTGGTCCCAACCGGTCAATACAACCTGACCCTGGGCGCGGCCTGGAACCTGGATGACTGGTCCAAGTTCCTTTATACCCATGGCGTCCAGATCCCAGGTGCAGCGGCCTCCGACCCGCGCTCGCGCGTGATCACCTATACGATCGATGTTTTCAACAAACAGCAGAATGAGGATCATACCTCATTGATGATGAGCGCCGCTCGGGTCGGCGGTGGCGCCTACTTTGCCGCACGCAGCCAGGACGAGCTCGAGGTCGCGCTCGACACCATCATCGCCGAGATCATCTCGGTCAACTCGACCTTCGCCTCGGCATCCCTGCCCATCAGCGCGACCAATCGCGCCCAGAACGAGAATCAAGTCTTCATAGGCATGTTCCGGCCCGAGCCGGACGCATTACCCCGCTGGTTCGGCAACCTCAAGCGGTATCAGTTGAAGTATTTCGATGGCGTGCTGGATCTCGCCGACAAGGACGAACAGCGTGCGATCAACACCCAGACCGGTTTCGTCGCGGAATGCGCAACCAGCTTCTGGACGACCAACTCCGAGGATTATTGGAGCGGCAAGGGTGTCGTGCCCGATCCCAAGAGTCTCTGCCGGACTGTCACTCAACCCTACTCAGACACACCCGATGGACCCTTCGTCGAGAAAGGCGCTGCTGGACAGCGACTGCGTGCGAATGTCGCCGATCGGAACGTCGAGACCAGAACCACGTCGGGCACGACCCTGACACCCTTTTCTACGACCAGTAGCGATCTAGAGGCCGATCTCGTAAGCTACACACTCGGTTTCGCAGAGGATGAGGCGGCGGCAAGGCCGAGCATTCACGGCGATGTCGTGCATTCGCGACCACTCCCGGTCAATTATGGCGGGAGCACGGGTGTCACGGTCTTCTACGGTGCGAACGATGGCACCTTGAGGGCTGTCGATGCCGCGACGGGCAATGAACGCTGGGCCTTCATCGCCCCCGAGCATTTCGACAAGCTTGCGAGACTCGAGGCCAATTCGCCCAAGGTCGCCTATCCGAATCAGACGGCGGCCGACGACAGTCCACTCGCGCCCAAGGATTATTTCTTCGATGGCTCGATCGGACAGATCATCCGCTATGGCGACGACAACAGATTGAGTTTGGCTTGGATCTATCCGACCATGCGCCGCGGCGGTCGGATGGTCTATGCCTTCGATGTGACCAACCCAGACGCACCATCGTTGATGTGGTATCAGGGTTGTCCAAATACGGACGATGACACCGGATGCACCTCGGGCGCGAGCGGTCTCGGCCAGACCTGGTCGATCCCGAATGCAGGCTATCTCCGAGATGCCTCCGACGCGGATGCGAAGATCCCGGTCGTCGTGATGGGCGGTGGTTATGACCCTTGCGAGGATGCGGAAAACGCCTCGCCGAGCTGTGGATCGTCCAAGGGTCGCGCCGTCTATGTCTTCGATGCCGCGAACGGAAATATCCTCAAGAGCTTCGCGACGGATCGCGCCGTGGCGGGCGACGTCAGTCTGGCCGATCTCGATTACGATGGTCGCATCGATCTCGCCTATGCCGCCGATACGGGTGGGAACCTATATCGTATCGACCTGAGTGACGGCTCGCCCGAGGCTTGGACGATCCAGAGAATCGCACGCACCCAGGGTGGGGGTCGAAAATTCCTCTATGGCCCGGCGGTCATGCCCTATCGTCCGGAAACTGTCGATTTCGTCTATCTCGCGCTCGGATCGGGCAATCGCGAGCAGCCCTTGGAGACGGATTACCCCTACGCGAGCGACATCGAGGATCGCTTCTATGTCTTTCTCGACAAACCTGGCGAGGACGCGAGTGTCTATCCATTCGACCTGGACAGCACCAGCACCATGTTCGACTATACGGTGAACAACGCCTGTACCGATCTGGGAATCACGCCATCCAGCACGAAGCGCGGCTGGTTCATGGGTCTCCCCGACCGTGGCGAGCAGACCGTCACCCATGCCTTGATCGTCGCGGGGATGGCGACCTTCAGCACCTCACGCCCGGGCGGCACGTCCGTCGACATCTGCTCGCGTCCGATCGGCGTCGCCGCGGGTTATTGGGTCAATCTGTTCAATGGCTCGGGTGCCATTGGAGACATCGATAAAACCTGTGGCGGTCGGAGATCGACGACCCTTACGGGCGGCGGCATGCCACCCTCGCCCGTCATCGCGGTCGTGCCGGTCGAGGGCAAACCGAGAACGGTCGTCATCGGTGCGCCGCCGCGCGACGGCTCGACGGGGACACCCATCACTCCCCAGGAAATCAAGCCCGTTGGCAAACACCCGACTTATCGATACTACTGGAGCAGCGACGTCGATCGCTAAACTCACCAAAATGGAGAAAAGTAGGATGAGTTTCGCTCCGCTCTACCCATCCTATGACATTGGTTTTCTGGATGGGGCGCGGTGTTTGCGTTTGCCTGTCCGTTTTTCTTCCCATTCTGTCAAAAGATCCCACGCCACCGGGACGATGAAGAGTGTCAGGAAGGTTGCGGTGGCGAGGCCGGTGACGAAGGTCGAGGCCATCGAGCCCCAGATGACGGAGTAGCTGGGGATGCCGATGGCCATCGGCATGAGTCCCAAGGTGGTGGTGAGGGTGGTGAGGACGATGGGGCGCAGGCGCAGGCGCACGCCTTCGCGGATGGCCTCATGGCGGCTCAGTCCGTCTCGATAGCGTCGGTTGATGAAGTCGAGCAAGACGAGCGAGTCGTTGACGACCACGCCGGTGACGCCGACGACGGCGATGAAGCTGTTGATGGTGAAGAGTGACTGGGTGACGACTTTGCCGAAGACGATCCCGATGATCGAGAACATGACTGCAGAGAGGATGATCAGCGGCTGGACGTATGACTTGAACTGGGTTGCGAGGATGAGGTAGATCAGCAGTACGGCGAGGCCGAAGGCTCGCGCGAGACTGTCGAAGGAGCGCTGAGTTTCCTCGAACTCGCCGCCGAAGATCAGCGTGGCCCCGGGGTAGAGCCCGCGCAGCTCCGGATACTGAGCACGCACCCAGGCGATGACTTGGGCGGAGGAGATTTGGGCGCCGGAGCGAATATTGGCCGTGACGGTCAGGCTGCGTTGGCGTTGATAGCGTTTGAGCTCGCCGGGCTGGACCTCGGCGATGGGCTGGACGATGTCGCGCAGCAGCACCGGACCGGAGGGGTGCTCGATGACCGGGATATCGAGCGCGGCCTCGGGTGCGTCCAGATAGGCGGGGTCGACGCGGAGCTTGAGGTCGACCTCTTCGTCGCTCAGACGGTACTTGCCGATGTAGCGCCCGTCGAGGACCGACGCGGCCATGCGTGCGGCATCGCCCGCGGTGAGACCGAGCTCGCGGGCTCGCGATTCGTCGACGGCAAGCCGAAAGACGCGCGAGGGGATGCCGCGATCGTCCTGAAGATCGAGCAGATTCGGACCGAATTCGGGATGCTCGCGCAGCCGCTGCAATAGATCCGCACTCAGGCCCCGCACGGCCGCTTCGTTCGATCCGGCGATCTGGATGTTGATGTCCTTTCCTGTGGGCGGGCCGTCTTTCTCGGCGCGGACGCGGATCCGGACTCCGGGCTCGGCGAACTGCTCGATGAGACGCTCGCGGATCCTGTCGAGGTGGTCCAGCGGGTCGTCGAAGGCTTGATCGGCCTTGCTCGGCAGCGCGACCATGACCGTGCCCAGATGTCGGCCCAGCTCGTCCTCGTAGTCCTCGCTGACGGTGAAGCCGGCAAAGCCCGCAGCGGAGCGTGCGTAGCCGGGGCCGTCGGCCATGATGAAGCGAGCGACCGCCTTCACGCGTTCGTGAGTCTGCTCGATCGGCGTCTCGGGCGCGCCTTCGACAAAGGCATAGTAGGTGGAATAGTCGTCCGGGAAGAACTGGATGCGCACCAAGGGCGCAATGCCGGCGATCGAGACGCCGAGGACAGCGATGGCCGTCAGGAAGGCGACGAGCACCACCGAGAGGCTCAGCACCCGAAAGCGCATGGTGACCCGGATCAGCCGCTCGGTCATGTCCCGGAGAAGCCGCATCAAGCGGTTCTCACGCTCGCCCTGAACCGCACCTTGGCCAGTCGCGTTCGCCTTGGGGCGCGGACCGAAATCAAGGTAGTGCAGGGGCAGGATCAATAAACACTCGAACAGCGAAGCGACGATGGCAAAGCTCACCGCTTTGGGGATGAGCGCGAAGAACTCGCCCGTCGAGCCGGTCATGATGAGCATCGGCAGGAAGGCCGCGACCGTCGTGGCGGTCGCGGAGATCACCGGCCAGGCGACCTCCGCGGTGCCCTCCACGATCGCCTGCTCGATCGGCTCGCCGTCTTGGACATGCCGGTAGATGTTCTCCACCACGACGATGGCGTCGTCGACGATGATCCCGGAGACCAGCACGAAGCTGAAGAGGGTGAACTCGTTGAGCGAGTTGCCGGTCATCTGCATCATCAACGCGGTGACCATGAAGGAGAAGGGAATCCCGACGGTGACCAGGCCGGCGTTGCGTATCCCCATGAAGTACCAGAGGATCAGGCTGACCAGCAGGACCCCGACGAGCATGTTCCAGCCGAGGGTCTGGATTGATTCCTTGATGTAGGTTGTCGAGTCCAGCGTGAGGACCACCTCGATCCCTTCCTGCTCGAGAAGGGGCGCGACCTCCTCGAGGATCGCCTCGGCCGCGGCGTAGATCTCCATCGCATTGCCGTCCTCGGCCTTGAGCAGCCGCAGTGCGACACCGTCCTTGCCGTCGGCGGAGGTGATGATGTTCGGGGTGCGATAGCCGAGACCGGCGTCCGAGATCAGGTCGTCGACGGTGACGAAGGAGCCGTCGGCATCGCGGCGTACCACGGTGCCGACGACTTGATCGCGCGTGCGGAAGCGCTCGTCCACACGCACCATGTACTCGCCGGTGCCGTCGCTGAAATCGCCGGCCGGGAGGGTGACGTTGGCGTCCTGTAATGCCACTGCAACCTGATCCAGGCTCACGCCATGCGACTTGAGCTTCCAGGGATCGAGAAAGATGTGGAACTCGCGTCGCTGCTCCCCGTCGAGCTTCACCTCGGTGACCCCGTGGATCTGGGCCATGCGGATCTGCAATTCTTTCGCGATCAAGGACAGGGCGCGGTTGGAGCGATCGCCGACGAGGTTGATCGCGACGACCGGGAGCCAAAACGAGGTGCGGATCAGGTCGAAGCGCGGCGGGTCGACGCCTTCGGGAAGACGCTCTAGGATGCTGAGCACGCGAAAGCGAAGCTCGTCGTAGAGTGCGCCGTAATCGGTGTCGTCGCGAAACTTCACGACCAGGGTCGAGCGCTCGCGCACCGAGTTTGCGCGGATGAGCTCGACGTGCTCCAGGCCGTCGAGCGCCAGCTCGATCTCGCGTGTCACCAGGGCTTCGACATCGCGTGGGGAGGCGCCCGGATAGATCGTGGTGATGATGACCTTGCCGAAGTTGACCTCGGGATAACGCTCGGTCGGCAGGGCATCGAGCGCGAAGATGCCCGCGACGATCATGAAGACGAACAGCAGGTTGAAGAGCACCCGCTGGCGGAGGGTGAAGCGAACCAAAGCGCGCACGGGTCAGCGACTCCCGACCGTGCGAACCCGATCGCCGGGCTTGAGCCCGGGGGCAGTGACCCGGATAAGATTCGGATTCAGCGCGTCGGGTCCGAGCGGCAGCGCCGAAACCCGCTCCCCGCTCTCGCGAATGATCCAGGATTCCTCGTAGCTGGAGTCGATCGCGGAAGGCGGGAGACTGACGGCCCCCGTGGCCTCGGGCAGGCGCAAGCGTAAGCGCACGCGCAGTCCGCCGCGAGCGGGTTCGACCGTATCGGTTAGGGCCAGCTCCACGGCGATCTTGCGGGTCTCCGGGTCGAACCCGGGGTTGACGCGGTGGATACGCGCCCGGATCGCAGGGTCGGTCGTGTTTCCTAAGTCCATGACTTCTAGGGCGAGATCGGAGCGAGTCTGCTCAAGGGCAACGAACTGCTCCGGGGTCAGGGCGAAGGGGACCAAAAGGGTCGAGAAATCCGCTGCACGCCCGACCGTTTCGCCGGCGCGCACCCATTGTCCGAGCTCGACATTGCGGGCGGTGACCAACCAGCCGACGGGGGCCGAGATGGTTGCGCGCGTGAGCCGCTCTTGGAGCATGCGCCGTTTGACATCCAATGCCCTCAAGGCGTGGCTGTTGTCGCGCAGGGACTGCTCGAGCGTCTCCAGTTGGGAGGCCGAAGCGCTGTTCTGGCGTACGAGCTCCCGAAATCGCGTGACCTCGCGTTGATCGTAGTCGATCTGCGAGCGCAGACGTTCCTCTTGGACGCCGATCTCCTCGAGATCGAGCAGCAGGAACGTGGTGTCCAGTTGAGCGAAGCGACCGCTGTCGTCGATCCGGTCGCCGACATCGGCGAAGAGCGCTTGGACCCGTCCGTCCGACTCCGCCACCAAGGGAGCCTCGGCGAGGGCGCGGGTAAATCCCACGAGTGCGATCTCGCGCATTGCAGGGACTGCGGCGACCAGGGTCGGCTCGGAGATATCGGCGGCGACGACACCCTTGAGCGCGACGATCAATAGAAAGACCACGGACGCGCTGAGTCGAAGAAACCTCATGAGCGACGCGGTTTGTCCCGACAGTGCCGAGTCGGTCCCCGGCTCGGATGGACATCGCGGTGGGTCGAATCCAGTTCGCGCATCACAAGCTCTACTCCTGCCTTGTTCGTCACTGCGGCCATAGCGGCACCCATCTGGCGCAGAGCGCCAAGGGGCATGCGTGACACCGCGGAGCAGGTGTCACAAGCCCTTGTAGGTTTTGGGTGGCCGGTCTAAATATCGAGGCCATCTTTCCCCTGTTGGAACGCCCCGACGCCGTCGGACTCGCCGACGACGGCCTGATGAGCGGATCGGGTGCAACGCCCGATCGAGCGCGGCCGGCTCAGAGTGCCCTAGTGTACAATCGCTTCCGACTAAAATGACGAAGAGACTTGCTGCTCCCGGGAGACCTCCACGTCGATCGGGCGAAGCGGGCGGAGGGGCAATTGATCCGAAAGTCCGATAGCTCGATGCCGGGATCCGGCGGGGGTGTTGTGCAGCCCGGGATCCGCACAACGGAGCGCGAAAGGGTTCGTTCCGGTTTTGGATCCGGCTCCGGCACTGATTCCGATTCCGGCTTGGAGCCTGGCGCGCGCTCGGATCCACCCCGTCCGCGTTCGACGGCCGGAAGGTCCTCGGCACGCGTCGCGCTTACCAAGCATCGCAGCAATCGGGGTGCGTCACGGCGCAGTCGCTCCGTTTTCGGTTGGTTTTTCGGATTTCTCGGCGTCTTGGGCGCGCCCCTGCAACTGCTTGCATTGGGTCTGCTCGGGGCGGGTGTCTTCGTGTCGGTCCATGCCCCTGAGCTTCCGAGTGTGGAGAGTCTGCGTCAGGTCAAGTTCGAAGAGCCGCTGCGGGTCTTCAGCAGCGACGGCGGTCTGATCGCCGAGTTCGGCATTGAACGCCGCCGTCCGGTCGCCTACGAAGACATCCCGCCACTGGTGGTGAACGCCTTTCTCGCGACCGAGGATGCCCGCTTCTTCGAGCACGGCGGGGTCGATGCGATCGGCATCGGCCGCGCCCTGCTGAGCTTCGCCTCTACCGGCACCAAGGCCCAGGGCGGAAGCACCATCACCATGCAGGTGACCCGCAACTTCCTGCTCAGCTCGGAGAAGACCTTCCAGCGTAAGCTCGCCGAGGTCTTGCTCACGCTGCAGGTCGAACGGACACTGACGAAGGATCAGATCCTCGATCTCTATCTGAATCAGATCTTTTTCGGTAACCGCGCCTACGGCATCTCGGCTGCGGCCGCGCTCTATTATGACAAAGAGCTCGATGAGCTCACCCCCGCCGAGGCGGCGATGTTGGCGGGCATTCCCAAGGCGCCGTCCAGCAACAACCCCGTCACCGATCCCGAGCGAGCGCTCGAGCGACGCAACTACATCCTCTCGCGCATGCTCGAGCTCGGTCAGATCGACCGGGAGGAGTATGAGATTGCGGTCTTGACTCCCGATATGGCGCGACTGCATCGCCGTCAGCCGGATCTCGATGCTGGTTACGTCGCGGAGATGGCGCGCCAGACCGTTGTCGAGCATTACGGCGAGGAAGCCCTCAGCCAAGGCTTTCGGGTGACCACCACGGTCGATGCGCGGTTGCAGCGCGCCGCGCAGGCGGCGGTGCGCCGGGCGCTGCGCGATTACGACCGACGCCACGGCTATCGCGGCGCCGAGGCCAAGATCGACCTCGACGGGGCTACGGATGCAGACATGGACGCCTATCTCGAGACCGTCACGACGATCCCGGACCTGACGCCAGGGTTAGTGACGCGCGCCTCCACCGGCGAGGCGGAGATCTATATCGGCTCCGGGCGTCGTGTCGAGCTGGGCCTCAAACAGGTCATCTGGGCACAGGAGTTTCGCAACGCGAACTGGCGTGGCCCCCGACCGAGACGGGTGACAGATGTCCTCGCGGTCGGCGATCTTGTTCGACTCCAACATGACGGGGAAGTGCATGACGGGCAAGGACATGGCGGTGAGGTGTCTTGGGAGCTCGGGCAGATGCCGAGTGTCGCGGGCGCCTTGGTCTCGATCGCGCCGCAGGACGGCGCGGTGCGCGCCTTGGTCGGGGGTTATTCGTTCAACGCGAGCAAGTTCAACCGGGCGGTCGACATGCGCCGTCAGCCGGGCTCGAGCTTCAAGCCCTTCGTCTTCGCTGCGGCGCTTCACGAGGGCTGGACCCCGGCGAGTCTGATCAAGGACGAGGCGGTGAAGCTGACCGGCACGCAGGATTGGAACCCTCGCAACTCCGATCGCAAAGAGATGGGGCCGATCCGGATGCGGCTCGCCCTGGCGCTCTCGCGCAACCTGGCCGCCATCAACCTGCTGCAGAGCGTCGGTCTGGAGGACGCTCAGAACTACATCCGGGTATTCGGATTCGATCTGGATGCCATGCCCTTGGGTCTGTCCATGGCGTTGGGAACCGGCGAGATGTCGCCGATGAAACTGGCCGAGGGTTATGCCGTTTTCGCCAACGGCGGCTTCCATGTGACGCCCCATTTCATTCAACGCATCGAGAGCGGCGACGGGGAGATCCTGTTCGAGTCGCGCGCACCGCGATCCTGCTCGGACTGTTGGTACCGCTACGGCGATGACTCGGCACGGGTGCAGGGCACACACGCCGGCGCGGCGGCGCCGCAGGTAATCGATCCGCGGATCGCCTATCAGATCAACTCGTTGTTGCGCGAGGTGGTCGAGACCGGCACGGGAACACGCGCCAAGAAACTGAATCGCGACGACATCGTCGGCAAGACGGGCACGACGAACGACGTGCGCGACTCCTGGTTTGCCGGCTATCAAGCCGACTTCGTCACCATTGCCTGGATGGGCTTCGACGACTTCGAGAAGCTGGGTCGCGGCGAGGAGGGCGGGCGCGCCGCGCTCGGGATGTGGGTCGATTTCATGGGCACCGCACTCGAGGATCTCCCGATCGCGCAGCTCGACCCGCCACCCGGCATGGTACAGGTGCGTGTCGACCCGACCCGTGGCACCGAGACCAAGGCCAAGAGCGGTATCCTCGAGATGGTGAACGAGGAATTCAGCAACGCCCTGCTCGGCCCCGAGCCGGTCAGGATCGCGGGCCCGACCAGGAGAAAGGCCGATACTTCCGTGCGCCGATCCGCGCCCCGAGTGATGGACGACCTATTCTGAACCTAAACCGCGTCCCGAGCCATTTAGGACGTTTGGTGTGGACGTCACCGGTGTCGGAATTTTAGAAGTTGGAGCTGGACGCGGTTTAGAAAATGAGAAAATTCGAGATTTTGAACCGCGTCGACTCGACAGCCCGTTGGTCCCGAAAGCGCTTGAAGCTCTTGCAACAGGTGCATGTCGCTCCGGACGCGGTTCAACAGCGGTTCAACAGGTCATCTGCGCCATCCTCGGCTGCTTCTGAAGCTTCATAAAGTCATCCCGAAGGCTGTGTAAGCGCTTGTTCATGCGATCCCGTTGACTGGCGTCGAGGGTCTTGCCGAGGCTGACGAAGAGCTCGCCGATCCGCTCGCCCAGCAGTTGGCCGCCTTGCTCGAGATCCGGCGGCAGAGCGTTGAAATCGACGAGCCAGTCGGTGAGGAAAGGCTTGATCTCGGACTCGGGTGCCTTGGCCTGGAGCAGCGCCATCAAGCGCTCTCGTTTGCCGGTGCGATACTCGACCAGGCTCGCCTGAGTATCGGGCATGCGACCAGTTACCTCCGCGACGATCGCTTGCTGCTCGGCGCTCAGCGGGCCGGTCCAGTCCTCGATGGATTTGACGTATCGCCGGGTGCGTTTCTCTTTCTCGCGCGCACTGCTGCGACTCGCAATCTCGGCGCGATCCTCTTCGGCCTCTTTGCGGAAGCGCTGGCCGAGGCGCTCGACCTGCGCCGGGGTCAACTCGGTCAGAAGCGGCGCGGCGAGGGTCACGGCGAAACGCGCTTGGCGGCTGTAAAGATCTCGAAATTCGCCGGTCAGACAGCCCATGTTGCGCGCGTCGAACCCAGCCTCGCTTGCCGCGAGGATTTGATCGAAATAGGCCGCCAGATAGGGCAGCTCCTCGGCGCGATGCCGCACCAGCTCGGCATCGAGAATGGGCTTCCAGCGCTCGAGCTGGGCTTGCTCCAGGTCCAGGTAATCTTTGGCGTAGGCCGTTACGAGGAAATCACCGGTATTGTAGGCCACGCCGACACGGCTGCATCCTGCAACCGTTAAGGCAGTTGCGACGATGGCCGCGGCGATGCGGATTGGGAGAGAGATTCGGGGCATGGCGAGTGTCGTCTGATTGAAGTTGATCTTGGTCTGAATGACAGTGCTGACGTGAACCTTATCAGCCGGCGCGGCTGCTGTCCGCGGTTGGACGGCACCGAGGCCGAATGGATCCCGCGGGCGAGCCGAACGTCTTGTCATGATCGTCACCGCCCCGATCTCCTGCTGACGTCGAGTTTCAAGCCGCGGGCGCTTCGCATGGACTCTATTTCGGATCTGCTTGCTCGATTTCCGCATCCGGGCGAGGTGGTGTGGATCGGCCGACGGCCGGCGCGCCGGGCGGATGTGATCCAATGTACAGCAGTGACGGCATTGGCCGGGCATGGCCTCGAAGGCGATCATTACGCGGGGCGATCGGGTTCGCGCGGTGTGACCCTCGTGCAGGCCGAGCACCTCGCGGTCTTGGGCGCCTTCTTGCGTCGCGATCCAGTCGATCCCGCACTCATCCGGCGTAATTTGGTCGTCTCCGGTGTCAACCTCCTGGCGCTGAAAGGACAACGGTTTCGCATAGGTACGGCGGTTCTAGAAGGAACGGGTCCTTGCCCGCCATGCTCGCGCATGGAGGAAGTATTGGGTCCCGGCGGCTACAACGCCATGCGTGGTCACGCCGGATTGAACGCGCGGGTCGTCACGGGCGGGATGATCCGGCTCGGCGACGCTGTCGTGCCGCTGCCTGGCGAGCTCGATCGAGAGGAGACGTTTTCGCGATGAAATGCCCCTTTGCTGCTCCGATGCTCAAGACCACGGCGGCCTGCCGGCATGCTCGCGAGGTCGTCCGCCGAGGGGGCTCGGAGTTCGACTGCCAGTCCGATGTCGAGCATGCCCGCTGCGAGCAGGTCTTCGCCGGCCTCAAGGCGTCCGCGCTCGCCGTCTCGAGCATCGAGGACGATCCGGCGCAGATGCCCCACAGCTTGCTGGTCAAGATCCAGTCCGGCGGTCTCCTCGGTGTGCAGCGTCTTCTCGGAGAGCCCGACGCGGACGGGCGCGTGGCCGATGTCGGCGACCTGTTGACACGCGCGTGCACGCACTTCGGCGGGGCCGATCGCATCCCTTACGCGGCGCTGACCGAGGATATGACAGCGTTCAAACTGGAGCGGCGAGCGGGGCGGCGCCGGGGATGACGGGAACGTCCGCCGAGCCATCCTCGAGCAACCTCAGGCGCCAATCGGCGTTTCGCCGGCTCTTGCAAACGGGCCTTGCCCTTCTCGTTGTGGCGCTGGTCTGGCCGGGCTCGATCCCGGCCAACCCGGTCACGACCGATAACGTGACGGCCCGCTTGGTCGCGGAGCGGGGCGAGATTACACCGGGCGAGACGGTCGATCTGGCACTGGTGTTCGAGATCCGAACGGGCTGGCACACCTACTGGCGCAATCCGGGCGACTCGGGCGATCCGCCGCGTATCGACTGGACCCTGCCGGATGGTGTGGAGGCCGGTCCTCTGCGCTGGCCGAGACCCGAGGTGATCCCGGTCGGTCCGTTGGCCAATTACGGATACTCCGAGCGGGCCGTTCATTTGATTGCCCTCTCGGTTCCGGCAGAGTGGCCGGTGGGCGAGCCCGTGCGGATCCGCGCGGATGTCGACTGGCTGGTGTGCGAGGAGCATTGTGTCCCGGAATCGGGGCGCTTCGATCTGACGCTCCCGACCGGAGGTGCTGTCGGACCGGTTCCGATCGATCCGGCACCAGCGGAAATCTTTGCCGCCGCCCGCGCGGGACTGCCGGACGGGCGGATCGAGGGCGCCGTGCTCGGCGCCGCAAGCGTGGGGCTCGGTCTCGTCATCCCCGCGGATGGGTTGTCGGAGGAGATCGACGGGGCCTGGTTTTTCGCTGGCGAATGGGGTCTGATCGAGCACGCGGCGGAGCAGCCTTGGCGATTGGTCGACGGCCAACTGCGGATCGATTTGTCGCCCGGTGCGTTGGCGGATCAAGCTGCGCCGGAAGGGCTGCTGGTGGTCGCGGACGCGCTCGGAGAGGTGCGTTCCTATGAGCTCGCAGCCGTGCGCGGGCCGCTCCCCAACGCCATCGCTCCGGATCGCCCCATCGGATTGCCGGTCGCCTTCATCTTCGCCCTGCTCGGCGGGCTGATCCTGAACCTGATGCCGTGCGTCTTCCCGATCCTGGCGATGAAGGCGTTGAGTCTGATCAATGGATTATCCGGGCAAGGCCCGGAGGCGGCGCGCGAGCGTGTCCTCCACGGGGTCGCCTACACGGCGGGGGTGCTGCTGTTTTTTGCCGGGCTTGCGGTGCTCTTGTTGGCCCTGCGCGCCGGCGGTGCGGCCGTCGGTTGGGGTTTTCAGCTCCAGTACCCGCCCTTCGTCGCCTTCATGGCCTACGTCTTTTTCGTGATCGGTCTGAGTCTCGCGGGTGCGGTCACCCTCGGCGCTCGGCTGATGAGCCTGGGTGGTGCCCGAACGGGATCGGGTACCGCGGGTGCCTTCGGAACCGGCGCCCTCGCGGCCTTGGTCGCCGCACCCTGCACCGCGCCCTTGATGGGCGCCGCCTTGGGCTACGCCGTCACCCTGAGCTGGCCGCTGGCGTTGGCGATCATGCTGACCCTGGGATTCGGCTTGGCGCTGCCGTTTTTTGCGTTGTCTCTCCTGCCGCGGTTGGCCCGTCTGCTGCCGAAGCCGGGGGCCTGGATGGAAACCCTCAAGCAAGCGCTCGCCTTCCCGATGTTTGCGGCTGCGGCCTGGTTGGTCTGGGTCCTGAGCGTGCAGACCGGATCGGCGGGGGTCGCGCTGGTGCTCGGCGGTCTGGTCTTGTTGGCCTTCGGACTCTGGGTGCGCGAGCACACGCGCGGGCTGCCTTCGATGCGACGGCGCTGGGGTCTCGCCGCGACCTCGGCGGCACTGATCGGCGCCCTGTATCTCGGGGTCGCGACCGATCGGCTGGCGGCGCCGACGCTGTCCGAGGGCGCGGTGTCCGCGAGCGGACTCGCGAGCGAACCCTATTCGCCGGAGCGTCTCGCCGCGGCGCGCAATGAGCGCCGACCTGTCTTCGTCAACATGACGGCCGCGTGGTGCATCACCTGTCTGGTGAACGAGCGCGTCGCCTTGAGCGCGTCGGACGTCGCGCGGAGCTTCTCGGATGCCGGCGTGCTGTATCTCAAGGGCGATTGGACCAACCGAGACCCTGCAATCACCGCCTATCTCGCCGATCACGGGCGCAACGGCGTCCCGCTCTATGTCTACTATCCGGCGGACGGGGATCCGCAGGTTCTGCCGCAGATCCTGACCGATGACATGGTGCTGCGCGCAATCCGCACATCGGCACCGGGTTCGTCGGGGCGCGATGGATGAGTCGAGCTCAAGAAGTCGCGTCTCGGTGGTCCTAAACCGCGTCCAAAGCGAGATGCTCACTTTCGAGTGAGCTCGACGTTTGTTGCATCCGCTGCCCCTAGCGGGGACGCGATTTAAAATAATATATTTTTTAATCTCTTAAACCGCGCCGGCTCCAGCGGTCGTGAAATCCGCCGGGGCCGATCCCATTCAAAAACATCGCATATCGCACTGGGCGCGGTTTAAGCATCCTGATGACTGATCACCCACCAGAGAGAAGGAGAAGACCATGAAGCAGACTTTACAGAAGACGCTTGTCTTAGGCGCTGTCGCCTTGGCGGCGACGTTGGGCTTCGGCGTCGCCGTCGCGGCCCCCAAGGTTGGCGCTCCGGCTCCGGATTTCAGCGTCGTGGACAGCGCCGGCGAGACCTGGGGCCTCGGTGGTCTCGCGGGCAAGAAGGTCGTCCTGGAATGGACGAATCACGATTGCCCGTACGTGGTCAAACACTATGCCTCGGGCAACATGCAGGCCCTGCAGAAGGAGGCGACCGATGCGGGTTATGTGTGGCTTTCGGTCATCTCCTCGGCTTCCGGCAAGCAGGGGCATGTGAGTGCGGCGAAGGCCGATGACCTCACGGATGACCGAGGCGCGGCACCGACCGCGGTCCTGCTCGATACCTCCGGGGCCATGGGCCGCGCTTACGATGCCAAGACCACGCCGCACATGTACGTCATCGATCCCGAAGGTATTCTGGTCTTCATGGGCGGCATCGACGATAAACCGACGACCGATCAGGCCGACATCGAAGGTGCAAGGAACTACGTGCGTCTCGCCATGGCCGATCTGGCTGCCGGCAACCCGGTCGCCACCCCGGTCACTCGGCCCTACGGGTGCTCGGTGAAGTACTGATTCGGCGGCTTTGAATCTGGCGGTCGGGACTGTAGACTTCAGCGTTTTCCCCACTCCCAGCGTCAAGAGGTTGTCCAGTGGTTGCCCCCGAGCCCGATTTTCACCGCATCAAGCGGTTGCCGCCCTATGTCTTCAACATCGTCAACGAGTTGAAGGCAGAGGCGCGTGCACGGGGCGAGGACATCATCGACTTCGGGATGGGGAATCCCGACCAGCCGACCCCGCAGCACATCGTCGACAAACTGGTCGAGGCGTCGGTCCGCAAAGACACGCATCGCTATTCGGTCTCGCGCGGGATCCCACGACTGCGCCGCGCCATCTGCCATTGGTATCGCGATCGCTTCGATGTCCATCTGGATCCGGACAGCGAGGCGATCGTCACCATCGGCTCGAAGGAAGGGCTCGCCCATCTGGCGCTCGCCACCATGGGGGCCGGGGATTCGGTTTTGGTGCCGAATCCGGCCTATCCGATCCATCCCTATGGATTCATCATCGCCGGTGCGGACGTGCGCCATGTGCGTCTCACCCCGGACGTGGACTTCTTCGAGGAGTTGCAGCGCGCCATCCAGGACTCCTGGCCGAAGCCCAAGATGCTGGTGCTGAATTTTCCGGGTAATCCGACCACGCAATGCGTGGAGCTGGATTTCTTCCAGAAGGTCATCGATATCGCCTCCGAGCACGGGATCTGGGTGGTTCACGACATCGCCTACGCCGACATCGTCTTCGACGGCTATCGAGCCCCCTCGATCCTGCAGATCCCCGGAGCGAAGGATATCGCCGTCGAGTTCTTCTCGATGTCCAAGAGCTACAACATGCCGGGTTGGCGTGTCGGCTTCATGTGCGGCAACCGTACCCTGGTCGCCGCCCTTGCGCGGATCAAGTCCTATCTCGACTATGGGACCTTCACGCCGATCCAGGTTGCGGCCATCGCCGCGCTGGAGGGGCCGCAGGATTGCGTGCGCGAGATCAGCGACACCTACGAGAGCCGGCGCGATGTTCTGTGCAGCGGGCTGAACGCCGCGGGCTGGCCGATCGAGCCGCCTAAGGCGACGATGTTTGTCTGGGCGCCGATTCCCGAGCCCTATCGATTACTCGGCTCGCTTGAGTTTTCCAAGAAGCTCCTGCAGGAGGCCAAGGTCGCGGTCTCGCCCGGCATCGGCTTCGGCGAGTACGGTGACGGCCACGTGCGTTTCGGGCTGATCGAGAACGAGCATCGTACCCGCCAGGCGATCCGCGGAATCAAAGAGATGTTCCGCCGCGAGTCGCGCGCCGGGAGTTGAGCTTTAGAGCAGGTGACGTACGCGTCGGCGAACCGATTTGCGAACACCGATTTGCGAACAAGGGGTGCATGAATGGAACCGGTGAAGGTCGGACTTTTGGGCTTGGGGACGGTCGGCGGCGGCACCGTGACGGTCTTGTCGCGCAATGCGGCGGAGATCGCGCGCCGCGCCGGCCGCGGGATCGAAATTTCGCACGCGGCGGCGCGGGACTATGATCCGGAGCGCATTCAGGGTCTGGAGGCGATCGGGCGGATCGGCTCGGACGCCTTCGCCGTGGTCGAGGATCCCGAGGTCCGGATCGTCGTCGAGCTGATCGGCGGGTACTCGCCTGCGCTCGAGCTGGTGCTCAGGGCGATCGAGAACGGCAAGCACGTGGTCACGGCCAACAAGGCGTTGATCGCGCGGCACGGCAACGAGATCTTCGCCGCAGCGCGCGAGCGCGGCGTTATGGTGGGCTTCGAGGCGGCGGTCGCCGGCGGCATTCCCATCATCAAGGCCCTGCGTGAAGGCTTGGCGGCCAACCACATCGAGTGGATCGCGGGCATCATCAATGGCACCGGCAACTTCATCCTGACCGAGATGCGCGACAAGGGTCGCGACTTCGCCGATGTCCTCGCCGAGGCCCAGGCGCTGGGCTACGCGGAGGCCGACCCGACCTTCGACGTGGAAGGCATCGATGCCGCGCATAAGCTGACGATTCTCAGCTCGCTGGCCTTTGGTGTTCCGCTCCAGTTCGAGCGGTGCTTCACCGAGGGCATCTCGAAGGTCGGCGCACTGGACGTCGCCTATGCCGCCGAGCTGGGCTATCGCATCAAACACCTCGGAATCACGCGTCGCAGCGAGGACGGGATCGAGCTGCGGGTGCACCCGACGCTGATCCCCGAGCGCCGTCTCATTGCGAACGTCGACGGCGTGATGAACGCCGTTCTGGTTAAAGGCGATGCGGTTGGACCGACGCTCTACTACGGCGCCGGTGCGGGTGCGCTTCCGACGGCCTCGGCGGTGGTCGCAGACCTGGTGGATGTGGTACGCGCCCTGACGACGGATCCCAACAATCGGGTGCCGCATCTCGCCTTCCAACCCGACGAGTTGGCCGACACCCCGGTGATGCCGATGGAGGCGGTGCAGACCGCCTATTATCTGCGTCTCGCCGCCCTCGACCAGCCCGGGGTGATGGCGCGCATCGCGAGCATCCTCGGCGAGCAGGGTATCAGCATAGAGGCGATCAAGCAGAAGGAGCCGGAAGAGGGGCAGACCCATGTGCCGCTGGTCATGCTCACCCATCGTGTGATCGAGCGTCAGATGAACGAGGCGATCGCCCGGATCGAGGCGTTGGATTCGGTGCGGGGCGAGGTGACGCGGATTCGGATGGAGACCTTGTCCGGCTAAGGTCGGGGTTCGACAGTTGGCGCCGGCCCCGCCCCCGCGCGTCAGCGTGCCTCAAGGCCACAGCCGAATGGCGGCCACCACAAGTGCTCCGACGCTGATCGTCAGACCGAGAGACCAGAACATGAAGCGGTCGAGCCGCCGCGTCAGCTCTTCGAAGCGTTTATCCATGGATTCGAAGCGTTTATCCATGGATTCGAAGCGTTTATCCATGGATTCGAAGCGTTTGTCCGTGGCTTCGAAGCGTTTCTCGACGGCATCGAAGCGCTGGTCCATGTTCAGCTGTATTTGCTCGAAGCGCTTATCAACGGCATCGAAGCGCTTGTCCATATTCAGCTGCATCTGCTCGAAACGCTTCTCCACTGCGTCGAAGCGTTTGTCCATCTGCACCAGGATGGTCTGGATGAGCTCGCGCTGGTGTCTGAGCTCCTCCTCCACCCGGACCATGCGCTCGCGCAGCTCGATCTCGTAGACAGCCGGCGGCTTGGCGAAGGACTGCTCCGCCAGCCATTCGCCCAGATGGGCCTTGATGAACTCGATGTCTTCCCGTGCCAGGGCCATGTGTCCCTCCCGTCGCGCTCCGTCCGGAGATGCGCTCTAGTTTAACGTAGATCCGGCAGTTGAACGGCCCCAGGGGCCGTAGCGGCCATCATCCGGCGGGTGAACCCTCGGACGAACGCGATCGTCAAGGCCGTCAAACCCTTTTGATTCGACGCCGGAGACCTGTTGTTGTTCACCGCCCCAGGTCCTCGAAATAGAACTCCGAGACCAACCGCTCGACGGGGACATAGTTGTCGGTCAAGAGCGGCAGCGCGTCGAAGGCCGTCCCCGTTCGCATCATGGGATCGGTCGCACGCAGCCAACGATAATCGAAACCGCGTCGGGCGACGAGCGTCTCGGGCGGCTCCCGGGCATCGCTTGCGGAGATGACGAAGGTCATGCGCTCTGCCTCGGGCGGGACCATGTCCATCCAGACGTGGACGTGCTCGAACGACTCGGACAAGGTCTTCATCATGCTCTTGACCAAGCGCGGATCCGGAAAGGCGTCCAGGACGTTGAGCAGATAGATCCCGTCCGGCGTCAGGCGTGATTTTGCAAGCTCCGCGTATTCGCGGGTCACGAGGTGGTAGGGGATGGAGATGTCGTGGAAGGCATCGGAGACGATCACGTCGTAGCGCTCGGATGGCTCGCGGGTGAGGACGGTCCGTGCGTCCTGGTGGACGACCCGCATCCCCTCGGTGTCGAGGAACAGCCGCTCTTCGGCCGTCCGCGTAACCAGTGGGTCCAGCTCGGCGACGGTGACGGTCGCGTTCGGGGTCCGGGTGCGGACCGAGCGGGGCAGGGTGTAGGCGCCGCCGCCCGCGAAGAACCAGCGTAGCGTCTCGGCCTTGTCTGCTCCGAAGTGCTCGAGTGCGAGCTCGTCCATCAACTGCACGTAAGGCGAGATCAGCATGCCGGGCTCGCTGTCGTGATTGGTGCCGTGGACCAGATGGTCCAGCACCAGGCTGCGCGCGACGCCGAAGGGCGCGCGCTCGGAGTCGTCGACGACTCGGATGCAGAAATAGTTGCTCTCGCGATCGCAGGGGTTGGAGAAGCCGTTGCGCGCATCCGTCACCAGGATCAGACCGACCGCCGCGGCAAGCGCGGCGACGGGCGCCACGCGCGAGCGCCCTTTGAAAAACGGCAGTGCGAGCATAAAGAGCCCGAGCGCGGTACCGATGATGATGCCGCGCGTGCCCAGATACTGGATCAGCACGTAGCCCGTGACGAAGGTGCCCAGGATGCTGCCCAGAGCCCCCAAGGCGTGCATACGCCCGACGATATGGCCGGTGCGTCGATCCAGCCCCAATGCCAACGTCGTCAGAAGCGGCGTCACCACGCCGAGCAACAGGGCGGGCATGAAGAAGAGCGCAAGGACGTAGAAGAAGCTCGCACCCAGCAAGGTCATCTCGCGCGCCTCGATCAGCGGCGCGACCAGTGTCAAGAGAAAGAGGATACCGAGGCTGAAGAGCCCGGCCAGCGCCAGCGTGATGCCGGCTGCCAACTCGTTGCCGCCGCGATCGGCCCAGATCCCGCCGATCCAGTTGCCGAGCGACAACCCGGCGAGGATGACGCCGATGATGGCAGTCCAGGTGTAGAGCGACACCCCGACGTACGGCGCGATCAGGCGGCCCGCGAGGATCTCCAGGACCAGAAGGAATGCCGAGCTGAGAAAGATGGTGACGCCGTACCAGGTGATGCGCAGACGGTCGGACACGATGGACTCCGGGAATGGGCGATCGGTCCGCAAGGATAGCGAAGGGCGGGATCGCCGACCAGAGGGCCGCCCGGCATGTTGGCCTGTTGGATCTTAGCAACCGTTCAATAACACGTGATCCATCTTAGCCCCTCTCCCCTCGCGGGAGAGGGGTTGGGGAGAGGGGGAGAATGAACCTGAATGGCTAGGCTGTTTCTGAACGGTTACTTAGTGACGTGTCACACGACCACGCTCGCGACGTCTCAGTCCGTGGGTTGCGGCTCCTCGCTCTGCTCCTCCGGCATCGGCGGTATCTCCGATAGGCTCGAGGGCTCGACGCCCGCGGATGGATCGGCCGCGTCGTCGGCCGCGAGAAGATCCGCGCTCTCGATGTCGAGCAGCTCTCCCAGATCGAACTCGGAGAGCTTGAAGTACCAGGGCCGTTCGCGGTCTTTGAGGACATAGTCCTCGCTGTCCTTGGATCGTGAGATCCGATAGTGCCGCGTCGAGCCGTCGGTCAGTCCGATCTCGAGCTCGATCAGCGGATCCTGTTGATTGTAGGCAGGATCATCCGTGATACCGAGCACGCCGCGGTAACCCAGATTGGCGATGCGCAGCATCAAGGCCGAGATCGTCTCTTCGTCGACCGGCCGATTGCTGTCGGCGAGCGTCCAGACATCCGTCTCGTCCTTGCTCAGGATCCAATCGCGCGTGGCGATACGGTTGATCTGCTCGCCCTCCAATCGCAGGAGCCCGACCTCGATCCAGTCGTCGCGTCGTGCGGAGACGTCGGATAAGGCAAGCCTCAGCTCATGGACGCCCGGCTCCCCCGGAAGTCGCGCGAAGACACGCCGGAAGCCGGGCGAGTCACCGATCAGGAGCCCGCCGATCGGTCCCGTCTCGCTTTCGAGCGTCAGGCGCCGCTCGAAGGCGTCATCGGCGACCCTGAAGCGCTCGCGGGCCTCCTCGCTGGTGGCGATCGGAAGGGTGCGCTTCAGCGCGGCGAGCTCGCCTAGGAATTGCTCGACCTTGGCGCTTTGAACCGGCACGTCGGCCAGATCCGCAATGCGCCAGGTGTCGCCGCGGCGCACAAGGGTCACGGACTCGGTCCCGTCGCCGATCTCAATGTGCAGGCTTTGCACCTGATCGGACATCATGCCGAGCAGCGGTGTGTCTACGGCGCTCGGTGCGAGTGCGCGACCGCTGCCGAGATTCAGGCCGAGCGCGAGCAGAATCTGCAGGACCAGCAACCCGGCCAGCCCCAGGACGATCGGCGCGCGCAGGTCCGGGCGCCAGCCGGTGTCGGATTGAACAGTCATGTCGGTCATTCTCGTCTTAAACTTAAACCGCGCTCGGCGCGGTATGCGATGTTTTTGGATGGGAACGGCCCCGGCAGACTTGACGACCGCCGGAGCTGGCGCGGTTTAAGATATTAAAAATTTACTATGTTAAATCGCGTCCCCACTGAGTGCTGTCAATGCACCAAACGTCGAATTGACTCGTAAGTTAGCATTTTGCTCTGGACGCGGTTTAACCGTGGATCAAGGACGCGGAAGATCGCCCAGAATCGCCTCGTCGGTTCGCTCGCGCCGTGCTCTGGAGCGTTGGTACAGCCAATACACCAGGGCCAGACCGGCGAGCGCCAGGACATAGTTCAGGGTCTCCCAGAAGACGCGACCCTCGCGACCTACCGGCTCGAGCAACCGGTTGAACTGGCCGCGTCCGCGCAGAGTGAGCAGGCCGCGATCCTCCAACGACCAGTCGACCGCGTTCTGGATCAGCTCGAGCGGAGCCAGATAGCGGCTCTGAGTCGCCTCGGTCGCCAAACTGATCGCGGTGTCCGAGAGGAAGGTCGAAGAGCCGATCAGGATCAGGCGCGCCGAAGCGGGCGAGGTCTCCACGACGCCCGAGATGACCGGGGCCTTGTCCTCGACGGGTTCATCCGTCTCGGGGTCGATCGCCTGCGGGTCGGCGTCGTCAGGCCCGCTGTCTTCGGATGCGTCGACTTCGGCCGAATCGTCCAGGAGCGGCGAAGGACGCCCCGCGAAGGCCGAGCCGAAGCGTCCCTCGACCGCGACGGCCAGTACTCGGCTGCCGCGCTCCTCGCCGCGCGGGAAACCGAGACTGCCGTGCGTCTCGAAGTCGGGCTGCATGTCCTCCGAGTCGCTGGTCCATGACCCGGACGAGCTGCGGATCAGCTCGCTTACACGCCGCTCGGCATTCTTCTCGCCATCGACCTGAATCGGCGAGGACCAGTTCATGGTGATCTGGCCGAGGGCCGAGGTGATGCCGGAGTCCTGTGCGAGTCCGTCGCTGCGGACGTCCGGGAAATAGGGATAGTCGAGCGTTTGGATCTCCTCGACCACGAAGCCGCCCAGATCGCGCTGCACCGGGATCGGGAAGGGCGTGTTCTTGGGGTCGAGCACCAGGCTCGGCTCAAGTGTCAGCCCCTGATGGGCGAGCCAGTCCTCCAGCCCGGTCGGGGCGGCTTGCGCCGCGATGGAGCCCCCGGCCAGGTCGAGATCGAAGCTGGATGCGGCCAGGATGAGGGTCCCGCCCTGCATCAGGAACTGGTCGATGGCGAACTGCTGGCGCTCGTCCATGGCCTGGGGTCCGACGACCAGGAGCAGATCGGTATCCTCGGCGACCTGACCGGACGTGAGATCCGTTTCGCGCAGATTGAATCCGCTGCGCAGGGTCTCCTGCAACAATGCGTAGCCGGGTCCGGGGCTGGGCTCGCCGAACATCCCGGGCATCGACGGCGGCGTGTAGAGCGCGATGGTGCGCAAGACCCCCGGCGCGAACCGCTTGATGCCGGCCTCGATGGCGCGTGTCAGACCCGCTCGATCGAGCGATTCGGGGAGCGGAACCGGAACGGCCTGATCGCCGGACTCGAGCACCATGTAGAAGTAGAAGGGCGTGGGATCGAGCAGGCTGACCACCAGCGGCTCGAAGCCGAACTGCTCGGCAATCGTCTGGGCCAGTGTGCCGTCGCCGGCCGCAGGATCTTGGATCTCGGAGCTAAAGCGCTCGCCGCCGTTCGCGGCAAGCTCGGACAGGATCGACTCCAGATCGGCTCGCAGCTCGGGCAAGGGCTCGGGCAGGCGATCGGCCGCCGAGATGAAGCCGCGGAACCGCACCGGTTCGTTGAGATTGGCGAAGAGATCGCCGGCGCCCTGGTAACCGTAAAGAACCTTGCGGATGACGCGGGTCAGGTCGTACTCGGGGTTGCGCAGGCGCACGTCCAGATCGGTCTCGCCCTGGACCTTCACGTCGATCAGGTCCTGAAAGCCGAGCGTCTCGAACTGATCGCCGTACTTGATCAGGATGTCGAAATAGGAATTGACCACGGAGGCCTGATACTTGGTCGCGGTCTGGAAGGCGACCGGGCGAATCCCGTATTGCTCGCCGGCCTCGCGCTCGAACTCGGGCGAGCGCTCGGGGTCGACGAGCTCGACCAGGACCCGGCCGCCGCCGGCGATCTGATACTCACGCAGCAGATCGCGGATCTGGGGAACCAAAGGGGCCAACAAGGGGTGTGTCTCCGCGCTGAAATAGCCGCGGATCAGGAGTGGTTCCTGCAGCTGGCCCAGATAGGTCCGGGTCGCCTCCGAGATCGAGTAGACCCGACCCTCGGTGAGATCCACACGGGCGTTGCCGATGGCGCCGAGCCAGAGGTTCGCGGCCAGCAGGTTGGCGACCACAAGCCCGGTCACCAGGGTCCAGCGTCGATGGTGACGCCGGTTGGCGTCCGATTCGGCCCAGCGCAGGCGCTCCAGGCTGTAGAGGGTGAGGGCGAGGAAGGCGCCGACGATGCTCAGGTAGTAGTAAAGATCGCGCAGATCGATGACGCCTCGGGTGATGGACTCGAAGCGCGAGCCGCTACCGATGAGTCGGAGCAGTTCGCCGCCGTCATGCCCCACCAGATTGGTCAGCGCAGGGGTGCCGATCAGGTAGAGGAGGGCACCGACCAGGGTGGTCCCGATCAGGGCGACAATCGGGTTGTCGGTGCGCGAGGAGACGAAGAGTCCGATCGCCAGATAGGCCGAGGCCAGCAGCAGGGTCGCCAGATAGGCGCCGATCACCGGGCCCCAGTCCATCGGCCCCAGCAACGAGACGGTCAGCGGGATCGGCAGCGTCAGGGCCAAGGCGATCGCGACCAGGGCCAGAGCCGCGAGGAACTTGCCGAGGACCAGATTCAGGGTCGGCACCGGCAGGGTCATGAGTGTTTCGAGTGTCCCGGCGCGCCGCTCCTCGCTCCAGAGCCGCATGGTCAGGGCGGCGCAGAGAAAGATCAGCAATACCGGCATCCAGTCGAACAAGGGGCGCGCATCGGCGATGTTACGCGCGAAAAAGGCATCGACCCAGAAGAAGACGAAGAGCGAGACCGCCAAGAAGGCGCCGATAAAGAGATAGGCGACCGGCGAGCCGAAGAAGGCGCCGAGCTCGCGGCGTGCGACGCGCAGGATGTCAGACATGAGCCACCTCCATCTGCTCCAGGGTCACGGCTCCGAAGAGGTCTTCGAGGTCGCGCCGCTCGGGCGCGAGTCCGTAAAGGTTCCAGGGTTGTCCGCCGAGTGCCTTGGCGACGAGAGGCGCGAGCGCCTGCGGATCCGCGGCGCTCAGGGCGAAATGCCGCAGACCCGCGTCCCCGTCCCAAGTCTCCACGGCCGTCACCCCCTCGATCTCCGCGAGCACCGGACGCGCCTCCTCGGGCGAGCAGTCGAGCGTGACGAGCAGCCGTTTGGGTCGCCCGATGGCATCCAGTGCACTGTCGAGCGCCAGTTGGCCGCCGCGCATGATGAGTACCCGGCTGCACACCGCCTCGACCTCCTGCAGGACATGGGTCGAGATGATCAGGGTCGCGTCCTTGGCCAGCTCGCGGACCAGGCTACGCATCTGCTGGATCTGCGACGGGTCCAGGCCATTGGTCGGCTCGTCCAGGATGAGGATGGCCGGCTCATGCAGGATCGCCTGGGCCACGCCGACGCGTTGGCGATAGCCGCGCGACAGTGTGGCGATGGTCGCGGTCGCCTTGGGGCCGAGATCCGTGCGCTCGATCGCTTGGCGGATGGCGGCGGGACGCCGGTTGTCGGCCATCCCGTGCAGAGCCGCCTGGTAGTCCAGGTAGTCGATCACCCGCATCTCGGGATAGAGCGGGCAGTTCTCCGGCAGATAGCCGATGCGCCGCTGCGCCTCGCGCCGCTGCACGGCGATATCCAGCCCGTCGATCCGGATCGAGCCGCTGCTTGGCTCCAGATAACCGGTCATCATCTTCATGATAGTGGTCTTGCCGGCCCCGTTGTGGCCGAGCAGCCCGACGATCTCGCCGCGGCCGATGTCGAACGACACCGCTTGCACCGCCTTGAGCTCGCCGTAGCTGCGACACAGCTCGCGAACCTCGATCATGATGTCTCCTGCTGAACCGCGTCCTGTGCACTTCGGGCCGGCATCGCCCGGGATCGGCCCTCGGCGATTCCTGGTGTGTCGGAGCGGACGCGGTTCAGGACTTTGAATGGTTGGGAATGGAATCCGCGTCGAGGATCGAGCGATTCGGGACCGCCGAGTCCGGTTTCGGGGATAACCTCGGATCATCTGATCTTGGCGCGGTTGGACGTCCGCCGGGTCCCGGACGATTCTCGGGCGCGAATTTCACCCGAGGTGGGCGCAGGATGCAAGACCTGTCGAGACTGTTCGTTGTCGTTGTCGTAATCGACGATCGATCCGAAAACGACAACGATCTCGAAGGGTCTCGATACAGTTCCTGTCCTGCGTGAGCAAGGCGTTAATCACCGTCACGCTCCAGGGTGATGACTAGGTCGTCCTCCAGGTCCGGATCCATGGCGACTTCGACGACGATTGGGGCGCAACAAACCTGGCAGTCTTCGATGTAGGTCTGGGGAACGGCACTGACGTCGATCGTCAGCTCGATCGGAGCGTCACACCAGGGACAATGCGCGTCGCGGGTCTCAAGGGGGTTCATCGCGTTCCGGGTTCACCAATCTGGGCTGGCCTCTCCGTAGGTTGTGCTGACGATAGGCTGCACAACACCCGCCGGCGGTGCGTTGTGCCTCGCACGGCTCGGCACAACCTACTCGGGCGTCGTAATCCGCCGCCACAGCCGCCCGTCGTTCTTGAGCAGATTCCCCGCCGCGGGCGGGCCCCATGTGCCGGCCGCATAGTTGGGAAAGTCGCGGGCGGGTAGGGCCGACCAGACGTCCTGGACCGATTGGACGATCTCCCAGCCCTTCTCGACCGTGTCGGCGTGCTTGAAGAGCGTGGCGTCGCCACTCATGCAGTCGTAGATGAGTGTTTCGTAACCCGTTGCAGGGGCGTTGCCGAAGTAGTCGGCATAGCAGAAGTCCATGTTGACTGTGCCGACACGCATCCGCGGCCCGGGGATCTTGGCCCCGAAGCTGATCTGGATGCCTTCGTTCGGCTGGATGCGCAGCACCAGCATGTCCGGGTGCATCTGGGCGGTGTCGGCGTCCTTGAACATGATCTTGGGCGCCCGCTTGAACTGAATGACGACCTCCGTGTATTGCGCCGTCAGACGCTTGCCGGTGCGCAGGTAAAAGGGCACCCCGGCCCAACGCCAGTTGTCCATTGTCAGCTTGAGTGCGGCGAAGGTCTCGGTGCGCGAATTGGGATCGACCCCCGGGGAAGATCGGTAGGCGGGCACCTTCTCGCCGTTCGTCATCACACCCTCGCCGTATTGACCACGGACGGCATTGGTCAAAACCTGCTCGGGGGTGAGCGGATGGACGGCGTCCAACACCTTGTTGATCTCGTCGCGCACGGCTTGGGAGTCGAACGAGTTGGGCGGCTCCATCCCGAGAAACCCGAGCAGGACCAAGAGGTGGTTCGGGATCATGTCGCGCAAGGCGCCGGCCGAATCGTAGTAGGGGCCGCGATGCTCGACACCGACTGATTCTGCGACCGTGATCTGGACATGATCGATGTGTTGGCGATTCCAAAGCGGCTCGATGAAGCCGTTTGAAAACCGAAAGACCATGATGTTCTGGACGGTCTCTTTGCCCAGATAGTGGTCGATACGGTAGATCTGGTCCTCGTCCAGGGTCTCGTGGAGCATCCGGTTGAGCGCCTTGGCGCTGTCCAGATCGATGCCGAAGGGCTTTTCGATGATGACGCGACGCCAGTCGTTCTCGCACTCCGCGGTCAGTCCGACGGCGCCGAGCAGACGTGTGATGTCGCCGAAGAGCGATGGCGGAACAGCGAGATAGAAGAGATAGTTCCCGTCGGTTCCCCGCTCTGCATCGATCCCGGACAGGCGCTCGCAGAGATCGACGTAGGCCTCCGGCTCAGTAAAGTTGCCCGGCATGTAGTGAAGACGCTCACATAAACGCGCCCAGGTCTCTGCATCCCAAGCGTTTCCGACGTTTCGCTTCACCTCCTCGGCCATCATCGCCTGAAAGGTCGCGTCGTCCATCTCCAAGCGGTCCAGCCCTACGACCGCGAAGGTGTCCGGAAGCAGGTTCCCGTGGCACAGATGAAAGAGTGCGGGGATCAACTTGCGCTTAGTCAGATCGCCCGCGGCACCGAAGATGATCATGGCGTTCGGCGGGGCGGGCGGTGTGGTTTCGGCGCTCAGACGTTGGGTGGGCAAGGGATCTCTCCTTTTTTTCTTCAAGTTAAACCGCGCCGGCTCCAACGTTTGTCAAGTCTGCCGGGGCCGACCCCATCCAAAAACATCGCATACCCCGCTGGGCGCGGTTTAACGTTCGGGCTTCTCGTGATGACCGCCGAACTGATAGCGCATCGCCGAGAGGATCTGATTGGCGAAATCCGCCTCGCCGCGCGAGCTGAAGCGCTCGAAGAGTGCTGTGGTGAGCAAGGGCGCCGGTGTGCCGGTCTCGATCGCCGCGAGGCAGGTCCAACGGCCCTCGCCCGAGTCCGAGACGCGACCGCCGAATCCTTCGAGCTGCGGGTCCGCGCGCAGCGCCGTCGCCGTCAGATCCAGAAGCCAGGAGGCGACCACGCTGCCGCGACGCCAGACCTCGGCGACCTCGCCGACGTCAATGCGGTACTGATAATGCTCGGGATTGGCCAGCGGCGCGGTCTCGGCATCCACTGTGTGCTCATCCAGCCCGACCCCTGCGTGCTTGAGGATGTTGAAGCCTTCGGCGTACGCGGCCATCAGGGCATACTCGACGCCGTTGTGAACCATCTTCACGAAATGGCCTGCACCGTTGGGGCCGCAGTGCAGATAGCCTTGCTCGGAGCGGCTGAAGTCGCCGCTCCGACCGGCTGTGCGCTCGATCTCGCCCGGGCCGGGCGAGAGGGCGGCGAAGACGGGATCGAGCCGCTCGACCGCCTCGTCCTCCCCGCCGATCATCAGGCAGTAGCCGCGCTCCAGACCCCAGACGCCTCCGCTCGTCCCGCAGTCGACGAAGTGGATCCCCTTGGATGCGAGGCGCTTCGCGTGGGCGATGTCGTCGCGGTAGTTCGAGTTGCCGCCGTCGATGATGGTGTCGTCGGCGGCGAGATGGGGGATCAGGTCGTCGATAACGCGGTCCACGACGGCTGCCGGGACCATGATCCAAATATTGCGAGGTGCTTCGAGCTTGGCGCAGAGATCGGCCATGTCCTGCGCGCCGACAGCGCCTTCGGACACCAGCGCCGCGACTGCGGCGGGATCCCGATCATAGACGACACACCGATGTCCGGCGCGCATGAGTCGAAGCACCATGTTGGCGCCCATTCGGCCGAGGCCGATCATTGCGAGTTGCATGAGGCGTTTCCCCTGTTGGCGGATGAAGGGTCGGAGATTAAACCGCGCCCGGCGCGGTATGCGATGTTGTTGGATGGGATCGGCCCGAACAGACGTGACGACCGTCGGAGTCGGCGCGGTTTAAGATATTAAAAAATATGTTGTTTTAAACCGCGTCCCCGCTGAGGGGCGTGGATTCACCAAACGTCGAGCGCATTCGACAATGAGCATCTCGCTCCGGACGCGGTTTAGGCGGCGCGGCCTTCGAGCACCATCAGGCTGCGCTGTCCGACCGGGACACGCGACCCGGACGACAGGCTCGAATCGGAACGATCCATGATCGAGGGTTCGCGGTTCGTGTCGATCGCCAGGTGCCAGGACCAGCCGTCGATCCGCGGAACGGCAAACTCCAACGGCACCTTTCCCATGTTGAGCATGACGTGCAGAGGCGGCTCGTCGACGGTGATCCCGGCGAGCGTGAAGGCCAAGGATTGCGCTGCGGGATCGTCCCACTCCGGGGAAGCGAGTCCCACCCCATGCCAGGCGATATCCGGCCACGAATGACCGCTTGCGGGCTCGCCGGTCAAGAACCGGCTGCGATGCAGGGTCGGATGGCGCTGGCGAAAGGCGATCATGCGCCGGACGAAGTCGTGCATTCCGCAGTTGTCCTCGAGCAGGCTCCAGTCGAACCAGGAGATGGCATTATTCTGGCAGTAACTGTTGTTGTTGCCCTGTTTGCTCTGCAGCACCTCGTCGCCGGATCGCACCATGGGCACACCCTGGCTCAGCATCAGAATGGCGATGAAGTTGCGGGCCTGGCGTCGACGCAATGCGAGGATCGCGGGGTCGTCGGTCGGGCCTTCGACGCCGCAGTTCCAGCTCAGATTGTCGTTGTGGCCGTCGCGGTTGTCCTCGCCGTTGGCCTCGTTGTGCTTGCGGTTGTAGCTCACCAGATCCCAGAGGGTGAATCCGTCGTGGCAGGTGATGAAGTTGATTGAATTGCTCGGCAGCCGCCCGCGGTTCTGATACAAATCGCTCGAGCCGGCCATCCGAGTCGCCACCTCGGCGATCACGCCAAAATCGCCCTTGACGAAGCTGCGCATCAGATCGCGATAGCGTCCGTTCCACTCCGCCCACCGAAATCCGGGAAAGTCGCCGACCTGATACAGCCCCGCCGCGTCCCAAGCCTCGGCGATGATATGTGAACGACCGAGCGCAGGTGAAAGCTCGGTCGCCCAGAGGATCGGCGCGTGATACTGGGGATGGCCGTCCTCGCCGCGCGCCAAGGCGCTGGCCAGATCGAAACGGAAGCCGTCCACATGCATCTGCCGGACCCAGTAGAGTAGGGCATCGATGAGAAAACGCGTGACGATCGGATGGTTGCAGTTCACCGTGTTGCCGCAGCCGGTGTAGTCGCGATAGATGCGCCGATCGGAGAAATCCAGATGATAGAAGACCTCGTTGCCGATCCCTTTGAAACTGATCGTCGGGCCGCTGTTGCCGCCCTCGGCGGTGTGGTTGAAGACGACATCCAGGATCACGCCGATGCCGGCTCGGTGCAGGGCCTTGATCAGATCGCGAAACTCGTCGCGGGCGCGCGACGGATCGAGCGCGAAACCGGGATGCGGCGCAAAGAAACTGTGGGTGCTGTAGCCCCAATAGTTCTCGAGGCCCATGGCCGCAGTCTTCGGCGGGACGTCTTGGGGATCGAAGGCCATGATCGGCATCAGCTCGACATGGGTGATCCCGAGGTCCTTCAGATAGGGGATTTTTTCGATCACGGCACCGAAGGTGCCGGGATGTGCGACCCCGGACGAGGGATGGCGCGTAAAGCCGCCGGCGTGCATCTCGTAAATGACCGCGGCGTTCAGGGGGATGTGCAGGGGCGTGTCGCCCTCCCAGTCGTAGCGGTCGCGCACCACCTGTGCGCGGATCGCGGTGGCGACGTTGTCGCCGGGGCGGCAGGCGTTCTCGCGATTCCATAGCCGATCATCGACCGTGACGGCCCAGGGGTCGAGGAGCGCCTTCTCGCAATCGATTCGACACCCGATTTCGCGGGTGTCGCAGGCACCCTGGATGCGCCAGTTGTAGAAGACTCCCTCGCCCAGACCTTCGACGAAGATGTGCCAGAAGAAGAAGGTTCGATTGACCTGCCGATCCAGCGCGATGATCTCGTAGGGCTCGGGACTGGCTGCCGTCTCGAAGAGCAGCAGCTCGATCTGCTCGGCATAGCGCGAGAAGATGCAGAAGTTCACCCCGCCATCCGTCGCCCTGGCCCCGGCGTTGTCCCAGCCGCCGGGTTGAACCGAGTATCTTGCCATCGTCGTTCTCCTGACGTGAGGCCATCCGGACGTCGCCCGATGGGACGCCGATCGATGTCTAAACCGCGCCCAGCGCCGTATGCGATGTTTTTGGATGGGATCGGCCCCGGCAGATTTGACGACTGCTGGAGCCGGCGCGGTTTAAGACAATAAAAAATATACTATTTTAAACCGCGTCCCCGCAAAGGCCCGTAGATGCGCCAAACTCCGAGCTCACTCGAAAGTTAGCATGTCGCTCTGGACGCGGTTTAGCGCCGGTCGCTGCCGGGGATCATCTGCTGAATCACGCCCATCGGGTTGACTACGGGGAGCTGGTCGCCTCCGCCGACGATGCCCGAGAGACGCTCCATGCCGACGCGCATCCGACCCATATCCTCGGCGATCGCGGGCAGGGTGGCGACCTGTTGGCCCATGGTGGAAACGTCTCGGGCGAGCGAGGTCATGTCCTGACGCATCCGGCCCATGTCGGCCGACATGGATGCCATCTCGCCCGCCATCAGGGCGACATTCCCGGAGATGTCGTGCATCAGTTTCACCATGTACAGGAATGCGCCGCCGGCGACGAGTGCTGCGGCGAGGACCGCGAGGCGCGGTATGGCGGGGCTCGAATTGCGTGTCATGGCATGCTCCGGTGAGTCACCGAGGAGCCCCGATGATGCCATGCTCGGGCACCTGTTTGCACGGATTGCACGGGATTGGACGGGATGACGAGCGCGCCGCTCGCCCGCGGCGGAGGATATGTGCTCGGGCAGCGACGTCGTGGACGTGAATTGAAGGCCGGACTGTGGGATATTTCGAGCAATGGTCGGCCGCCGTTGCGCTCGACCCGAGTTGAGATTAGGGATAAGAATGACCGACCGGTCGCGTCCGAGCACTCCGTCAAGCTCGGTGCGTCGGCTCCAGGCGCCGGCAACAGGCCGCCGAAACACGCATCGAGGGGTGCCTGAAGAGCACCGAGGGACCAGCACCGAGGAGTCTTGACGCATCCCTATGGATTTCAAACATCATCCGGCCGATTCGACCCAAGTCCACGCGGCGTCCGATGAGGCGCGCGACTGGACGGTCGCCGATCTGATCGACTTCGAGTATTACTTGGATGCCGACGAGCGCGAGCTGCGCGAGCAGCCGTCGGCGCGCAAGACCCTAGCCGAGCGCGATCGCTCGCTCTACCTCGACGCGATCGCGCCCGAGATCGGCGATCAGCCGCCGCACACCCCTGCACATCGGCGCTTTAGCCTGCGCCGATGGCTGGCGGCACGCCGTAATGCAGAGCTTCCGGAGATGCGCGGGGTCCTGCCGGGAGCGGCGTTCGGTAGCGCCGAGCGTCTGGTCACCCTGCTGCTCGCGGTCGTCGGATTCATCCTCGGCATCGGCGTGGCCTCCGCGCTGCTCAGCTACGACGGAACCCGCCCGGTCAGCGTTTCCTGGTATCTGTTTCTGTTGGTCATCGTGCAGTTTCTGCTCGTGGCTTCGCTCGTCACGGCCTGGGGGCTGCGCAAGGCGCGCGGGCGCGGCGCGGGCGCGGCGCCGGGCATCCTGACGCACGTCGTACGTCCGCTCGTTGCCAAGGCTGCGAGCTGGCTTCAGCGCCAACGCATCGGTCATACTGCGGCCGAGATTCAGGATCAGGCGCGTGCCCGGCAGGGGCTTCTCAAATCGCAGTACGCGGTCTATGGCCCGGTCGCCTATCTGCCGTTGCTGATTCCGGCCCAGATCTTCGGGGTTGCCTTCAATATCGGTGTCATCCTGACCACCCTGCTGCTGGAATGGTTCACTGACCTGGCCTTCGGCTGGGGCTCGACCCTGAACGTCCATCCGCAGACGATCTTCGACATGACCCGACTGATCGCGCTGCCTTGGAGCTGGCTGCTCGGAGAGGGCATCGGCTACCCGAGCCTGGAGCAAGTGGCCGGCTCGCGCATCTTTCTCGAGCACTGGGCGAGCGCCACGCCCACCTTCAAACCTGATCCCGTGCATCTGCGATCCTGGGGCTCGTTCCTCGTCCTGGCCGTCACGACCTACGGGCTTCTGCCGAGGTTAATGCTGTGGGGTGGGTCCGTTCTGGCCCGGCGCCTGATCCTGGCGCGCCTGCCCTTCACGCACAGCCGCACCCAGGCGCTCTATGCCCGCATGCTCTCGCCGCGCCTCGATACGACGCCGAGCGGGGGACGCCCGGGCGGCGAGAGGGGCGCCGAGATGCCGATCCCGACCGTGTCGACCTCGCGCAAGCCGCGTCCCGCGGGACCGGATGGCCCGGCCGAGGCGACCCCGACCACCTCGGCGCGTCCTTGGCGCAATGGACTGGTTCGATGGGTCGAGCCGGGGGACGCGGCGCCGACCCCGGCTCCGCCACCTCCGCTCGCGCCTGCGCAGGTGTACGCGCCTGTCGATGCTGGGAAAGCGTCTCCTGCACCGGAGCCCAAGCAGCAACCGGCGCAGCCCCGCGAGGCCGAGGCGTCCTCGACGGTTCGCGACGACGCAATTTCGGTTGTTGCGGAGGGTGTCGTCGCGACGTCCGGTTCAAGTCAGACCGACCGCACTGCCGCGCCATCGGTTCGTCAGGCCAAGCCCGAGCCCGAGCCCGAGCCCGAGCGGCCAGCGGTGCCGGAGCTCGGGCCCGCTGCACCGGTGATCCCCGAGCCCGTGCCAACGGCCGAACAGGCCGAGCAAAAGTCCGCCGAGACGGAAGCCGGGCCCGCGGCGCCTGCGGTCCCCGCAACGCCGCGAGCCGAGCCGAAGCAGGCGAAGGCACAGCCTGCGGTTTCGAAGAGATCGGACTTGAAGGGTCCGGAGAGGCCGTCGGCTAAGCCGCCTGCGCACCCCACGGCCCAGCCACGGATCGCAGAGACGCCGACGCTACCCCCCGAGACGGCCCCGACGCCGGCGGTCGCCGCTCCGACACCACCGACGTCGACACTCGCGCACGTCGCCAGCTTTGCCCCCGACGCCTGTTTGCTTCTGCTGCACGTCGACGTCGACGACATCCTCGAGGACGAGGACCGCCCGCGTCTGGAGCAGATGCTGATGCACCTCTGCGGATGGCGGGTTGCGGCGACGGCGACCGTAGGCGCCGGCAGCGCAATGACCGACGATGCGCTCGGTCTCCTCGATCGCGGCGACTGGCAGGCGCCGCCGCCTCGGGTGGTCGTGATCGAGGACGGCTCGCAGCCCCCGATCACGGAGAGCCTGCGCTTCCTGCGCGAGCTGCGCGTCGCGGCGGGGACACGCGCCCAGATCATGCTCGCCTTGGTCGGCGATCCGACCGACGACGACCGTCTGCCGCCGATGCGCCCGTTCGACTACACGGACTGGCAACGCAAGATCGATCAGATGGCCGACCCCTATCTGCGCTTGGAGATGCTTGCGCCCCCGCACGAGGATGGAGACGACTGATGTCCGGGAAGATTCCAAGACTGGCGATCATGGGACACCCGAATGCCGGTAAGTCCTCCGTGGTCGCGACCCTCACCGAAAACGACCTGATTCAGATCGACAAACGTGCAGGCACCACGACCGAGTCGAACGTCTACCCGGTCATCATCGACGGGCGGCCGGTGATCGAGTTCATCGATACCCCTGGCTTTCAGAATCCCAACGCGATCCTGGAATGGTTTCAAGCCCAAAGCGGCAAGCGCGAGCTGGCGCGGGCATTCGTGGCCGCGCATCGGGCCGACCCCCTCTTTACGCACGACTGCGAGCTCCTCGAGCCGGTTGCCGAGGGTGCGGCCATCATCCTGGTGGTCGATGGCTCCAAGCGCATCAAGGAGAAGGATCGGGTCGAGATCGAGCTGCTGCGTCTGACCGCCCGCCCGCGCATGGCGATCCTCAACAACCTCACCAACAACACGCGCTACATGACCCAGTGGCGCGATGCGCTCGTTAAGGCGTTCAACTCGGTGCGCGACTTCAACGCCCATCGCGCCACCTACGGCGAGCGCGTGCGGTTGTTGCAGGCGCTCAAGAGCATCGATCAGCGTTGGGAGCCGCTCGTCGAGGAGGCCATCCATGCCTTCGAGCACGACTGGAACCGGCGCACCGATCAGGCCGTCACCACCATCCTGGATCTGCTCAAGGAGGCGCTCACCTACAAGGCGTCCAAGACCGTGAAGGAGGGCAAGCTGGTCTTCGAGAGCGGCCGCGAGCGTGTCAAGGAGGAGGTGACCAGGGCGTTCGAAGACGGGCTGCGCCAGCTCGAGACGAATGCGCAGGAGCAGATCCGCGCGAATTTTCGCCATCATGTCTGGCACATGCCCCCGGATTCGATCCTCGGCAAGGATCTGCTTTCGGAGGAGGTGAGTCAGGCGCTCGGTCTGTCCAAACGACAGCTTGCACTGGTCGGCATGGCGGCCGGCGCGGCCTCGGGAGCGACCATCGACCTCTCGACAGCCGGGCATACCTTCGGAGCCGGCGCGCTGATCGGTGCGGCAACCGGCGGCGTCCTGGGGTTCGTCGGGAGCAAGGCACTGGCCAAACTGAACATCGAGCGCGCCTCGGGGACGCAGCGTTTCACGGTCGGGCCCGTTCACAATCCACGCTTCCCCTTCGTCCTCCTGGATCGCATCGTGCTCTACAGTGCGCGGGCCATGAACTGGTCGCACGGTCGTCAGGCCGCGGAGGAAGACGCACCCGATAAGGTTCCCGAGAAGGAAATCCGCCGTGCCGGGTTCACCGAGGAGCTGCCCGCCGCGCAGCAGCGCGACCTGGCGCGGTTCTTCAACGCGGCCAGGAAGGGCAAGTCCGAGCGCGAGGAAGAATGTCGCGCCATTATCAGAGGCATCCTACACGGGCTGGCGGTGAGCGAGATCGACAGTCGTGCGGATCTTTAAACCGCGCCCGGTGCGATCCGCATCGTTCGTTGGGCTGGCTTGGCCGCGTCAGCTCCGACAACTGTTCGGAGCTGGCGCGGTTTAAAGTATTAAAAAATACTCAATTCTAAACCGCGTTACGACAAAGATCGGAAAGATCCTTGAGTCCGACACAACATGAAAATGACGCTGGTCGCTCTGGACGCGGTTTAGAATGACAGAGGACGAGCTGCTCGGGATCGACCGGGCCCACGCCTGGCATCCCTACACCTCCACGATCGATCGCGATCCGGTCTATGCGGTGCGCTCGGCTTTGGGTTGTCGGATCCGGCTCATGGACGGCCGCGAGCTGATCGACGGCATGTCCTCTTGGTGGTGCGCCATCCACGGCTACAACCATCCGGTCCTGAATCAGGCGGCGCGCGATCAGCTCGACGTCATGTCGCACATCATGTTCGGCGGGCTGACACACGAGCCGGCTGTGCGCTTGGTCGACACCCTGGTGAAGCTGACTCCGGAGTCGCTGCAGCACGTCTTTCTCTGCGACTCGGGATCCGTCTCGGTCGAGGTCGCCATCAAGATGGCTATCCAGTACCAGCAGGCCGCCGGGCGACCCGAGCGGCACCGGCTCATGACGATCCGCTCGGGCTATCACGGGGATACCCAAGGGGCCATGTCGGTCTGCGATCCCGTCACCGGGATGCACCACCTCTTCAGCCGGGTGTTGCCCGAGCAGGTCTTTGCTCCGGCTCCCGCGTGCCGGTTCGACGAACCCTGTCGGCCCGAGCAGATCGCCGAGTTTGCGGCCTTGATCGAGCGGTATCACGCGGAGCTGGCCGCGGTCATCCTTGAGCCGATCGTGCAGGGTGCCGGGGGCATGCGCTTCTACAGCGCGGACTATCTCGCGGAGGTTCGCCGGCTCTGCGACCGCTTCGAGGTGCTCCTGATCGCCGACGAGATCGCGACCGGCTTCGGCCGCACCGGCGCGCTCTTCGCCTGCGAGCATGCGGGCATCGCCCCGGACATCATGACACTCGGCAAGGCCCTGACCGGCGGTTATCTCACGCTCGCCGCGACGCTCGCGACCGATCGGGTCGCCCGGACTATCTCCTCGGGCGACCCCCGCGTCTTTATGCACGGCCCGACCTTCATGGGCAATCCGCTCGCCTGCGCGATCGCCAATGCCAGCATCGAGCTCCTGCTGGCCTCCGACTGGCGGGCCAACATCGCGCGGATCGAACGCGGTCTCGGCGCCGGACTGGCGGGCTGCCGGGACCTTCCGGGTGTGGCCGAGGTGCGCGTGCTCGGCGCGATCGGCGTGGTCGAGATGTGCGCGCCCGTGTCCATGCGCGAGATCCAGCGCCGTTTCGTCGCGCGCGGGGTTTGGGTGCGCCCGTTCGGCCGACTCGTCTATCTGATGCCGCCCTACATCGTCACCGACGAGGAGCTTGCGATGCTCTGCGCATCGGTCGTGTCCGTCCTCGGGGAGATGGCGGTGGAGTCATCTGGATAGTGCAGAACCGCAGCTGCTTCGGCCTGCGTTGCCGCCCGAACGTCCCCACGTGCAGGACAGAGCGACGAAACCGCGCCAGATTCGACATGCATCAGGAGCCGTGCCATGCAAGACCGCCCAGTCATCAAGACCGCCATCCCGAAACGCCGCTATCAGATCGGCAGCCACAGCGCCTCGCTGCTCGGCGAGATCGAGAGCGGCGACGGCCGTGCCTATCGATACATCCTTGCCTTTGTGCCCCAAGGGCAACGCGAGCCCGTCTTCTATGTCTGTGTCGAGCCAAGCCCGCCCGCCGAGCGTGCCGACGGCGCCTACCGGCTCGGTATCGTCGGCGAGGTCATGTCGGAGGTGGTGGATACGGACGATCGCTGGGGCGATCTGGACGCCTTCGCCGAGCAGGCACTCAAGCTGGGCCAGCAGGCGCTCGGGCTGCAGCAGGCATCCGTCGTCCGATTGATGTGATCCGGGCGCCTTTGAGGCGAATTCCGGAAACCGTTATGCCGAGCTGCGCACCGGAACGCTCCCTGCCGGCGGCCGTTGTGCTTCCTATCGTCAGTACAACCTACGGGTAGGGAATTTTTCGGAGATCGCCCGAAGTCCGTTCGCATGGCGTGGATCACACACCGCGGGCGACCGCGCAGATCGCCATCCGCGGCCGGAGATTCACAGCGTTTCCACCTCGAAGCCGACCAGTGCGCAGCGCTCGCGACTGAATTCGATCCCGATCTGGTGGATTGGCTGACCCAGGGCGCGGTATTTATCCGCGTAGCCGCGGTCCTTGATTTGTTGGAGCGCTCGCCCGTCCGGTACCAGCTCGACGACTTTGAATTCAAACAGCCAGATGCAGTCGTTGAACTTCAGGGTCAGGTCGATACGGCCTTGGCTGCTCGTCTCCTCCGGGGTTAGGTCCAAGCCCAGCGCGGCCAGATGGCTGTAGAAGACGCTCGCATAGTAGCCCTCGAAACGGGCGATCGGATTGCCGGTGTGCCAGGGATAGGGGATAGACGCGAAGAGGCTTTCGAGATGGGCGCGCAAGGCCGCGAAGTCGCCGGCGACGAGCACGTCGTAGAGCCGACTGACGGCCCGATCGGCCTGCATGGGGTCGCCCATCAAGCCTTTCAGGAGGGCGTCGTTGTCCTTGATGACCGAATAGAGATCGCGCAGTCCGTCGCGGAGCTCACGCGCGGTCTTCGCGTCGCTCAGGTTGTCGAGGATCGGCTTGTCGTATTCGTCCACCAGCACCACGGCGCGTTTGCCGGTGGCGGCATGGGCCAGCGCGAGCAACTCGGCAAAACAACCCACGACGTCCGTGTTGTCGCGACAGGCCAGGCCAAGCGCGCGTTGGTTGCGGGACAAGAGATCCAGGATCCGCTGATCGAGCTCGACGCGATCGCGCACCACACCCCCGCCGAAGCTGATCCGAATGACCGGATAAGGGGTTGTCCAGTCCCAATGCGGATGGATCGCGAGCCCTCGAAACAAGGGCTCGTTGCCGGCGAAGAGCTCCGCGAGGGTATCGATCAGCAGCGACTTGCCGAAGCGCCGCGGGCGCGACAGGAAATACTGGCTGCCCTCGTCGACCAACTGGCGGATGAAGGCGGTCTTGTCGACATAATAAAAATCATCCTCCCGAATCTTGGCGAAGGTCTGGATCCCGATCGGCAGTTTACGGCGGTGCATGGCGGACCTCGACGGCGCGAAACCGACTGGATTCTTAGCCGAACCATCTTCATAGATAAGGTGATTTCCAAGAATAGGCACCCCGACTGCGCATGCCTGGAAGGCATCGAGTCCCTTAAGCCGCAAGTTTTGAGCAAACCGTCCCAGAAATTTTTGTTGTCGTTGTCGTGTTCGTCCGGAATCCGATTGCGACAACGACAACGACAACGAGTAGAGCCTTCGACCACTTTTCTTGGTTTCGGCTCTGCCGGTAGATCCTTTCCCGGAAATCAACTAAGAACCCGCTTCGGCTTCGGCCTCGGACTCCAGACCGAGGATGAAGTCCCATTGCTCGGGCGTGACCGGCATGACGGAGAGCCGATTACCGTTGCGCACGAGCGGAAAGCCGGCGAGCGCACCCTCGGCGTGCGCCTTGAGCTCGGCGAGCGAGATGGTGCGTTTCAAATGGCGCACGTACCGGACCTCCACCAGATACCACCGCGGTTTTTCCGGATCGCTCTTGGGGTCGAAATACTTGGCCTCCGGATCGAAGGCGGTGCTGTCGGGATAGGCCTCGCTTGCCACCTCGGCGATTCCGACCACGCCCGGCACGGCACAGTTGGAGTGATAGAAGAGGATGTGGTCGCCCGGACGCATCGCGTCGCGCAGCATGTTGCGGGCCTGATAGTTGCGCACCCCGTCCCAGGGCTCGGTCCGGTCGGGGCGTGCGGCCAAGTCGTCGAGACCGAAGGCGTCCGGCTCGGATTTCATCAGCCAATAGCTCATCCTGTCGTGTCCTGATTGGGCATCGCGTGACGGGGCTTAAACCGCGTCCAGAGCGAGATGCTCACTTTCGCGTGAGTTCGACGTTTGGTGCATCCGCAGCTTGTAGCGGGGACGCGGTTCAAAACCATCCATTTTTTAATCTCTTAAACCGCGCAGGCTCCAGCGGTCGTCAAATCTGCCGGGGCCGACCCCACCCAAAAACATCGCATACCGCACCGGGCGCGGTTTAAGTGCGTGCCTGCTCCGCTTCCGCCAGCAGATGTTTGAAGTTGGCGAGTCGCCGCGGGTCGATTAGGCCCGCTGCGACGGCGCCGTGGATGGCGCAGTCGGGCTCCTGGTCATGTCGGCAGTCGGCGAATCGGCAGTGTCCGATGTAGGGGCGGAGGTCGCAAAACCCTTGTTGCAGGGCATCGCGGTCGAGCGGGCCGGTGCGGAAGCTGCGCACTCCGGGCGAGTCGATCAAGGCGCCGTCGGCGGGCAACCGATAGCAGGTGGCCGCCGAGGTGGTGTGGCGGCCGAGTCCGGTCGCCTTGGAAAGTCGACCGATCTGGATCTCGCGGTCCGGCAGCAGCACTTTGACCAAGGATGATTTGCCGACGCCGGACTGGCCCACCAGGATGCTCGTTTGCCCGCTGAGATGGCCGAAGAGTGCAGTCAGGGTGTCCGGTTCGCGCAGACTGGTCCAGAGGAGGGGATAACCGATCGCCGCATAGTGGGCGAAGCGCTCCTGAAACGCCGCACGCTCGGTCGCGTCGAGCAGGTCCATCTTGTTGGCCACGATGATGGCCTGGACACCCATGGTCTCCGCCGCAACCAGATACTGATCGATCAGATAGTCGCTCGGCTCCGGCCGCGGGGCGATCAGGATCACCAGGCGCGTCAGATTGGCCGCCAATGGCTTGTCGCGACCGCCGAAGTCGGGGCGACTCAGCAGGGTTTGCCGCGTCAGGATGGCGGTGACAACACCTTGGTTGTCCGCGGTGCGTTGCCAGACCACGCGATCCCCGCAGACCGGATGACCGATGTTCTGACGCGACAGACAATGGGTGATGTCGCCGTCGGCGTCCTCGACCGCCAGATTGGCACCGTGTCGGACGACCACCCGGCCCTCCGTAGGCAGCGGCTCGCCTTCGATCTCGGATAAGGCGTTGTCAACGCGCGAGGCGAGGCGCTGGCGGCGGCGGTCCTGGATGGTTTGGATCCGCTCGATCTGGCGTCCGGACAGCCGCCGTTTCGTCACCGGCTCAGCGCTCGAAACTGTAGAAGTGATGATTTAGATAGGCGGCCACGTCCTTGATGTCTTCATCGAACCACCGCAGCCCGAGCGCGGTCTCGCAGCGTTGTACCTGACGCTCGAGTCCGTCGATCGAGGTGACCATGCGCCCCTCGCGCGTGTAGATCTCGCTGCCGTGGCAGCTCAGACAGTTTTCTTCGTAGAGCTCCCCGGCGTTCTCGCTGGGTTGCGCCTGTGCCGCGACCGAACCGAGGCCGAGAAGCGCGGCTGTGGTCACGCCAAGGAGTATGGACTGGATCTTCATGAAAGAGACTCCGGAGGATTGTTGGAAAACAACAAGGCGATTTCGGCCGTCTGCGGCATTCTGCTCGATTCCGCCAATGTCTCGCCGGACAGGTTCAAGGGTCGCCAGCAGGCGGGAAGGCCGCTACCCTACCCGATCATGGTGTCGACCGCCGTGTTAGACCAGGCGGTCGGCTTACCCGTTGACGGATTGCAGGAGAGCAGGCATTTGACCAAGAACGAGAATAATCTGATCTGGCTCGATCTCGAGATGACGGGGCTCGACCCCGCGACCGATCGCATCCTCGAGATCGCGACCATGATCACCGACAGCGATCTTCGCATCCTGGCCGAGGGTCCCGTCGTTGCGATCCATCAGCCCGAGGCCGTTCTTGCGGGCATGGACGACTGGAATCGCGACCATCACGGCCGCTCCGGCCTGCTCGATCGGGTACGCGCGAGCACGCAGAGCGTATCCCATGCCGAATCGACGACCCTGCGCTTCCTCGCGGATTTCGTCCCGGCCGGCGCCTCGCCCTTGTGCGGAAACAGCATCTGTCAGGACCGGCGCTTCCTCGCGCTCTGGATGCCGAAGCTCGAGGCCTACTGCCACTATCGAAATCTGGACGTGAGCACGCTCAAGATCCTCGCGCAACGCTGGGCGCCCGACGTGGCGAGTGCCTTCAAGAAAGAATCGCGACACCTAGCCCTCGACGATATCCGCGAGTCGATCGACGAGCTGAAACATTATCGCACGCATCTTTTGCGGGCGGTTTAAATCGCGCCCGGTGCTGTATGCGTCATGTGGTGGAGTGGATTGGCCGCGTCAGCTCCGATGACTGTCGGAGCTGGCGCGGTTTAAAGTATTCAAAAAATCAAATTCTAAACCGCGTCTCACCGGGATCGAGGATATCTCCGAAGCCAAACGCACAATGAAAACGACGCATGTCGCTCTGGACGCGGTTTAACCGATCCACCGGAGCGCCCAGCCGACATGCTCCCGAATCAGGGCGTCGGGATGGTCTGCACGGGCGCTCAGGGCCTGTTTGACCTCGGGTGAGGAGGGTGCGTTGCCGAGCGCGACGGCGATGTTTCGCAGCCAGCGGATGTGGCCGATGCGACGGATCGCGGAGCCTTGCGTTCGGTCGAGAAAGGTCGACTCGTCCCAGCCGAAGACCTCGACCAGCGAGGCCGTATCCAGTCCGTGGCGTGCTTGAAAATCCGGCTCTGCGGCGAGCCGCGCGAAGCGATTCCAGGGACAGACCAACTGACAGTCGTCGCAGCCGTAGATGCGGTTGCCCATCAGCGGGCGGAGCGGCTCCGGGATGCTTCCGGCGTGCTCGATCGTCAGGTAGGAGATGCATAAGCGGGCATCCAGCGCGTAGGGCGCGACGATCGCACGGGTCGGACAGACCTCGATGCAGGCCCGACAGCGGCCGCAGTGATCGGCAATCGGGGTATCGATCGGCAGTGCGAGATCGGTGTAAATCTCGCCGAGGAAGAACCAGGAGCCGGCCTTGGGGTGGACGAGGTTGGTATGCTTGCCGATCCAGCCGAGCCCGGCCTTCGCGGCCAAGGGTTTCTCCAAGACGGGCGCGGAGTCGACGAAGACCCGGTAGCCGAAGGGGCCGATTTCGGCGAGGATATGCTCGGCGAGGCGTTGCAGTCGCCGTCTGAGCAGCTTGTGATAGTCGCGGCCCAGTGCGTAGCGCGAGATGAAGGCGCGCGGCGGCTCCTCGAGCGCGGCCTGCATCGCTTGGTGCGACTCGGGCAGATAGTCCATCCGCACCGAGATCACCCGAACCGTGCCGGGCACCAGCTCGGCCGGGCGCGAGCGCTTCAGCCCGTGTCGGGCCATGTAATCCATGGTGCCGTGACGGCCTTCGGCCAGCCAGCTCAGCAGGCGCGACTCGGCCGACGCAAGGTCGGTGTCGGTGATCCCGACCTGTTGGAAGCCGAGCTCCAAACCCCGGCGCTTGATGCGGGCGACAAGCTCGGCGGGCGGAATCATTCGGGATCGTCGTGCCTCGGCGATTGCGGATTCCCGAAGGATAGACCGCATCCTGAGCCGACTCGAACGCTTTGTTCGGGGATGGCGCCATCGAGCAAACCCATCAACCACATCGGGATCCATGAACGCCGATCGTCTGACGATATTCAGCTTTATCGACGTGATCCGCGTCCTGCGCGATGTCGCTTGCGTCGCCTGCAATCGAGCCCGCGCGGGAGCATCACATGTCATCCCCTACGCGGATTAACCCGATGCCCGACCGCGATCGCCTGCCGCATGCGCTCTATCGCGCCGAGCAGGTGCGTAGCCTCGACCGCTGCGCGATCGAGCAGCACGGCATCCCGGGTATCGCGCTGATGAACCGGGCCGGGGAGGTCGCCTATCGGATCCTGCGTGAACGTTGGCCCGATGCGCGCGATCTCACGGTGCTCGTCGGTGTCGGCAACAACGGCGGAGACGGCTATGTGATCGCGCGCTTGGCGCGGGCCGAAGGTCTGGGCGTGCGCCTGCTGCAGCTCGGAGATCCGCAGCGTGTGACGGGCGATGCGGCCATCAGTCGCGATGCCTGGCGCGACGCGGGTGGGACGATCGAGCCTTATCGGGGACTGCCGCGGCGCTCGGATGTCCTGGTCGATGCCGTTCTCGGGACCGGGCTGGAACGGCCGGTCGAGGGGCTCTGGGCCGAGGCGATTCAGGCCCTCGACCACCAGCGCGCGCCGGTGCTCGCCGTCGACATCCCGTCGGGTCTGCATGCCGATACCGGGCAGGTCATGGGAGGGGCGGTGCGTGCGGATGTCACGGTCAGCTTCATCGGACTCAAGCAAGGTCTCTTCATCGGGGCCGGACCCGAGTACTGCGGCGCGATCCGTTTCAGCGCGCTGTCGATCCCGGCCCGGGTCTATTCCGGCGAGGTGGCCTCGGCGCGGCGCATCGACTGGGAACAGCAGTCGGCGCGTTTCGGGCGACGTCCCCGCACCGCGCACAAGGGCACCTTCGGACACCTGCTGGTGATCGGCGGCGCACCCGGCCTGTCCGGTGCCGTGCGTCTCTCGGGCGAGGCCGCACTGCGGGCCGGTGCCGGATTGGTCACGATCGCCACGCATCCGGCACATGCCGCTTGGCTGAATCTCTCGCGTCCCGAGCTGATGGTGTCGTCGGTCGAGACCTCGGCCGACCTCGCTCCCCTAATCGCGCGGGCCGATGTCGTCGCGATCGGCCCCGGTTTGGGTCGCGAGGCGTGGGGCCGCAATCTTTGGACTGACGTGCTTGGCCTCGGCATGCCGACGGTCGTCGATGCCGACGCCTTGAACCTCCTCGCCGAGGCCCCCCGCTCGGGGCCGGATTGGGTGCTGACACCACACCCGGGCGAGGCGGCGCGCCTGCTCGGGACCGGCGTTGCGCAGATCGAGCAGGATCGTCCGGCCGCCGTGCACGCGCTGCAGGGTCGCTACGGCGGTGTCGTCGTCCTGAAAGGCGCGGGGACCCTGATCCGGAGCGATCCGGCGCGCCCGCTTGCGGTCTGCAGCGACGGCAACCCCGGGATGGCGACCGCCGGCTCCGGAGATGTCTTGACCGGGATCATCGGCGCCCTGCGCGCTCAGGGTCTCGATGCGGAGGAGGCCGCCTGTGCCGGCGTCTGTCTGCACGCGGCCGCAGGTGATCGGGCCGCGCGGATGGGCGAGCGCGGGCTCATTGCGAGCGATATCATCGACGCCCTTCGCCCGGTGGCCAATCGCGTGACCGCAGTGCAGGAGGACTCATGATCGAGCAATGGCTGCCCGATCCCGAGGCGCAACTCGCCTTCGGGGCGCGGCTCGCGGCGCTCTTGCCGCCGTGTCTGATCGTCTATCTCGAGGGTGATCTCGGGACCGGCAAAACGACCCTGACCCGGGGTGTTCTCGCGGGGCTCGGTCATGGCGGTGCCGTGCGTAGCCCGACCTACACCCTGCTCGAACCCTACGAGATCGGGGAGCGGCGGCTCTATCATCTTGATCTCTATCGCCTCGGAGATCCGCAGGAGCTCGAGTATCTGGGTCTGCGCGATCTGCTCGCCGAGGATGCCGTCTGGATGGTGGAGTGGCCCGAGCGCGGTCTCGGGATGCTGCCGCCGCCCGATCTCGTCATCGCGATCGCATACGTCCCGAACGGCCGACATCTGTTTCTCTCGGCCCGGACGGCGTCGGGAGAGTCCGTGCTGGAGGCGCTGGCCGGGCGCGGTTCCGCGGACTCGGCGCGTTGCGCATCGCCTGAGAAGTCGGATGTAATCCGATGATGCAGCATGGAAAGCCGTTGCTCGGTATGTTATCGTTCAACGCACGATCGATCGGATCGGGAGCAACCGGAAGGCCGTGCTCGTGAATAGGCTGATCTCTCCGCTTCTTCTCCTCTTGCTTACGGTTTCGGCGCAGTGCGTCTGCGCGGAGCAGGCGTCGGTGCAGGGTACGCGGGTCTGGACGGATCCGGAGAAGACCCGGTTGGTCTTCGAGACCTCCTCGGCGATCACACACCGGATCTTCCCGCTGGACGAGCCGGATCGTCTCGTCATCGACCTCGACGATGCCGCCATGCAGAGTCATCTACCGAAGGTCGATCTCGGGGATGCCGTCCTCATCGGCCTGCGCGGCGGCGTGCGGGGCGGATCGCATCTGCGTCTCGTCCTGGATCTCAAACAGCCGGTACAGGCCAAGAGCTTTGCGCTGAGCCCGAACGAGCGCTACGGACATCGGCTGGTGATCGATCTGACGCCGAAGGACGGTTCGAGTGTCCGACGCGTCGCGCTTCCCTCATTTCCGAATTCGGCTCTTCGCAAAGGGGAGAAGCGGCCTGGTCGCGGGTCGTCCATTATGATCGCCATCGACGCCGGTCACGGCGGCGAGGATCCCGGGGCCATCGGTGCTGCAGGAACCCTGGAGAAGGACGTTACCCTTGCGGTCGCGCGTGAGCTCGCCAAGCTCGTCGACCGCGAGCCGGGGCTCGAGGCGCTGATGATTCGCGACGGCGATTACTATGTCGGGCTGCGGGAACGCATCGCGATCGCGCGCGAGGGACAGGCCGATCTTTTCGTTTCGATCCATGCCGATGCCTTCTCCAACGCGAAAGCCAAAGGCTCCTCGGTCTACACCCTGTCCTACGGCGGGGCGAGCAGCGAGGCGGCGAAATGGCTGGCGAATCGCGAGAACAGTGCGGATCAGATCGGTGGCGTCGATTTCTCGACCGGCGACGATCTACTGGCAAACGTACTCATGGACATGACGCAGAACGCGACCATCGAGCACAGCACCGAGGCCGCGGCCATGGTCCTCGCCAATCTCGGTCGAGTGGGCGTGGTCCATCGCGGCGATGTCCAGCGCGGTGGGTTCGCTGTCCTCAAGGCGCCGGACGTGCCCTCGATCTTGGTCGAGACCGCCTTCATCAGCAACCCCGACGATGAAAAGCGGCTGCGCGATCGTGGTCACCAGCGGGAGCTCGCCGAGGCGATTTTGGCCGGCGTGCTGGGGTACTTTCGCAAGTATCCGCCTCGCGGGATGCTTGTCGATGCCTCTCCGCAGGGCGGCGGAGGCGGGCGCGAATACGTCATCGGTCCGGGCGATACCCTGTCCGGGATCGCCAAGCGGCACAGCGTGAGCATCTCGGCCTTGAGGGCCCGCAACGGCCTGAACGACGACATGATCCGGGTCGGGCAGGTGTTGGCGATTCCGGAGGATTCGTGAGCCGGGACCTTCCATCCGCCAGCCGCCAGCCTTTAGCTATCAGCTATCAGCCATCAACCATCAACTGTCCGCCGTAGGTTGTGCCGAGCCGTGCGAGGCACAATGAACAGTCGGCGCAAGTTGTGCCTCCTGTCGTCAGCACAACCTACGGCTAATAGCTGACAGCTGACAGCTGATAGCTGATAGCAGGAGGCAGGAGGCAGGAGGCAGGAGGCAGGAGGCACGCCGCAGGCTACCGGAAGCTCCCCTTGCTCGCGCCCCGCGCTTCTGTTCCCATCCGCGCATGTCCAAGCCGATCCGTATCCTCTCCAGTCATCTCGTCAACCAGATCGCCGCAGGCGAGGTCGTCGAGCGTCCGGCCTCGGTCGCCAAGGAGCTGATCGAGAACAGTCTCGATGCCGGGTGCACGCGCGTGGAGATCGACGTGGAGCGCGGGGGCATCAAGCGGCTGCGTGTGCGTGACGACGGGCGCGGCATCCCGCCGGATGAGTTGGTGCTGGCGCTCTCGCGTCATGCCACCAGCAAGGTCGCCGATTTGAGCGATCTGGAGGCGGTCTCTACCCTGGGGTTCCGTGGCGAGGCATTGCCGAGCATCGCCTCGGTGAGCCGCTTGCGTTTGATCTCGCGCAGCCGCGACGAGCCGACGGCCCTCGAGGTCACGGTCGGCAGCGACGGGGTCTTGGACGAGCCGCGTCCGGCGGCGCATCCGCCCGGGACCAGCGTGGATGTCCAGGATCTCTTCTACAACACCCCGGCACGTCGCAAGTTTCTGCGCACCGAGAAGACCGAGCTCGGCCATCTGGAGCAGGTGGTGAGGCGCATCGCCTTGGCGCGGCCCGAGATCGACTTCCAGTTGCGTCACAATGGCAGGACGGTCTACGACCTGCCGGCCGCGGCCGACGATGCGGGGCAGCGCGCCCGTCTCGCGACCTTGCTCGGAGGCGCCTTCGCCGAGCACGCCTTGACCCTGGACGAGGAGGCCGTGGATCTGCGCCTGTGGGGTTGGGTGGTGCGTCCGGCGTTCTCCCGTAGTCAGGCCGATCAGCAGTTCTTCTACGTCAACGGCCGCATGGTGCGCGACAAACTGGTGAGCCACGCGGTGCGCCAAGCCTTCAGCGATCTGCTCCATCACGGTCGGCATCCCGCCTATCTGTTGTTCCTGGAGTTGCCCGCACGAACGGTCGACTGCAATGTCCATCCGTCCAAGCACGAGGTGCGCTTCCGGGAAGGTCGGCAGGTCCACGACTTCATCTTTCGGGTGCTTCAGCGGCGTCTCTCGGCCGGGGTGCTCGGCGAGCCGCAGTCAACGGCCGAGATGGCGAGCGCGTTCGTGCCGGGTCGGCTGCCGCGGGCCGAGGACGAGCCGGAAGCCCGTCTCGGGGGCGTTTCGGGGCCCACCCTGCACCTGCCGCTGGGCGTCGGCGACGGGCGGGGCGGGTATGCCGAGCGTTTGCGTGCCGATCTGGCGTTTCAGCAACCGCCGCCTGCGGGGGACCGGATCGACGTCGCGGCGGACGGCGCAAACCGAGACGACGGCGGGGCGCACCCGCTCGGTTACGCCGTCGCACAGATCAACGGGGTCTATCTCTTGGCCCAAACCCCCGACGGCCTGATCATCGTCGATATGCATGCGGCCCACGAGCGGATCGGCTACGAGCGGTTAAAGGCGAGCTGGCGCTCCGGCGCGGTGATTCGCCAGCCGCTGCTGGTCCCGGTGCCCGTCTCGGTGGCTCCGCGCGAGGCCGAGCTGATCGCATCCCGGGCCGATGACCTGGCCGCGCTGGGCTTGGTCATCGACCGCATCGATTCCGGCACCTTGGTGGTGCGGGAGGTCCCGGCACTGTTGCGACAGGCCGATCACGAGGGCTTGGTGCGCGATCTTCTCTCGGATCTGGCCGTCCACGGCAGCAGCGCCCGACTCGACGAGGCCGTCAACGCGGTCCTTTCCACCATGGCCTGTCATGGTGCCGTGCGGGCCAATCGACGCCTGACCCTGGAGGAGATGAACGGATTGCTTCGCGACATGGAGCATGCCGAGCGGATCGACCAATGCAACCACGGCCGTCCGACCTGGATCCGCGTGGGTTACGACGAGCTCGATCGTTGGTTCTCGCGCGGGCGCTGATCGAGGGGCACATCTTTTGACCGACTCATCAGACGGACCCGCTGCCGCGGAATCGAAGGACGCGTCCGGGCAACGTCCCCTCGCCATCCTGCTCATGGGTCCGACCGCGTCCGGCAAGACGGATCTGGCCGTTGAGCTGGTGCAGCGTCTGCCGTGCGAGATCATCAGTGTCGATTCGGCGATGGTCTACCGCGGCATGGACATCGGCACGGCCAAGCCGACGCCGGACGTGTTGTCTCATGCGCCGCATCACTTGATCGATATCCTGGAGCCCACCGAGGCATACTCGACCGCGCGCTTCCGTGAAGACGCACTCGCGGCGATGGCGCAGATCAGCGCGCGGGGCCGGATTCCGCTTCTGGTCGGCGGCACCATGCTCTATTTCAGGGCTCTGCAGCAGGGCCTGGCCCGACTGCCGAGCGCGGATCCGCTGCTCCGCCAAGCCCTGTCCGACGAGGCCGCCGTCATCGGCTGGTCCGCGATGCACGCGCGACTGGGGCGACTGGACCCGCAGGCGGCGGCGCGGATTCACCCCAACGATCCGCAGCGCATTCAGCGTGCGTTGGAGGTTCACGCCCTGACGGGCCGATCGCTGAGCGCGCTGATCGCCTCGGCCACCGCGAGCGCCGATCTGCCGTATCGTCTCCTCAAAATGGTGCGCGCCCCGGCGGATCGCGAATCGCTGCGCGAGCGCATCGCCTGGCGCTTCCGCACGATGCTGGACCAGGGGTTGGTGGAGGAGGTCGCGCGTCTGCGGGCGCGCGGCGATCTTACCGCGGATCTGCCGTCGATGCGTTCGGTCGGGTATCGTCAGGTCTGGAGCTATCTCGACGGCGTGCTCGACGCCGAGGAGATGGGTCTGACAGGCATCGTCGCGTCCAGACAACTCGCCAAGCGTCAGCTGACCTGGCTGCGTGCCGAGACGGCGACTCATTGGCTCGCGGATGATCCGGATCCGCTCGACGCGGCGCTGCGTCTGATCCGGATGGTCCGATCAACGGCGCGTCATCGGTCCTGATACGCAACTCGGATGAGTCTTCGCAACGCATTGAACGCGCCGTGCGTTCCGCTGTCTCCATCCAGTCGGTCCGATCGCTGGGCTGTCTGGCGTTGGCGTCCGATGCATGGCACTCTATTTGCATTCCTTTGCGTTCAGAGACGTACGCGTGTTGCGGTGATCACCTCGACGTCGTGTTTTCTTCGGCGAGGATCGGAGCGATGCGCGGCGGTATGGTGTAAGTGCAGCGTTTCGACGACACTTAACCGCGTCCAGAGCGACATGCGTCGTTGTGATTGTGCGTTTGGCTTCGGAGATCTCTTCGATCCTGGTGAGACGCGGTTTAGAATTTAGTATTTTGTATACTTTAAACCGCGCCAACTCCGACATTCGTCGGAGCTGGCACAGCCAAACCAGTCCAGCAAATGACGCATACGGCACCTGGTGCGGTTTAAACGAGGCTTTTTCGGCGGGTCTGCCTGTCCCGGCTGCTGTCCTGCCTGCTCCACCCCCGGCTTGATTGGCAGCGATCACAGCCAGACACTTTTTGCCGGGCAACACTAGCCGACCACAACAATAAGGAGTTACTCCATGTCTAAAGGCCAAAGCCTCCAAGACCCTTTTCTGAACGCCTTGAGGAAGGAACGCGTACCCGTGTCCATCTTTCTGGTCAACGGGATCAAATTGCAGGGCCAGATCGAATCCTTCGATCAGTTCGTCGTGTTGTTGAAAAACAACGTCAGCCAGATGATTTACAAGCATGCGATATCCACCGTCGTGCCCGCGAGAAACGTCAAGCTCCCACCGGCCGAAGGGGTGCTGCCGGAGCCGGGCAACACATGAGCGCGAGGCAGCCGTAATCGGCCCGCGCGCGGACCTTCGTCGCCGCGAAGGAGGTTGCCGTGTTTGAGCGCCCGAGCGCCGGCGAGCGCGCTGTTTTGGTGCACCTGGACATCGGCTCGACCGCCGAGCCCGACGAGCGAGAGGAGTTTCGGCGCCTGGCGGTCGCCGCGGGTGCGGAGGTCGTCGGCACCTTGGGCGGCTCGCGCTCGGCGCCCGATCCGAAGCTTTTTATCGGAACCGGCAAGTGCGACGAGCTGATCGCGCTGGTCGCGGGCACGGGAGCGGAGCTGGTGATCTTCAACCATCCGCTCTCACCCGGCCAGGAGCGCAATCTAGAGCGCCTGCTCAAATGCCGTGTGGTGGATCGCTCGGGTCTGATTCTCGACATCTTCGCGCAGCGTGCGCGTTCTTTCGAGGGCAAGCTACAGGTCGAGCTTGCGCAGCTCAAGCACATGTCGACCCGGCTGGTGCGCGGATGGACGCACTTGGAGCGCCAAAAGGGCGGCATCGGTCTGCGCGGACCCGGCGAGACCCAGCTCGAGACCGACCGGCGGCTGCTGTCCAAACGGATGACCCTGCTCGATCGTCGCCTGGACCGTATTCAGGTGCAACGCGCCCAAGGGCGCAAGGCGCGCGACAAGGCCGAGCTGCCGGTGCTCTCGCTCGTAGGCTACACCAACGCGGGCAAGTCCACGCTCTTCAACTGTTTGACCGAGGCCGGCGTCTTTCAGGCCGATCAACTCTTCGCGACCTTGGACCCGACCTTGCGACGACTGACACTTCCCGATGGCGGTCGGGTGCTCGTGGCCGATACGGTCGGCTTCGTCGGTCGGCTCCCGCATGAGTTGGTGGCGGCGTTCCGCTCGACGCTCGAAGAGACGCGCAGTGCTGCGCTGTTGCTCCATGTCGTGGAGGCATCGGCGCCGCATCGGGCCCGTCTCGCGGCCGACGTGGAGCAGGTGCTCGCCGAGATCGGCAGCGACGAGATCCCGCGCCTGGATGTCTACAACAAGGTTGATCTGCTCCCCGACGAGGCGCCGCGAATCGAACGGGATTCGGTCGGATTGCCCAGCCGCGTCTGGCTGTCTGCGCAGACGGGCGCCGGGGTCGATCTGTTGTTGCAGGCGATCTCCGAGTGGCTGGGGCGCGACCGGATTCGCTGCTCGCTCGATCTCGAGCCGAGTGAAGGGCGCCTGCGCGCTTGGTTGTTCGAGCATGCGCAGATCATCTCGGACGTGCCCAAACAGGCGGGGGGTTGGTCGATGGATCTCATCATTGGGCGACCGGATCGGGAGCGTCTTGCAGCCAGGAATACGCGGTTTTCGGAGGACAAAGAAGATGCTTGACGGTCGATCCGGAAACTCCCGCGACAATGGTTTCGAATCGCCCCGGCGGCGCGATGCGGCCCGGCTCGCCCGCCCGAGCGCTGAGCGCCGTTTGCCCTCGGCCGCCTCGTTCACCTAAACTTGCACATCTTGCCGATCAGTCTCGGTTGCATCTTTGCTTGATATCGTTGCGCTTCGTCGGCACTCTGAAGAGAGCGTGCGAGGGCTCTGGCTTATGGACTGCGTAACGACGATCGTGCGCACATCATTCGCGGTCCGCAAATGCGTTGCGGGAGCGCCTCCCAAACCACTATCAACAGTCGAATTCGACAGACGGAGAAGCTATGGCCTGGAACGAGCCAGGTGGCGGTAACAAAGACCCTTGGAGCGGCAAGGGCGGCGGCGAGCAGGGTCCTCCCGATCTCGACGAGGTCGTGAGAAAACTTCAGGAGCGACTCGGCGGACTGTTCGGCGGCAATAAACCTTCAGGCGGCGGCGCCTCCGGCGGGGGCGGCGGATTCAATCTGCCGGGCGGGGATTTCAGCTCGCGGGCCGTCGGGATCATCGCCGGCATCCTGCTGGTCATCTGGCTGGCAACCGGCATCTACATCGTCGAGCCTGCCGAGCGAGGTGTCGTGACGCGCTTCGGCGCCTACGTCGACACGACCGGCCCCGGTCCACACTGGCATGTACCCTGGCCATTCGAATCGGTCGTCAAGGTCAATGTCGATGAAATCTCGACCTTCAGCCACTCCGCCTCGATGCTGACCCAGGACGAAAACATCGTCGATGTGGAGCTCACCGTTCAATCCCGCATCCAGGATGCGGGCGACTACCTGTTCCAAGTCGCCGACCCGGATCAGACCCTACGTGACGCCACCGTGACGGTCGTCCGTGTCACCGTCGGCGGGAGCAAGCTCGACTTCGTCATGACGGAAGGTCGCGGCGAGGTTGCCGTCACCATCCAGGAGCGCGTGCAGGCCCTGATGGACCAGTACCAAACCGGACTTCTGGTCACCTCCGTGAACATGCAGCCGGCAAAACCGCCGGAGCAGGTTAAGGCCGCGTTCGACGACGCCATCAAGGCGCGCGAGGACAAAGAGCGGTTGGAGAATCAGGCCGAGGCCTATGCCAACGAGGTCCTTCCGCAGGCCCGCGGCGAGGCCGCTCGGATCATCGCCGACGCTCGCGCCTACCGTGATCAGGTCATCGCGAGGTCCGAGGGTGAGACGGCGCGCTTCACAGCGATCCTGACCGAGTACCTGATGGCCCCGGAGGTCACGCGACAACGCCTCTACTTGGAAACGATGGAGCAGGTCTTAGGTGATAGCAACAAGGTCATCATCGATGTGGAAGACGGCGGCAATAGCCTCCTCTACCTGCCGATCGACCAACTGATGAAACAGCGGCCGGGTTCGGCAGCGCTCGCGAAGCCGGAGCCGTCGGCCCCTGCCGTTGCAGCGGAGGCAGCCGAGGGTCCGCAGCGCTCGGTCGACCGTGATCGGAGGGTGCGGTAATGAGTAAGCTGAAAACCTTTTTGCCGCTTGGTCTGGCTGGTCTCGTGATCGCAGTCTATGCGTTCACCTTCGTCGTGCAGCAGTACGAGGTGGCGATCAAGCTGCGCCTCGGTCAGATCGTCGGAGACGACTATCGGCCCGGGCTACACTTCAAGGTTCCCGTCCTCAACAACATCAAGATGTTCGATCGACGAATCCAAACGATGGATGCTCGCCCGGAACGTTTCCTGACGATCGAGAAGAAGGACGTTATCGTCGACTCCTACACCAAGTGGCGCATCTCCAACGCGGCGCAGTTCTTCCGTTCGACCGGCGGCAACGTGGCGCGAACCTCACGTCTCTTGTCGGAACGCGTCAACACGAGCCTGCGCAACGAGTTCGGCAAACGCACGATCCAGGAGGTCGTCTCGGACGATCGTCTTGCTCTGATGGCCTTGCTGACCAAGGAGGTGAACGAGAACGCTCAGGATCTCGGGATCGAGGTCGTCGACGTGCGTGTCAAGAAGATCGACCTGCCGCCCGAGGTCAGCGAATCCGTTTACTCGCGAATGCGTGCCGAGCGTGAGCGGGTCGCCAGGGATCTGCGGGCGCAGGGCGGCGAGGCTGCCGAGCGTATCCGCGCCGATGCGGATCGCCAGCGAACGGTCATCGTGGCCGAAGCCTTTCGCGAGTCCGAAGAGACGCGAGGCGAGGGTGACGCGCGGGCATCGCAGATCTTCGCCAACGCCTTCAACCAGGATCGCGAGTTCTACGCCTTCTTCCGCAGTTTAAGCGCGTATCGATCGTCACTCGGGCAGGAGCGCGACGTGATGGTGCTGGAACCGGACTCGGATTTCTTCCGGTTCTTCCGCGATCCAGCCGGGAATTGATCCCGGGCCTTCGGGTCTGACCGAACGCCTCGGATTTCCGAGGCGTTCTTGTCTGGATGCTCGTAAAATTTCCTGCAGGTCCGCGCGACGTCGATCGGAGCGCCGTCGCGCGACTCGCGTTGGACAAATGCGCCGTCGTCTGAAAAGATGCCCGCTTTTGACCGATGCGCACCTTCAAGGCGCACTCGGATCCGAATCGGGTGTTTCGGAGTCACGTGTTGCTGCATGATGTCTTGGTCGCGGTTGCGCTTGTGCTGGTCATCGAAGGCATTTGGCCCTTTCTGAGTCCGGACGGGTTTCGACGTGTTCTCCTGCTGCTCGCCGCCGAGGACAAACGCGCACTGCGGATTGCCGGCCTGGCCAGCATGCTGTCCGGTGTCGGCCTGCTGTATCTGGTCAACTGATGCCCTTCGTCCGAGGTGCGTCGCTGGTTGATCGAAGAAGTAACGTGTCAGAAATGAGTTGAGCACAGAATCGTTGTCGTTGTCGGACTCGCTCGTAACATCGGCCAACCAAAACTCCAGTCGCTCGTGACACCCGCTCTGCGGTGTCACGCATGCCCGGCGGCGCTCTGCGCCACGTGCCACGGTGGCCGGAGCTATGAGCAAGGCCGCGTTCTCGATTACGATTACGACAACGATCACCGTGGCAAGGGTATTCTCTCGTCGAGTTGTTTTGCTGATTTCTGAACCCTTCCCAACCGGGGCTACTGAACGCATGAACGAGGAACGCTGGCTGCTGCCGGCCGGGATCGACGAGGTACTGCCTGCGCAGGCGCGGGTCATGGAGACGCTGCGGCGCGAGCTGTTGGATCTCTATGCGAGCTGGGGCTACGAGCTCGTTATCCCGCCCTTCATCGACTATCTCGAGTCGCTCCTGACCGGAACCGGTCAGGATCTCGACCTTCAAACCTTCAAGCTGACCGACCAGCTCAGCGGGCGCCTGCTCGGCGTGCGTGCCGACATGACCCCGCAGGTCGCCCGGATCGACGCTCACCATCTCCGACGTGATGCACCGACTCGGTTGTGTTATCTCGGGACCGTTCTGCATACCCGCAGCGACGGATTCGCCGGCACGCGCAGCCCTTTGCAGATCGGCGCCGAGATCTACGGGCACTCGGGGATCGAGAGCGATACCGAGATCCTGCGTCTGATCATGCTGACCTTGCGGGCCGCCGGGATTCGCGAGACCTACCTGGATCTGGGGCACGTCGGCATCTATCGCGGTCTCGCCCGGCAAGCCGGATTGTCGCCGGCCGGGGAGCACGCGCTGTTCGATGCACTGCAGCGCAAGGCCGTCCCCGAGATCGAGAGACTGATCGCGGAGCTTGGCCTCGGCGGCGCTCCGGCGCGCATGCTGTCCGCCTTGGCCGAGCTCAACGGGTCGGATGCGCTCACGCGTGCCGAAATACTCTTGCGCGACGCCGATCGTCCGGTACGCGCGGCGGTCGACGACCTGCGCCGACTCGCCGACGAGCTCGGTCGCTGGCTCCCCGATGTTTCCATCCATTACGATCTGGCGGAGCTGCGCGGTTACCGGTATAAGACAGGAGCGGTTTTTGCCGCCTTCGTTCCCGGCTGGGGTCTGGAGATCGCGCGCGGCGGGCGTTACGACGACATCGGACGCGTCTTCGGCCGAGCACGTCCCGCGGTCGGGTTCAGTACGGATTTGAAGGAGTTGCTGCGCCACGGGCAACGCGCCGACACGAGCGACGCGGCGATCTACGCGCCTTGGTCGGCCGCGCCGGCGTTGCAGGAGGCCATCGATCGGCTCCGTGCCTCCGGGCGGCGCGTGATCCATGCGCTCCCCGGGCTCGCGCAGGATCTGCGCGATCCGGGCTGCCGGCAGGCGCTGGTCGAACGTGACGGGCGTTGGGAACTAGACGATATCCTCGCGGAGTAGATGACTAAAGATGGGCAACAACGTCGTTGTAATCGGCACCCAATGGGGTGATGAAGGGAAAGGTAAAGTGGTGGACCTGCTCACCGATCGGGCCTCGGTCGTGGTGCGGTTTCAAGGGGGCCACAATGCTGGGCACACCTTGGTCATCGACGGCGTGAAGACCGTGCTGCATCTGGTCCCGTCCGGCGTGCTGCGCGAGGGCGTGCGCTGCTTGATCGGCAACGGCGTGGTGCTCTCGCCCTCGGCGCTGCAGGAAGAGCTCGCCATGCTCGAAGCCTCCGGCGTGCCGGCCCGCGAGCGGCTCGGGATCAGTGCAGCCTGTCCACTGATCCTGCCCTACCACATCGCCCTCGACCAGGCGCGCGAGCTGGCGCGCGGCGCCAAGGCGATCGGGACCACCGGTCGAGGCATCGGCCCGGCCTATGAAGACAAGACCGCGCGGCGCGGCATCCGCCTCGGCGAGCTTCTCGACACCGAACACTTCAAAGAGCGCTTGCGCGAGGTCATGGAGTATCATAACTTCATGCTCGAGCATTACTTCAAGGCCCCCACGCTGTCCTATGACGCGGTCCTCGATGAGTACCTCGGTCATGCCGAGGTGCTGCGGCCACTCGTGATGGATGTGCCCGGCTATCTGCACAGCTGCCGGGCCGAAGGAAAAGATGTCCTCTTCGAGGGCGCCCAGGGTGCCCTGCTCGACATCGATCACGGCACCTATCCCTACGTGACCTCGTCCACGACGACCGCCGGCGGGGCAGCCAGCGGCAGCGGTGTCGGGCCTCGCGACCTGGATTATGTCCTGGGGATCGTCAAGGCCTACACTACGCGCGTCGGCGCCGGCCCTTTCCCGACGGAGCTGTTCGACGACGTTGGCGAGCTTCTGGGCAAGCGCGGCAACGAATTCGGTGCGACCACCGGGCGCAAGCGTCGCTGCGGTTGGCTCGATATGGTTGCGCTGAAACGATCGCTCGCCATCAACAGCGTCACCGGCATCTGTATCACCAAGCTCGACGTGCTCGACGGTATGGACACCCTCAAGATCTGCACGAGCTATGTCGTCGACGGCGAGGAGGTCGAGACACCTCCGGTCGGGTCCGACGCGTTCGAGCGGTGCGAGCCGCGCTACCTCGAGGTGCCGGGTTGGTCGGAATCCACTGTCGGCACGACCTCGTACGATGCGCTGCCCGCCACGGCGCGTGCCTATCTCGAGACCATCGAGCAGTTGGGCGGGGTTCCGATCGATCTCGTCTCCACGGGCCCTGACCGGGTCGAGACCCTGGTCCGTCGCAACCCCTTCGATGTCTGATGCCTGCCTGACGCTATGGACGCTGCCGTTGCGGATCTGTTGATCGAGGGCCTCTGGCTGATGGCCATCGGCTTGGGGATCGTCTTTACGTTCCTCTTGACGCTGGTCGGCCTGCTGGTGCTGATGTCGAAGGCGGTGGCACGCTGGGGTCCCGAGGATGCGCTCCCGGCGACCAGGGTCGCGGCCCATACGGCCGCACCCCCCCCGTCTGCGGACGACGAGCGGCTGGTTGCGGTCGTCGGCGCGGCGATCCGGGCGTATCGCCGACGTCATCGCCCTTGACGCAACGACCGAGCCGAGTCGTGCCGCGATCGGAGCCTTGCGCTCGTCTCCCGCATCGCGTCGTTTCAGTGCTCTACCGCCCGAGGATGACGGACCCCTTCGTCCCATGGGCAGCGATCGGCGCGTGCCTTGCCGATCGAGCATCACTCAACCCCAGATCGAGTCCCGCATGAAGCCATCCAACCGACTTGCGATCACCGAGGTCGTCCTGCGCGATTCTCACCAGTCGCTGCTCGCGACCCGTCTGCGCATCGAGGACATGCTCCCCATCGCGCCTAAGCTGGACGAGGTCGGCTATTGGTCGCTCGAGAGCTGGGGCGGGGCGACCTTCGACGCCTGCATCCGTTATCTCGGCGAAGACCCCTGGGAGCGGCTGCGCCTGATCAAGTCCGCGATGCCCAAAACGCCTCAGCAGATGCTGCTGAGAGGGCAGAACCTGCTCGGCTACCGACACTATGCCGACGATCTGGTCGAGACCTTCGTGGAGCGCGCCGCCCTCAACGGGATCGACGTCTTCCGCATCTTCGATGCCATGAACGACGTGCGCAACCTCGAGACCTCGGTGAAGGCCGTCTTGGCCACCGGCAAGCATGCTCAAGGCACCATGTCCTACACGGTCAGCCCGGTGCACGATCTGGGGTACTGGATCGACATGGGCCGTCGACTCGAGGACATGGGTTGCCATTCAATCTGCATCAAGGACATGGCGGGTCTGCTTAAACCTTATGTCGCCGAGGCCCTAGTCACCCGGTTGAAGGCGATCTGCAGCGTCCCGATCGCCATGCATAGCCATGCCACGACCGGTATGAGTACCGGCACGATCCTGAAGGCGGCCGAGGCGGGTATCGACATGGTCGATACCGCCATCTCCTCGATGAGTATGACCTATGGCCACTCGCCGACCGAGTCGGTGGTCGCCATCCTGGAAGACACGGATCGCTCGACCGGATTGAATCTCCCTCTGCTGGAAGAGATCGCGGCCTATTTCCGGGTGGTCCGTAAGAAGTACGCCAAGTTCGAGGGGGCGCTCAGGGGTGTGGACTCGCGCATCCTGGTCGCTCAAGTGCCCGGCGGCATGCTCACCAACATGGAGAACCAGCTCCGCGAGCAGGGGGCCACCGACCGTCTCGACGCCGTTCTTGCCGAGATCCCCAAGGTCCGCGAGGAGCTTGGGTATATCCCCTTGGTGACGCCGACATCTCAGATCGTCGGCAGCCAGGCCGTGCTCAACGTCTTGATGGGCGAGCGCTACAAGAGCATCACCAACGAGACCGCAGGGGTCCTCAAGGGCGAGTACGGTGCAACCCCGGCCCCGGTGAACGTCGAGCTTCAGCAGCGCGTCCTGGCCGCAGGCGAGACACCGATCACCTGCCGTCCGGCCGACAATCTCACGCCCGAGCTCGATGTGCTCACTACAGAGCTGCAACGCCTGGCCAAGGAGCGCTCCATCAGGCTTGCCTCGGATGTCGTGGATGATGTCCTGACTTATGCGCTGTTTCCCCAGGTCGGGCATAAGTTCCTGGAGAATCGCGGGAATCCGAGTGTCTTCGAGCCGCCGCCTTGGAATGAGCCGGTTCGTCCGGCCGTCGCGGAGACCACGCCGACACCGCCTGCGGTCGCCGCCTCCGTCGCCGAGCGCTATCGGGTGGAGGTCGACGGCCACAGCTACCATGTCCTGGTCTCCCCGGAAGGTGCGGTCGAGCAGCTCGCCGCCGTGCCGAGCGCCGCTTTGCCGCCCCCCGCTGCCGGCCGGGACGTGCCGGCCCCGCTTGCCGGGACCGTGATGGCGGTCAAGGTTAAACCGGGTCAGGTCATCGCCTCCGGGGAGCTGATCATGGTGCTCGAGGCCATGAAGATGGAGGCCGAGGTCCGCTCGCCCGAAGCCGGCACCGTGCTTGCGGTCTCGGTGAAGGAGGGCGACAGCCTTCAAGTCGGCCAGACGTTGCTGACCCTGGGCTAAGCGGGTATGGAGGCGCTTCTCACCCTCTGGCAGTCCACCGGTGTCGCCAACATCACCTGGCGCGAGCTACTTATGCTCCTGGTCGGCGTCGGTCTCATCTATTTGGCGATCGCCAAACGCTTCGAGCCGCTTCTGCTGCTGCCCATCGGCTTCGGTGCGATCCTCGCGAACATCCCGGTCGCCGGGATGGCCGGGCCGGACGGAATGATCGGGATGATCTATCACGTCGGGGTCGAAACCGGGATCTTTCCGCTGCTCATCTTCCTAGGCGTCGGTGCACTGACCGACTTCAGCGCCCTGATCGCCAGACCCTCGACCTTGATCCTCGGGGCTGCGGCGCAGTTCGGGATCTTTGCGACCCTGATCGGTGCACTTGCCCTCAACCTGCTGCCCGGGTTCGACTTCAGTCTGGCGGATGCCGCCGCCATCGGCATCATCGGCGGGGCGGACGGGCCGACCGCCATCTTTTTGGCTTCGCGCCTCGCCCCCGATCTCCTCGGCGCGATCGCGGTCGCTGCCTATTCCTACATGGCACTGGTGCCGATCATTCAGCCTCCGATCATGCGTGCCTTGACGACCAAGGCGGAGCGCGGTGTCGTCATGGAGCAGCTGCGCCCCGTCTCGCGCTTGGAGCGGATCCTCTTTCCCCTCGTCGTGCTCTTTCTCTGCGCCCTGCTGTTGCCCTCGGCAGCCCCGCTGATCGGAATGCTCACATTGGGTAATCTCCTGCGCGAAAGCGGGGTGGTGGAGCGTCTCAGTCGTGCGGCTCAGAACGAGATCATCAACGTCGTCACCATCCTCTTGGGTCTGGCGATCGGCTCCAAGCTCTCGGGCGAGCTCTTTCTGACGACGCAGACCTTGGGGATCCTGGTGCTCGGCGCCGTCGCCTTCAGCATCGGTACGGCGTCCGGAGTCATCATGGGCAAGATCATGTGTCGTCTCAGCGGGGGGAAGGTGAACCCCCTGATCGGTGCGGCAGGCGTCTCGGCAGTACCCATGGCTGCGCGGGTCGTGAACAAGGTCGGGCTGGACGAGAACCACCACAATTTTCTGCTGATGCATGCCATGGGTCCGAATGTTGCGGGTGTGATCGGGTCGGCGGTCGCCGCCGGCGTCTTGCTCGCCCTCGTGGGTGCCTAAACCGCGTCCAGAGCGACATGCGTCATTTTCACGTTGCTTTTGGCTTCGGAGTTGTCCTCGATCTCGGTGAGACGCGGTTTGAAATTTAGTATTCTTAATGCTTTAAACCGCGCCGGCTCCGACAGTCGTCGGAGCCGGCGCGGCCAAGCGACTTCACCAAACGACGCACACCGCACCGGGCGCGGTGCGGTTTAGGTTGACGCTGCGATCCAATTTGCGCTACTTTTGCGCGCTTATGTCGGGCACACCTCTTGATCCGATCGACCCTTGGCAGGCATGTCGCCGTGAGCTGGCCTTCAACGGTGATGTGTTGCTGAGTCAACTGCCGCGGCTTGCCGCCGCCACGGACGGTCTGGAGCGCGCTCTGCCGGAATCCGATTCGGCACTCGACGATTCCGCGACCGCCGACGCGGCTAGCTATGAGCTGCTGTTCGCTCGGGATCGAAAGGGTCGGTGCATCGTGACGGGGCGCGTGCGTGCGAGCTTACGGTTGCGTTGCCAACGCTGCCTCGACGAGGTCGAGGTTCCGGTCGAGGCTCCCATTGCGCTGGCGCTGATCCGCCGGGACGAAGACGCCCTCGATCTGCCCGAGGATCTCGACCCTTGGATGGTCACCGATGAGCGGCTCAATCCAATGGATTTCGTCGAGGACGAGCTGCTGTTGGCGCTCCCCGCGATCCCGCGCCATCCTCTCGGGTCCTGTGCAGCGCGCCCGATCGAGGGTGAGGAGACGGCAGCATCGGTAGGAGACGGGGCAGCGGGGTCGGACGCGAAACGCCGGCCCTTCGAGATCCTGGCGGCACTCAAGCGACCGCCGCAGACATGAGTCCATGGCACGATCCCGACGACGAGCTATGGGCGGACCATAAGCGGGTCCCGGGTGCGGCGCCCGACGGTATTGACGAATTGGATAACAGATCGCGCTCTCGCCCTAGCGGCGGCCGCGCTTCATTCGGAGACCAAAGATGGCCGTTCAGCAAAATCGAAAAACCCCGTCCAAGCGCGGTATGCGTCGCTCGCATGACGCCCTGAGCAAGCCGACCTTGTCGGTGGATCCGACCAGCGGCGAGACGCATCTTCGCCACCATGTGACGCCGGACGGTTTCTACCGGGGTCGCAAGGTTCTGGATCGCTCTGAGTGACCTCACGCGGTCGCCTCGGGGCTCTCGATCCAGCACACATCCGCAGCTCGAACCTTCCTGGGATGGGATCGGTGTCGACAATCGCGCTCGACGCCATGGGCGGTGACCACGGCCCCGGCGTAGTCGTGGCGGCCGCATTGCGTTTCCTCGCGGACTGCGAGCGCGTCGATCTGATCCTCGTCGGCGACGAGGCCAAGATCACCGCGCATCTCGGTAACGCCGATCGGACTCGACTGACGATTCGCCCGACGACTCAGGAAGTCGGAATGGACGAGTCGCCCTCCAAGGCACTCAGAGGAAAGAAGGATTCCTCGATGCGCGTCGCCATCGACTTGGTGAATGAGGGAGAGGCCGGCGCCTGCGTCAGCGCCGGAAACACCGGGGCGCTGATGGCGACCGCGCGTTTCGTCCTCAAGACCTTGCCGATGGTCGACCGCCCGGCAATCATCACAGCAGTGCCGTCCCTGCACGGGCATACCCACATGCTCGATCTGGGTGCGAATGTCGATTGCACGGCCGAGCATCTGTTCCAGTTTGCCGTGATGGGTAGCGAGTTGGTAACCGCCGTCGAAGGCGTCGCTGCACCGAGGGTCGCGCTCCTGAACATCGGTCAGGAAGAAATCAAGGGCAACGAACAAGTCAAGCAGGCCAACGAGCTGCTGCTGCGCAGCAGCCTGAACTATGTCGGTTACATCGAGGGCGACGGGATCTTTCTCGACGATATCGACGTGGTCGTCGCCGATGGGTTCGTCGGGAACGTGGCGCTCAAATGCAGCGAAGGGGTGGCCAAGTTTGTCCGACATTCCTTGAGCGCACAGTTCAAGCGCTCCTGGTTCGGCCGGGCCGCGGGGCTGGTCGCAATGCCGATTCTCAAGCAGTTTCGCCGCACGATGGACCCCCGCCGCTACAATGGTGCCAGCCTTCTCGGCCTACGGGGAATCGTGATCAAGAGTCACGGCGGTGCGGACGAGATCGCGTTCGAGAACGCGATCCATATTGCGCTGAAGGAGATTCACGCTAACATCCCCAAGCGGATCGGCGAGCAAGTCGGCCGACACCTCGACAGCGGACACTATAAGGCCATCGCCTGATGATTTACTCGCGCATCCTGGGGACCGGGAGTCATCTCCCGGTTCGGACGATGACGAATGCAGATCTTGAGGCGATCGTCGACACCACGGCGGCCTGGATCTTCGAGCGCACAGGCATCGAGAAGCGCCATCTGGTTTCCGAGGGCGAGACCTGTTGCGATCTCGCCGAGGCAGCCGCCCGACGAGCACTCGATGCGGCCGGTCTGCAACCGTCTGACATCGACCTGATCATCGTCGCCACCACCACGCCCGACCAGTTTTTTCCGAGCACAGCCTGTCTTTTGCAGCAGCGCCTCGGCGTGCACGGCTGTCCGGCCTTCGATCTTCAGGCGGTCTGCACGGGTTTTGTCTATGCTGTCGGGGTTGCCGATAAGTTTATCCGAACCGGCGCCGCGAAACGGGTTCTGGTGGTCGGGGCCGAGACACTCTCGCGCATCCTCAACTGGGAGGACCGTGGGACCTGCGTGCTCTTCGGAGACGGCGCAGGGGCGGTCGTTTTGGAGGCGGCGGACGAGCCGGGCATCGTTTCGACGCATCTGCATGCCGACGGTGCCTACAAGGACCTGCTTCAGGTCCCGGGCGGCCTCGGCAACGGGCGCCCCGATGCCCGATTCATGGAGATGAAGGGCAACGAGGTCTTCCGGGTCGCCGTCACGACGCTCGGTCGCATCGTCGACGAGACCCTCGAGGCCGCCGGTCTGGACAAGTCAGACATCGACTGGTTGATCCCGCACCAGGCGAATATCCGCATCATCCAGGCGACCGCGCGTAAACTGGATCTGCCGATGGAGCGTGTCGTGGTCACGGTGGCCGAGCACGGCAACACCTCGGCCGCATCGATTCCGCTGGCATTTGATCAAGCGGTGCGCGACGGTCGTATTCAACGCGGCGAGCTCGTCCTGATGGAAGCCTTCGGTGGCGGTTTCACCTGGGGTTCGGTCTTGGTTCGTTACTGATCGATGTGTTGCCCTTCGATGTGTTGCCCTTCGATGTGTTGCCCTTCGATGTGTTGCTTAGTCGTTGCCGATAAGGATGAAATGAATGATTGCCGCTTTTTTCCCCGGCCAAGGCTCCCAATCGATCGGGATGCTTGATGTACTGGCCGAATCCTATCCGGATGTGCGCCGGACCTTTGACGAGGCATCGGACGCCTTGGGTTTCGACCTTTGGCGTTTGCTCCACGAGGGCCCCAAGGAGGATCTCGATCTCACCCGGAATACCCAACCCGTCATGCTGAGCGCAGGGATCGCGGTTTGGCGCACTTGGCTGCAGGCCGGTGGGCCGCCTGCGGGCATAATGGCCGGTCACAGTCTGGGCGAATACTCGGCCTTGGTTGCCGCCGGCGCACTGAGTTTTGCCGACGGCGTGCGTTTGGCGGCCGAGCGTGCGCGCTTCATGCAGGAAGCGGTTCCGGCCGGAGAGGGTGCGATGGCCGCCGTGCTGGGTCTGAGCGACGCCGATGTCGTGGCACTTTGCGCGGCGCAGTCCGAAGGCGCGGTGCTCGAGGCCGTTAACTTCAATGCACCCGGTCAGGTCGTGATTGCGGGCGAGACCGCTGCCGTGAACCGTGCCCTCGGTGCCGCCAAGGCAGCGGGTGCGAAGCGGGCGATGACTTTGCCGGTCAGTGTCCCCTCGCATTGCTCCCTGATGCGCCCCGCCGCGGATCGTCTCGCCGAGCGGTTGGCCGCGATCGAGATCCGGATTCCGGAGGTTGCGGTCCTGCACAACGCTTGTGTGCAGAGCGCCGCCGACAGCGCCTTACTGCGCGATCAGCTGGTCCAGCAGCTCTATCGCCCGGTACGATGGGTGGAGACGGTGCGTGCCGTCGCCGCCGAAGGTTTTCGTATCGCGATCGAGTGCGGCCCGGGCAAGGTGTTGACCAGTCTGAACAAACGAATCGACGATAATCTGACGACGCTGCCGGTCTTCGACCCGAAGTCACTCGAAGCGGCACTAGAGGCTATAGCGAATGTTGAACGATGAGATCGCGCTCGTAACAGGCGCCTCGCGCGGGATCGGTCGCTCCATCGCAATGGCGTTGGCCGAGCAGGGTGCCGTCGTTGCCGGCACGGCAACGACGGCCGCCGGTGCGCGCTCGATCGAGGACGCCTTGATCCAGGCCGGATACCGTGGCATCGGGGTCGTGCTCGACGTCTCCGATCCGGCGTCGGTCAAGGCCGCCTTCGGGGAGATCGCCGAGCGCCTCGGTGCACCGGGGATTCTTGTGAACAATGCCGGAATTACGCGCGACAACCTTTTAATGCGCATGAAGGACGAGGAGTGGGATTCGGTTATCGAGACCAATCTCAGCTCGCTCTACCGCGTGACCAAGGCCTGTCTGCGTGCGATGACCAAGGCGCGCAAAGGCCGGATCATCAATATCGCCTCCGTCGTGGGCACCACGGGCAATGCCGGTCAGACGAACTATGCGGCGGCGAAAGCAGGCATGATGGGATTCACCAAGGCGTTGGCGCGGGAGGTTGGATCACGCGCGATCACCGTCAACTGTGTCGCCCCCGGGTTCATCGACACGGATATGACCCGTACTTTGCCGGAGGCGCAACGCCAAGCATTGATCGGTGGGATTCCCTTGGGTCGCCTCGGACAGCCCGAGGAGATTGCCGGAGCCGTGGTCTTTTTGGCCTCGCCTGCAGCGGCCTACATCACCGGCGAGACCCTGCACGTGAACGGCGGCATGCACATGGCATGAAAGGCTTCGTCGTCGATATGATTAAGATCAACTAAATCAGAGTCTTGTGCTTTTCGCCGAGGACTGATGCGGCTTTCATCGGTCGTCGATTGTCACTAGAATACCGCCTGGTCCAGCGAGGGCCACCTTTATCATCCGGAGGAATCAGTCCCATGAGCAGCGTTGAAGATCGAGTCCGCAAAATCGTTGTCGAACAACTCGGCGTGAAGGAAGAGGAAGTGACCTCGGAGGCGTCCTTCGTCGACGATCTGGGCGCGGACTCACTCGACACGGTTGAGTTGGTCATGGCCCTCGAAGAAGAGTTTGAAACCGAGATCCCGGACGAGGACGCGGAGAAGATCACCACCGTCCAACAGGCCATCAACTACATCAACCAGCACCAGGCATAGGCAGGTGTCCGGCACCCGGGCCGGGTGCTCCGAGGCTCGAGGGCCGTCGGCCGCAGCTGGATGCCGGTTCGGCGGCGGGTGTCGAATGTCGCGTTTCGAACGAAAGGGGTAGGCAATGTCAGGCAGAAGGGTCGTGGTCACCGGTTTGGGCCTGGTCGCGCCGGTCGGTTTGGACGTCGTGTCCTCCTGGGACAACATCCTCGCCGGCAAGAGCGGGATCAAACCCATCACCCATTTCGACATCGAGCCGTTCAGCACCCGCTTCGGTGGCCCGATCTATGGCTTCGAGATCAGCGATTACATCGCTGAAAAAGAAGCCAAGAAAATGGATAAGTTCATCCACTACGGCATGGCTGCCAGCTGTCAGGCGATTGTCGACGCCGGGCTTGAGATCGACGATTCCAACTGTCGCCGCATCGGTGTGGCGATCGGATCGGGGATCGGCGGGATTACGGGCATCGAGAACAACTACGAGGCTTATCGGACGAAGGGGCCGCGTCGGATCTCGCCCTTCTTTGTCCCCGCCAATATCATCAACATGGTTGCGGGTAACCTCTCGATCAAGTTTGGGCTCAAGGGGCCAAACTACTCGATCGTTTCCGCGTGCAGCACGGCGACGCACAACATCGGCGAGGCGGCGATCATGATCCGTCACGGCTATGTCGATGTGATGATCGCGGGTGGCGCCGAGATGGCGACCTCGCCGGTCGGGCTCGGCGGCTTCGCCGCGGCGCGCGCGCTCTCGACCCGCAACGATGCGCCGGAGGCCGCCAGCCGGCCCTTCGATCGCGATCGCGACGGCTTCGTCCTCAGCGACGGTGCAGGCGTCGTGGTGCTCGAGGAGTACGAGCGCGCCAAGGCACGCGGTGCCGTCATCTACGCCGAGCTGGTCGGCGTCGGGATGAACTCCGATGCCTATCACATGACCGCGCCGTCGGAGAACGGCGAAGGCGCCTGCGATTGTATGCTGCTCGCGCTCGCGGATGCCGGTCTGGACAAGGATCAGGTGAACTACATCAACGCCCATGGTACCTCGACACCCGCCGGCGATGCGGCCGAGACCATGGCCATCAAGCGTGCGTTCGGCCAGCACGCCTACGAGATTCCAGTCAGCTCGACCAAATCCATGACCGGCCACATGCTGGGCGCTGCCGGCGGGGCGGAGGCGATCTTCACGATCCTCGCCATTCGCGATCAGACCGCGCCACCGACCATCAACTACGAGACGCCGGATCCGGACTGCGATCTCGATTACGTCCCCAATACCGCCCGAGAGATGCGCATCGATGTCGCATTGACCAACTCCTTCGGATTCGGCGGTACTAACGGGACACTGGCCTTCCGTCGGCCTTAGGTCGGGTCTCGGATCGGGTTCGACGTCAGATTGTTCGATTGGCCGCCTTCCGCGCCGGTTGCAGATCCGTCGGATGACGATGGCGTCTCGGGGGCGGCAGGGATCAGACGCGTCCTGGTGGATGGGCGCGAGCAGGATCGGCTCTCGGTTGGAGATCGTGGCCTGCACTACGGCGATGGTCTGTTCGAGACCATTCTGATCCGTGACGGCTTGCCTTGTCTGTGGGACCGCCACTTGGCGCGTCTCGCGCTTGGCGCCGATCGGCTCGGTCTCCCGCTCCCCTCACGATCGGTTTTGCGCGAAGAGACTGCTCGGATATGCGCCGAGCTTGATGATGGCCTTCTGAAGCTGATCATCACCCGCGGCGTCGGCGGTCGCGGTTATCGACCTCCTGTCTCACCGCACCCCCGGCGCATCCTGTTGTCCTATGCCCCATTTCCGAACGCCGATCCGCTTGCGAACGGCGGTGTCGCCATCCGGTATTGCGAAACCCCCGCATCCGTGAATCCGTGCCTGGCCGGGATCAAACATCTCAACCGCTTGGACGCGGTGCTTGCCCGGCAGGAATGGGATGACCCGGGGATCGCCGAGGGTCTGATGTGTGACGAGGCCGGCGACCTAGTCGGCGGCACGATGACGAATCTGTTTGTCTGGGACGGTGTTGCGCTCGCCACCCCACCGGTGACGCGCAGCGGCATTGCCGGGACGGTGCGTGCGGTCGCAATCGAAGCGGCCGCGCGGGCCGGGCTTGCCTGTGTCGAGCGCCCAGTTACCCGACGGATGCTCGAGGAGGCGGCCGGACTCTTCTTGACGAATGCGCGGATCGGCGTCTGGCCGGTTTCCCGTCTTGAAGATCGGCTGTTCGACCCCGGCGGCCTTCCGCTCGATTTTTTGAGCGCCGTCCGTCGAACGGCGCATACACCTGAATGGCCGGATCCATGATCGCACGTGTCTTTTTCGTTCTGGTGCTCGCTGCAGGTGCGATGGGTGCCGGTCTTTGGCTCGATTACGGTGCCTTCATCAAGGGGCCCGTGCCCTTGCCCGAGGAGGGTACGATACTCGACATCCCGCGCGGGACATCGCTGCGTGGATTGGCGCGCCGGATGACCGACGAGGGTATTCTGCGACACCCTTACTACTTCATCGCCTTGGCCTACCGACAAAGTGATCAGGCGCGAATCAAGGCGGGCGAGTTCGAGCTGACCGCCGGGATGACCCCGGTCGATGTCTTGGCGCGTATCACCTCGGGCCAGGTCGTACAGCATCCCGTCACCTTGGTCGAGGGCTGGACTTTTCGGCAGGCCGTCGCAGCGATCGAGGCGCAGGATCGTTTCACGGGTGACCTGTCGGATCTGTCCGACGAGGCCCTGATGGCCAAGCTCGGCCGCCCCGGCGAGCATCCCGAAGGGCGCCTCTTTCCGGACACCTACCGTTTCCCGCGCGACACGCCGCGCCTGTCGGTCCTGCAGCGTGCCTTCGAGCGCATGGAGCAGGTTCTGGCCGAGGAGTGGGCGGAGCGCCGCGAGGGGCTACCGATCGACAGTTCCTATGAGGCCCTGATCCTCGCCTCGATCGTCGAGAAGGAGACGGGCGCCGCGCATGAACGGCCGGAGATCGCGGGAGTCTTCGTACGCCGCCTGCGCAAAGGGATGCGCCTGCAAACCGATCCGACCGTGATCTACGGCATGGGCGAGCGTTACGAGGGTCGCATCCGCCGCGCCGATCTACGCGAGGCCACCGCCTACAACACCTATGTCATCAACGGCCTGCCGCCGACACCCATCGCCTTGCCCGGGCGCGCAGCCATCCATGCCGTCCTCAACCCCGCGGACGGGGACAGCCTCTATTTCGTCTCGCGCGGCGACGGTACGCATGTTTTCTCGGCCACGCTCGACGCGCACAACCAAGCGGTTCGTCGCTATATCCTGGGTGATCCATGATCCTTTCGACTGCGGTGAGTCCGAAGCCGAGGCGAGGCTGCTTCGTCACGCTGGAAGGCATCGAGGGGGCGGGCAAGTCGACACACATCGCCTCGCTTGCGGCGCTCCTGTCGTCGCTGGGTATCGCGGTCGTGACGACGCGCGAGCCCGGAGGATCGCCGATTGCCGAGCGGATCCGCACCTTGCTGCTCGATTCGGCCAACACCGGGATGGACGAGACCGCCGAGCTGCTTCTCATGTTCGCGGCACGCGCCGAGCATCTGGCCAAGAGGATCCGTCCCGCGCTGGGAACCGGCGCCTGGGTGCTTTGCGATCGCTTTACCGACGCGACCTACGCCTATCAAGGCGGGGGGCGCGGGTTGAATCCGGAGCGCATTGCGGTGCTCGAGACGCTGGTTCAGGGCGATCTACGGCCGGATCTGACCCTCCTTTTCGATCTTGCGCCCACGCTTGGACTTGAGCGCGCACGCGGTCGCGGGGCCGCCGATCGATTCGAGTCCGAGACCCTGCACTTCTTCGAGGCGGTGCGCGCTGTCTATCTCGAACGGGCGCATGCGAGCCCGGGGCGCTATCGCCTGATCGATGCCGCTGCGCCCTTGAACGTCGTCGGCGAGCAGGCGGGACGAGCCTTGCGTGCCCTCGTCGAGACCCGTCGGGGCGAGACCGCCGAGGCGTCCGGCGGCGGAGCCGAGGCGTGACCGACCCGACACCGCTCGCATTCGATGCCCCTCTGCCTTGGTTGGCCGAGGATTGGATGCGCCTGGATCGTGCCAGAGGAGACGGGCGACTCGCACATGGCCTCTTGATCAGCGGTCCGCGCGGCATCGGCAAGCGCCATCTCGTCGAGCTGTTGGCCCGATCGATGCTTTGCGGCGCGCCAACGGCGGACGGACTGGCCTGTGGACGCTGCGCGGATTGCACCTTGATCGCCGCCGAGAGCCATCCCGATCTGTTGCGTGTCGGCCCGGATCCCGAGGCGAAATCCGAAGAGATCCCGGTCGCGGCGGTTCGCGCCCTAGTGGAGCGGGGCGCACTGACCCCGAGCCGGGCCGGGTGGAAGGTCACCCTCGTGGATCCTGCGGATCATCTCAACGCAGCGGCCGCCAACGCCCTGCTCAAGACCCTCGAGGAGCCGCCGGGGGCGGCTCTCATCGTCCTGGTGACGGAACAGCCCGGACGCCTGCCGGCGACCATTCGCAGCCGTTGCGGCCAGATCCGCATCCCGACGCCGTCTACGGCGGATGCGCTCGCATGGCTTGCCGGGCGGATCCCTCAAGAGACGGCCGTATTGCGCCTCTGCCTAGCGCATGGCGGACCGCTGCGCGCATTGAGCGAGCTCGACGACGCCCGGCTCGAGCAGCGGCGCGAGCGGATCGCCGGGTTCCTCGCGATCGCCCGCGGCGAGCGCGACCCGCTCGCGGAGGCGTCGGCTTGGAACAGCCTCGGACCACGGCTATGCTTGGATTGGTTGTCCGGCTGGCTGGTCGACCTAGTGCGTCTGGCCGCAAGCGAGTATCCGGTCCGGCTCGATAATCCCGATCAACGCGAGGCCTTGCGTACGCTCGCACGGCGCCTGGAGCCGGCCTCCCTGCATCGGCTCCTGCAACGCGTCCTGCGCGCGCGGGCCCTGGTGGAAACCAGGGCAAACCCCCAGCTGGTGCTGGAATCCTTGTCGATCGAATGGCTCCGCGTCGGTGCGGGGCAAGGCCTCAGGAGATCTTGACCCATGGCGATACCGGGCGCGTCCACCGGGTCCCTCGCGGGACAGCAGCGTATCCTCAGCTTCGCGATCAAAGACAAGGCCGCGCTCTATGCCGCCTTCATGCCCTTCGTCAAAAACGGCGGGCTCTTTATCCCGACGACGAAACGCTATCAGCTCGGCGACGAGATCTTTCTTCTGCTGCAGTTGATGGAGGAGACCGAGCGCATCCCGGTTGCCGGCAAGGTGGTCTGGGTCACGCCGCCGGGTGCCGAGGGCAGCCGTGCGATCGGGGTCGGTGTGCAGTTCAGCGATCAGGATAAGGGTATGGCGCGCCGCAAGATCGAGGACTATCTCGTTGGTGCCCTCAACTCGGATCGCCCCACACACACTATGTAGGCCACACCATGTAGCGTAGCGGTGCAGCGATTCCGAGACCGTCCGAGATCATCTTCGTTGTCGTTGTCGTAATCGTGGTCGTAGTCTTATCGATGGGCGATTACGACAACGACAACGACAGGTCTCGATACATCTGCGGTGCTGGACTAGGAGAGTGCATGCTCGTCGATTCCCATTGTCACCTCGATCGGGTGGATCTTCGCCGATACGAGGGCGACTTCACCGGGCTCATGCAGGCGACCGCCGACGCCGGGGTCACCCATATGCTCTGCGTCTCGATCGATCTGGAGCACTATCCGGACATGAGACGTCTGGTCGATCCCTTTGAGCAGGTCGCCGTCTCGGTCGGCGTGCATCCGAACCAGGAGCACGGCGAAGAACCGACCGTGGAACGGTTGGTGTCTTTGGCGGCTGATCCGCGAAACGTCGCGATCGGTGAGACCGGACTGGACTTTTTCCATCGCGATCTGGATCCGGCTCGGCAGCGCGAGCGTTTCCGCGTCCATATTGCCGCGGCACGCGCGTGCTGCAAGCCTTTGATTATCCATACGAGGGATGCGCGCGAGGATACCATTGCGATCCTGCGCGAGGAGCGCGCAGACGCCGTCGGCGGGGTGCTGCACTGCTTCACCGAGAATTGGGAGATGGCGAAGGCCGGCATGGATCTGGGTTTTTATGTCTCCTTTTCCGGGATCGTCACCTTCAAGAACGCCGAGGAGCTGCGCAACGTGGCGCGCCGCGTCCCGCTCGATCGCCTGCTCATCGAAACCGATTCGCCTTATCTCGCACCCATGCCCCATCGCGGCAAACCCAACGAGCCCAAGTTGGTCGCCCATGTCGCGAACCGTATTGCCGAGCTGCGCGGGATGGATCCGGCAGAGGTTGCTACGGTCACACGCGAGAATTATTTCCGATTGTTCTCCATCGCGTAGGCACAACAAACCGTCGGCGCAAGTTGTGCCTCCTATCGTTAGCACAACCTACGAGTATGGAAACTCCCGGATCGCCTAAGGCGCCTATCTCAAGACTCGGACTTACCGTTCGACGCCTTCTTTGTTTGCTCGGGCTTCATCTGCTCGGGCCGTTTGTCGCCGCAGGGTAGATAACCGGCCGTCGGTTCCGGGTCGCGTTTGAGCGCCTCCCGAACGGTGTCGCATACCGTCCTGAGCACCTTGATCCGCGCATAGGGTTTGTCGTTGCCCTCCACCAGAGTCCAAGCCGCATGCTTGGTGCTGGTGCGCACCACCATCTCGTTGATCGCATCCTTGTACTGGGGCCATTTCTCGCGGTTGCGCCAGTCATCGTCGGTGATCTTGTATTGCTTGTACGGGACACTCTCGCGATCCTTGAAGCGCTTCAGCTGCTCGTCCTGACTGATGTGGATCCAGAATTTGAGCAGGATCACGCCGCTGTCCACCAGCTGCTCCTCGAAGCGATTGATCTCCGAGTAGGCGCGCCGCCATTCGGCATCGCCGGCAAAACCCTCGACCCGCTCGACCAGGACACGTCCGTACCAGGATCGATCGTAGAGTGTGATGTAGCCCGCCCGTGGGACGTGACGCCAGAACCGCCACAGATAGTGGTGTGACTTCTCCTCGTCGGTGGGCGCAGCGACCGGGATGGCGCGATAGAGGCGCGCATCGATGGCGGCCGTGATCCGGCGGATCGCGCCGCCCTTGCCGCCGGCATCGACGCCCTCGAACATCAGGACGGTCGATCGTTTCTTGTTGTAGGCGCTCCAGGCCAGCTCGTTGATCTCGGTCTGCAGGCGCTTCATCTCCGCCCTGTAGGTGTCCTTGTCCAAGGCGAGTGAGAGATCCATTTGATCGAGGAGCGTGATCTGGGCATTCGCACCGCTCGGCAGCTCAGGACTGCCGCCGCCGGACTTGCGCTCGTCCGGATGGGGCTCGCCCAAGCGCGAACGGATGGCGTGCAGGAGGGTCTTACCGACGGTCAGATCGCGGTAGCGCCTGTCCTCGGCCTCCACCAGATACCAAGGGCAGACACCCCGGTCGGTGTAGCGGATGACCCGCTCTGCGACCTGCTCGAACGCGGCGTACTGCTCGGAGAACTTGCTCTTGTCCGGGAGCATCTTCCAACGGCTCTTGTCGTCGCGCGAGAGCTCCTTCAGGCGGGCCTTCTGATCCTCTTCGGACATGTGAAACCAGAATTTCAAGATGAGCGCACCGTCCTGGATGAGCATGCGCTCGAAATCGACGATGCGGTTGAGCTCCCCGTCGAGCTCTGCATCGCTGCAATGCCCCTCGAAGCGATGCTCGATCGGGGTCTGATACCAGCCGCCGAAGAGGATCGAGATCTCCCCGCGGGGCGGCATGGAGCGCCAAAAACGCCAATAGCGTGGACGTGCGCGCTCCTCGTCGGTCTCGTCCCAGAAGGCAAAGGTCTGAACGCCGCGGGTATCCAGCCATTCGTTCAGCCGGTTCACCACCTCGCCCTTGCCGGCCGCCTCGACGCCCGAGATGAGCACGATTACCGGGATATCGGAGTCCTTCAGATCGCGTTGCGCCGTGAGCAGCTCGGTGCGCAGCTCTTCCTGCTGCTCTTTGAAGTCGTCCTTGCTGACCGAGCGGCCTATTTTTGTCGATTCGAACATGCGTCATATCCCCTGGACTTGAACCGGAATTCGTCAGTTGCTTCGCGTAAAGCGTGCTTCATGCGAAGGATTAGACAGCCTTAACGATCGCACCCACGCGATGGCTCGCCGGCCAGGTGAAGACCGCATTGACCCTACTATAAATTCCTGAATCGCGTCAGCTCCGACCATGAGGGTCGGACGCACACGCGCACCGAGCCGACAACCCAACGTACCGCGCCGAAGACGCGCTTCAGCAACGCTCGAACAGGGCCATCGACTCGACATGGGCCGTCTGCGGGAACATATCCATCACCCCCGCCGAAACAAGCCGGTAACCAAGCGCATTCACGAGACGATCGGCGTCGCGCGCAAGGGTCGTCGGATAGCAGGACACGTAGAGCACCTTCTCCACCCCGAGCCGCGGCAGCCAGTCGAGCACGGCGAGCGCGCCGCTGCGGGGCGGATCCAGCAGTGCCTTGGTGAAACCCTCGCGCGACCATGGCTCCTGATCGAGCGCGCCATCGAGATCAGCCGTATAGAAACGTGCGTTCCCGATCTTGTTCAAGTCCGAGTTCGCCTGCGCGCGGGCGACCAAACCGGGATCGCCTTCCACCCCGACCACAACCTCGGCTTGACGAGCAAGCGGCAAGGTGAAGTTGCCCACGCCGCAGAAGAGGTCCAAAACGCGCTCGTCGGCCTGGACATCCAGGAGCGCAAGCGCCTGGTCAAGCATCGATCGGTTCAGCTCCAGGTTGACCTGGGTGAAGTCGGTCGGCTCGAACTCGATCCGCAGATCGTAGCGCGGCAGCTCGTAATGCAGCGTGATCCCCTGGCCGGGCAGCGGCCGGATGCTCTCCGGGCCGGCCTCCTGAAGATAGATGTGGAAACCCTCGCTCTCGCCGAGCGCCTCGAGCACGCCCAGGTCAGCGGCACTCGGCGGGCTTAAGGCGCGGAACACCAAGACCGGCGGCGTATCGCCCATCGCCACCTCGATCTGCGGCACCTGCTCGCGGATGCTCAGGGCATCCACCGCGGCCCCGATCGCCTGCAGATGTGCACCGACACTCGGATGGAGCACCTCGCAGCGGCCGATGTCGGTGATGAAGGCATTGCCCCGCTCTCGGAAACCCACGAGTGTTCGGCCCTTCTTCGATACATAGCGCACACCGAGCCGGGCCTTGCGCCGGTACCCCCAAGCACCCGCCGTCAATGGCGCGAGCCAAGTCTGCGGAGTCACCTTCCCGATGCGCGAGAGCACGTCCGCAAGGCTGTCCTGCTTTGCGCGAATCTGGGCGCCCGCCGTCATATGCTGCAGGCTGCAGCCCCCGCAGACGCCGAAATGGCTGCACATGGGCGCCACACGCTCCGGCGACGGCCTCAGCACCTCAACGACGACACCTTCGTCGAAGCGACGCTGGATGCGTGTATACCGGAAACGCACCCGCTCCCCCGCCATTGCGCCGTCGATAAAGACCGCCTTGCCGTCGAAATGCGCCAATCCGCGACCCTCGTGTGTGAGGCCCTCGATCTCGGCCTCGACAGGCTCTTGCGGAAGTAGTTTGCGTTTTCTCGACACGGACTCCGTCCTCGCCACTCAGGCTGTAAAACGAAACACCGAGGGTCGCCCTAGGCCGGAAAGACCCCGGTCGACAGATAGCGGTCGCCGCGGTCGCACACGATCGCCACGATGACCGCCTCATCCACCTCTCGGGAGAGCTTCAATGCCGCGGCGATACAACCGCCGGACGAGACTCCCGCGAAGATCCCTTCCCGTGCGGCGAGCTCCCGAGCGGTCTGCTCGGCAAGCTCTTGAGAGATGTCGATCACGCGGTCCACGCCGGCAGGATCGAAGATCTTCGGCAGATAGGCCTCAGGCCACCGCCGAATCCCCGGAATGCTGGAACCCTCCTCGGGTTGGACGCCGACGATCCGGATCGCCGGATTTTGCTCCTTGAGATACCGGCCTGTCCCCATGATCGTTCCCGTCGTGCCCATCGCGCTGACGAAATGGGTGACCTGTCCGTCGGTATCACGCCAGATCTCCGGACCTGTCGACTCGTAGTGAGCGGCCGGATTGTCGGGATTCGAGAACTGATCGAGCCGGATCCCCTCCCCGCGCGCTTCCATCGCGTTGGCCAGATCGATGGCCGCCTCCATACTCCCTGCCTTGGGCGTCAGGACGATCTCGGCGCCGAAGCTGCGCATGACGCCGCGCCGCTCGGCACTCATGTGCTCGGGCATGATCAGCACCATCCGGTAACCCTTGATCGCCGCCGCCATGGCGAGCGCGATGCCCGTGTTGCCGCTGGTCGCCTCGATGAGCGTGTCGCCGGGTTTGATGGTCCCGCGCTCCTCGGCGCGACGGATCATGTTCACGGCGGGGCGGTCTTTAACGGATCCGGCGGGATTGTTGCCCTCGAGCTTGGCTAAAATGAGGTTGTCGGTGGCGCCGGGAAGGCGCTGGAGTCTGACGAGCGGCGTCTGGCCTACGAAGTCTTCGATCGTTGGATAGGGCATCTTCTGCTCACATCGGCGTCGCGCCGGGGGATGAGGTTGGCTGTGTTCATTCTGCACCAGCATCGAGCATCGACCAAGCTGCAACAGCACGCGTCCGTCTCTGACTGGACGTCGCGGGCGGAAAACCTTTAGAGTATTGGGATGGATGCGACCTTTTTGAACGGCGATACGCATGATCGATCAACGCTCCAAGCTTGACGGCCTGCCGGCACGAGACGATGCCGCTGCACTCGCGAGCGCGGGTGGGGACGCAGATCTTGCTCGCGAGTTGCTGGAGGTCTTGTTGGCGGGGTTGCACGAAGAGATCGAGGAGCTTCGTGCCTGCGTTGCGGAGGCGGATTGGAGCAAGCTGGCAGAGCACGCGCATCAGGTGCGTGGGGCAACCCGATATTGCGGCGTCCCTGCGTTGGACGAAGCGATCGAAGCATTGGAGCGCACGGCACGGCGGGGCGATCCGGTGCTTGTATCGGACGATTTCGCCGCTGTCGAGTCGCAGGCGAGCCGACTCCTCGAAGCCTTACGTGGTTGACAGCCCCCTCAGGCCGGATGCCTGCCGAGGACGGAGCCGCGATCCGATCACGGAACAACGCCGTTCGGGAACATTCCGACGCTTTTTGACGATCTCCATTGCCGTATCGAACCGTCACGGTCACCAACGCAACCCATCAGGCGCGAGCTCGACGGACTTGCGGCAAGCCATTGCGTTTCAAAGCCGTCGCGCAACGTTAAAAAACAGTGCATAAACTAGGTGCGTTGATGTGCAGCGTCTCGAATTTGCGTTTTGGTGCAAAGTTTGCTCTCACAGCTGCATCCTTTCGATCAAGTCGATAGTCGCCCGATCCGAGGCCGATCATGTTTCCCGAAGAACTCGCTGCGAGGTTGCTGAAAAGTGTGACTGAGGTCGATCTGAGCGCGAAAGAGCAAGGGATTTCGAAGGACGCCGACCTGGGCCGGAGGACCCGAGAACTCTCCGATCAAGCTCTGGCGGTAGCAGAAAGTCTCAGGGCATCCACGATCTCCGCATCTGTCTTGACCGGAGTCGTCCGTGCTGTCGATGCGGTGATCGTTGCATCGCTCGGCGCGCTGACCTTGGTGTCGGCGGCCGGTGCTTTCACCGTGCATCCTATTGCGGTTCTGGCGATCCTCGCAGGCGTCGTTCTGGTCACGCTGGTGTTTCAGGCGGCGGACTGCTATCAAGTCTCCATCATGCGTACGCTGCTGCCGCAGCTGACGCGTATCACGATCGGCCTCTCTCTGATCTTCGGAGCCTTCTTTGGGGTTCCGCTCCTGTTCGATTACACGCCAGCACTCCCTCCGGATTGGCTCGGACTCTGGTTCGGCATGACACTCTTGGCGCTACTCGGCATGCGCCTCGGTCTCGCCTTTCTGCTGCGTCACTGGACCAGAGCCGGCCGTCTGGAGCATCGTGCGGTCATCGTGGGCGGAGGCGAGGCGGCTGCCGATCTAATTCGCGACATCCAGAAGCAGCCGATCCACGCGACACGTATCTGCGGAATCTTCGACGACCGCAAGAACGACCGATCGCCGGCCATCGTCGCGGGATACCCGAAACTCGGCAGCGTCTCCGATTTGGTCGAGTTTGCCCGCATCGCCCATGTCGACATGCTGATCGTGACGATCCCGATCAATGCGGAGCAGCGGCTGCTCGAATTTCTGAAGCAACTCTGGGTACTGCCGGTCGATATCCGTCTCTCGGCACATACCTCCAGTTTGGATTTTCGCGATCGTGCCTCCTCCTTTATCGGGGGTGTACCCTTTGTCGACGTGGTGGACAAGCCGGTCGCGGACTGGGATGCGATCGTCAAGCGGACCCTGGATCTGGTCGTCGCCATCGCCGCCTTGATCCTCTTGTCACCCATCATGCTTGCGACTGCGCTCGCGATCCGGATGGATAGTCCCGGCCCCATTCTCTTTCGGCAGAAGCGCTACGGGTTCAATAATGAAGTGATCGACGTCTTCAAATTCCGGTCGATGTATCACCACCTCTCCGATCCACACGCAAAGCGCGTGGTCTCCAAGGGCGATTCACGGATCACACGGGTAGGTCGTTTCATCCGAAAGGCATCGATCGACGAGCTCCCCCAGCTTTTCAACGTCTTGAGTGGGGAGTTGTCGCTCGTCGGTCCCCGCCCCCATGCAGTGAACGCACACACCGACGAACGTCTCTGGGAGCAGGTCGTGGAAGGCTATTTCGCCCGCCACAAGGTCAAACCGGGCATCACCGGATGGGCGCAGATCAACGGCTGGCGCGGCGAGGTCGACACGCCCGAAAAGATTCATAAGCGGGTCGAGTACGATATCTACTACATCGAGAACTGGTCGATCCTATTCGATATCTACATCATGGCCAAGACGCCTTTAGCGCTCTTCAACACCGAAAACGCTTATTGACCTTGCACCGGGGCTCTACCGGAAACCCAGGGCACGAGACTGAGGTGCGGATTTTCGGGAGCCGATACCGGGACTGGCTCGGGTCACACCCAGCTCAGCCAATCTCTGCCATCATCGCCCCCACCTTCAGAGCCGACGCGCCTCGGCGGTATCCACTGTCTGGAGTGTTTTGGCCAATCCCGCCACTGCTGCACCGATATTGCTGAGCTCCGCCGGCAAGATCAGGGTGGTCCCGGACTGGGCGATGCGTCCGAACTCGCGTACGTACTGCTCGGCGATGCGCAGACTCACGGCATCCTTCCCGCCGGGCTTCTCGATCGCGGCGGCGATCCGTTCGATCCCGATCGCGGTCGCCTCGGCGAGCATCTGAATCTCACGCGCCTTGCCCTCGGCCTCGTTGATCTGCTTCTCCTTTTCGGCTTCCGAGAGATTGATGACCTGGATCTTCTGGCCCTCGGAGATATTGATCTTCTCTTGACGCTCGCCTTCCGAGCGGGCCACCACCGCCCGGCGCTCGCGCTCGGCACGCATCTGCTGCTCAAGTGCGTCGGTAATGGTGCCCGGCATCACGATGTCCGCGATCTCGTAGCGCATGACCTTCACGCCCCAGGGCTGCGCGGCCTCGTCGAGGGCGCTGACGACCTCTACGTTCAACCTGCTGCGTTCCTCGAAGGTTCGGTCCAGCTCGATCTGACCGATGATGGAGCGCAGCGTTGTCTGCGCCAGGCTCATGGATGCGAATCGATAGTCCGTGATGCCGTAGCTCGCCGACTGGGGGTCGATCACCTGAAGGTAGAGGACCCCGTCCACGCTTACGGCGATGTTGTCCTTGGTGATGCACTGCTGCTTGGGGACATCGAGCGCCTCCTCCTTCAGGGTGTGCCGGTAGGCGACCCGATCGACGAAGGGGATCAGGATATGGAATCCAGCATCCAGGGTGCGCGAATAGCGCCCCAAACGCTCGATGATATAAGCCGAGCGCTGGGGGACGATCTGTGCCGTCTTGGCCAACGCGATCACGATCACCGCCACCGCGACGAGCGAGATCAGGGTGCTGATGCTGAAGTACATGTCGTCCATCGTGCCGTTTCTCCTCTAAACCGCAAGCCGCGCTCGCGGATACTGCGAAGCGTCTGTCGGCGCTATTTCGACGAGACAGGAAGACCGACCTCGCCGTAACGACGCGCCTCACTCCTAGACTCAGGGCTCGGTCGTGCTCGGAGGCTTTGCGCTGACGTGCAGGACAAGTCCTCGCCGGCCGGTGAGCCAGACCGGGTCGCCCGCACGGATAGGATCCACCGACTCGGCATTCCATCGAACACCATTGAGGGTCACGAGACCCGCGCCCTGCGCGAAATCGGTCTGCGCCCGTGCTTGCGTGCCGTCGGGCAGCACCTCGCTGCCGCTCCCGCCGGTCTCCACCTGCCCCCGGAACCAGGGCTTGAGGCGATGACGCGCGAGCAACAAAAGCCCGGCGCCCAGCACACCGAAGAGCAGGATCTGAGCGGGCGGAGCGATCGGGACATCAAGAAACAGCAGCAGTCCGACCAGCAGTGCTGCGATACCGAAGAACACGGCAATCACGCCGGGCAGCGCGAGCTCGGACAAGATCAGCAGGACACCGACCAGGATCCAAAGGGAGGCGGGGGTAAAGGTCCAGTCGATCATGGGTAAGGCTCGGGCCGTTTGCTCCATCCGTTATACCGAGCGAACTCTACCATCCGAACGAGCGATTGGCATACGTCGATTCCTCCCGATCGCAGATCAATCGAGATCCGGTGTGTGGCCTGTCGCGATGAAGACGACACGCTCGGCGAGATTGGTTGCCCGATCCGCAACCCGCTCGTAGTTGTGGGCGATCGACAGGAGCGAAACGCCGACTCGCGCGTCCTCCGGGTTGGTTCGAATCCAGGCGAGGATCTCTTCGATCAGAACCCGTTCCGCGCTGTCGATCGCAGCGTCGCGCGCGGCGGCGGCGCGTGCCATCGCCTCATCGGCGTCAAGAGCATAGGCGTTCATCGCCGCGACGAACATCGCAGTCGCCGCGTCGCCGAGATCCACACATAGCTCCACCGGCCCCCTGGGAAGCGAGCGAGGCTCGCAGCGCACCAGAATACGCGCGATGTCGGCGGCATAATCGGCGATCCGCTCCATCTCCGAGATCATCTCCAAAGATGCGCCGATCAAGCGTAGATCCGATCCTGCCGGTCGGTAGGCCGCCAACACGACGAGCGCCTGCTGCTCGAGTACACGGCGCTCGTGATTAATCTCGGCATCCCCGGAAACAATCCTGCGTGCCAAATCGAGGTCATGTCGACGCAGGACGTCGAGCGAGCGCTGCAGGGCCTCTCGGACCTGCTCGCCGAGGGCGAGGATGCCCGCCTTCAAAGCCTCGCGTTTCTTGTCCAACAACAGGTTGAAATTCGACATGGTCACTTCTCCGTCAGGGTTCGATCGGGTCGGGACTGCACTGGCGCTCCTCGAATCTAACCGGAAAATCTGACGATTTCGTGACCGGTAACTTCTCAAAATGTAGTGGCAACAGTTCCAGTAAGCTACGACAATAAGCTACCGTACAGCACGCAATTCGACTCCTGACATCATCACCTGTCGAGCATGACCGACCCGAATCCACTGCCGGTGATTGGCGAAGCAGAGCGTACGCCGCTGGTCGAGTCGTTGCTGGGGCGGATCGAGCAGCTGCTTGACGAACAGCGCCGGCAGGCCGAGCTCATCGGGCAGTTGCGCGACGAGGTCGCGGACTTCATCGTTCAGGAACTGCGCTTCACCCCGCACAACACCCGCTGTCGTCTGGACGTGTGGCAGACCCCGGGCAGTTCGCGATCCTGCTGCGTGCCCTGTGTCGGGTACACGCCGAACGGCTGGTGCACAAGCTCATCCCCCTCAACGACCACCAGCGTGCCGACCAGGCGCGGGTGCCCGGCGAGATTTGGGCTCTCTTTGCCGACCTCAAAGCCTATCTCCGCAACCCCGATCCGGCCCTGCGCCCCACGCTGGAGGCGCGCTTCGATGCGATCTTCACCCAGCGCACCGCCGATACCACCCTCGACCGCACCCTCAAGCGCGAGCGGGCGCTGGCCGCTTCGGCGACGCCATGAGTTTTTGAGAAGTTACCGGGCTCGGCAGTAACCTGCTGATCGAGAAAGAACTCACAGTAGGAGGCCAAGACCCCCCGGCATTATTCGCCACCCCGGATTGTGCCGCAGGGTATGCGGTGTGATTTGGAGCAAGCCGAGCACATCGCGGCAGCCGAAGCACGGCTGTCGGCGAACGATTGCTCGAACACCTGCGTGGCAACGACCAATCGGCCACCTCGGGTCGCGGCTGAGCTGTCTGGTCCGAAGCGGTGCTTGATCGTCTCGGCGATTTCCAGCCGATCGCCGAGCGCAAAGCGGGCATGAAACAGGGTGGCCTGGGCGTCGGGATGGTTGGCGTTCCAGGTCTGCCAGGCGGCCATCGCATCCGCCACGGTGTTGCCCACCCAGACCGCGCAACCGCCGCCCTGGATGGTCGCTTCCAATCGTTGAAAGACGGCGGCTTCATCCGTTAGCGGATCGATCGACCGCATTGTCGGAGCGCGCCGGGAACGCCCAATCCTCCGGAAGAAATAGCCGACGCATCTCAAGGGCAAACTGTTCCGCGTCATGCCGCACGGGATCAGCGGGAAAATGGTGCAAGACGCTTGCTTTGAGGCCGTCATTCCCCGAATTTACCGATGTCATGGATGGCGAGGAGAAACGTGAGGCACTGCGACAGGACGCCGGGGTCGATGCCGGACAGGACGGCCATTTTTTCCAGCCAAGCCGGCTGATGCCGCAGAAGCACTTGTCCGCAGGCGGCCACGTCCAGACAGTGGTAGACCAGGGGATGCCACTTCGGCTCTCCGTCGAAATGCCGGTCCGCTTTCCCCCAATACCGAAAATAGGTGTCTGAGGATTCCATCGGCAGCACTCCCTACTGTTACGCCGGGTCAGATTACCCCTGCACAGGCTCATTTCGTGAGCCTGCCGCGTCAATTGTCCTTTTTTCCGGAACGGTAGTAGGTCTCGGGCAGGGGCGGCGTACGACCCATGTGGGTCGATGTTGTCGAAAGGCCCCGTGCGGTCGGTCGATGGTACCTGACGAAGCCGAGATGGCACATGCAGTTCCGGCTCGGATCTTATCGAAGGCGCCTGACTCAACCGGTGCATCGCGATGACGGGGGATCCGGCGTGCGTCGCCCGGTGGGTCCCCGATGCGGGACAGGTCGATCAATGGATCTGTATCCGCGCCGATCTCTTCAGCTGAAGGTTTCAATCTCCTGCTCCAATTCGCCGCGGCCCGGACGGGCGACGGGGAGCTTCAGGCAGCTCAGGAGCTCCATAAACTCGGCCACATCCATCCCTGCGAGTCGTGCTGCTTGTCCGAGGGAGATCGTTTCCTCGTCGAACAGGCGCGTCGCAAGTCTTATCGCCAGTCCGCCACAAAGGAGCGACTCATCGAAAGGGACCGCAATGAAGATCGGCTCTCCGTGCTTGGTCACGACGAACAGACGCCCGGATTTGGCTTCGCGGACTAGATTATCGGCATGCTCCCGCAGATCGCGGATCGATAAAATTCTCAAGGATGAGTGCCTCCGGGTATGCTCCGAACATTGATGAAGGGCTAGACGCGGCAGGGCACCATATTCCAGCAGCCCTGCCGAATGGAACGCTATGGCCTCACGAATCTCGGCCTGCAGCCCGGAATATCGGATGGGCGCATCGGGGCAGACGGAAGGGTATGCGCCACGTGCCGGCGTTGTCCGCAAGGCGCTCGCACAGTACGAGGTGTTGGCGCCAATCTGCAGACGTTCCGGGATGCACATGCCCGGCAGACCTGTAGGGGCGAATGAATTCGCCCCTTGGCAGGGAGATCCTTTCCCGGAGAACACCTTAGTCGTCATCGTTCTGCTGCTCCTCGTCCTTGGTCAATGAGCCGATCAATCTGGCGTCTTCATGGTTGAGGCTCACCGCGTTGCGGTCAGCAGTCCCTGAAATATCTCGAAATGTTCCGTTTCTCTCGGGCGAGCGATCTCTCGATCGATGCAGGAACTCCTCCAGCATCTTCTCGTCGACGGGCTCGCCCTCGAATGCCATGCTCCGCGCCACCTTGCGCGGGATTTGGCTCAGCCGAATCCGACGTTGTTCCTCTGCGGTCAGCTTGTGCCACGCGGCAACAATCGCTTTCCAATGGTTCGATGCCACTGGATTCCTCCATCAAATGGTCCGGGAGAACGCATGCACCCTCTGGGCGCCGACGCACCCCGGCTCAACCGGTGCATCCTGATGACAGGGCGATCCGACGTGCGTCGCTCGTTGGGTCGCCGATGTCGGATATGGCGATGAAGCGCTGGGCAAATCCGCTCATGTCGGCCGCCTCTTGGGCGTTCCGTTTTGTGTATAGAATGCGTTCATTCTCATCCAGTGCGACGTAGATGTCGATAAGGAACGAGTCAGAAATAAGGTAAACAACGAGTAGAGTCGTTTGTCGTTGTCGTAGAAACGATGCAATTCGGCGTGCGAGAGCACCCAGGGCGCTACGATAACCCCGACAACGACAACGACAACGACAACGACGCGACAAGCATTCCCTAATGGACTCGTTTAACTTATGAGTGAACCTTTCCTAAAATCCAATTGGAGAGAGAAGCGCTTAGGCTCCGTCTCTTCCTCGAACACGAACAGTAGGGCGTTGCCCCGAACCGCGTAGACTTGAGCGCGTGATCCTTCACCCGTCACGGGAGGCATCGATGCTCGGAGAGTTGCTGGAGCCGCTGAGAGGCGAGGGGGTCTGTCTGAGGCCGTTCGTCCCTGCCGACGCAGAGGAATTCGCCTGCGCTGCGCGCGAATCCGCAAGCTCGGTCGGGCGCTGGATGTCCTGGTGCCACGAGGGTTTCTGTGTCGGCGAGGCGCATTCCTGGTTCGCGATCTGCGCAGCGGAGCTCGCGGCCTGCTCGGCGGTGGAGCTGGGGATCTTCGCGGTGGATGGCGGCGAGGTGCTCGGGGGCATCGGTCTGAATCATTTCATCGTCGAGCACAACCTCTGCAACCTGGGGTATTGGGTGCGCGCGTCGCGGCAGCGGGAAGGGATCGCGACACGCGCGGTGCGCACGATGGCGAGGTTCGGCTTTGCGGATCTGGGGTTGATGCGGATCGAGATCGTCGTTGCCGAGGGGAATGTGTCGAGTGTCGGCGTTGCGCGCAAGGCGGGTGCGCATTACGAGGGGTTGGCACGCAACCGGCTGGTCGTCGGCGGGGTCTCGGTTCCGGCCTGGATGTTTTCGATGGTGCCGGATTCTGTCGGTTGCTCGCAATGACCGACGGGGTCCGCTGCGCGTCGGTTGTGGTGTTGACGCTCTGGTTGGCCGCCTCGGCGCTGTCGGCGGGGGCAGCTCAGGATGTCGTTTCGATCCGTTCGGGCGATCGTCTCTGGGGGATCGCGGACCGGATCGCGGCCGAGGCGGGGTTCAGTCGCGATCAAGTGATGATCGCCCTGCTGGAGTCGAACCCGGACGCCTTCTCGCCCGCGTGCAATGTCAACGGGGTCCTGCGTGTCGGAGCAGTGCTGCGGGTGCCGTCTGCGGAGCGCATGGGTGCGCTGGATGCGGCGGCGGCCCGACGGAGCATCGAGCGTCAGGCGCGCGAGTGGGCGGAGCATCGCCGCAGCGGACGGGCGTTGGTGTGTTCGGCGGTTGTCGAGCAGCCTGTGCCGGAGTCGTCGTCGCCCGCGCCCGTGGATGGTCCTGGACAGCCGGACGTGGCGACACCGAGGGATGTGATCGACGAGCCGGATCGGTCGCCTTCGCACTCACCGACAGGATCCGATCGCTCTCCCGCGGTTCCGCAACCGACACAGGCGCCGGAACAAGTGCCTGCGACGGCGACGATAAACCCGATGCACGCGATCGAGCCCCGCCGAACCGGCGACGACACCTGCCCCTGCCCGTCGGATCCTGTCGGAGCCGAGCCGCCGGATCAGGCTGGATCGGCGCGATTGCCGCTTGCCGAGTCCACCCGCGTCGTCGGCGGTGAGCCGCCGCCGCACTTGCCGGAGGGGCCGCTGGCGTCGTTTTGGGTTCTGATTCCGCTGGTGCTGGGGTTGCTGGCGATGTCGCTGGTCCGACGCAGGCCGCGCGTTGCTGCGCCGCTGCTCGATCGATCCGGCATGGCGGCCGTCGCGGGCGCCGGCCTGCCCGGCGACGCAGCGGCCTTGCCGCCACGCCGTCTGCCTTTCCTGCTCGCCTTGAAGGACGGCGATCTCGTCTTTCTGCTGCTGGCGGCGCTGGCCGGACTCCTCGGTGCGCTGGTCACGGTCGTGTTTCGCGAGGGGATCCATGGTTTGGAATGGCTGCTGGTCGGCCACAGCGGCAGCCTGGTCGAGATGGCGCTCGGTTTGCCGCCATGGCAGCGTCTGCTGCTGCCGGCGATCGGCGGTTTGGTCGCCGGCTTGATCCTGGAGCAGATCGGCGGGCGACTGCGCGGGCGGACGACGACCGATTATATGGAGGCGGTTGCGGTCGGCGACGGCTGGATCAGTGTCCGACAGAGTCTGGTGAAGTCGGCCTCGTCGCTGGTGACGGTAGCCTCGGGTGGCTCCATCGGGCGCGAGGGTGCGATGGTGCAGCTCTCCGCCATGGTCGCCTCGACCATCGGGCGGGTCGCACGCTTTCCGCGTGATCGCATGCGTCTGCTGGTGGCGGCCGGGGCGGCGGCGGGTCTGGCCGCGGCCTACAACGCACCGATCGCGGCGACCCTGTTCGTCGCGGAGATCGTGCTGGGCTCCATCGCGATCCAGCACATCGGCCCGCTGATCGTCGCCGCGGTCATCGCGAGCGTCACCGTCCACGACATCATGGGGTACGCGCCCATCTACGAGATCCCGGCCTTCAGTCTGGTGAGCGACTGGGAGCTCGGTCTCTATGTGCTGCTGGGGATCGTCGCGGGCCATATGGCGCCGATTTTTCTGGGTCTGTTGGGGCATTCCCATCGGGCCTTCGCCAGGTTGCCGATGCCGCTCTCCGGGCGAATGGCGCTCGGCGGGCTCGTCGTCGGGGCCATCTCGATGTACGAGCCCGCGGTCTGGGGCAATGGTTACAGCGTCGTGAACACGGTGCTGCACGAGCCCTGGGTCTGGCAGGCGCTGCTGACCGTGATGGTGCTGAAGATGATCGCGACCGCGGCGACGCATGGCTCGGGCGCCGTCGGCGGGGCATTCACGCCGACGCTCTTCGTCGGTGCGCTGCTCGGCGTGCTCTTCGGTACCGCGGTCCACGCGGTCCTGCCGGTCGGCACTGGACCGTCGAGTGCCTACGCGGTGGTCGGCATGGGGGCGATGCTCGCGGCGACGACGCATGCCCCGTTGATGTCGATCCTGATGGTCTTCGAGATGACGATGGATTACGAGATCGTTCTGCCGTTGATGCTCGCCGTGGTCACGGCCCATTACACCGTGCGGCGGTATGTGGATGTGGCCCCGATGTATGCCGAGTCGCTGCTGCCGCGCGAGGCGGATGCGCGTGGAGGATGAATGGCCCCGCCGATTGGGGGCGGTTTCAGCCGGGGCTCTCGGCGCGGAGCGCCAATCGATGCGTGACACCGCCGGAGCGGCGTCACGAGTATTCTCCAGCGAATTGAATGAAGACGATGTCCGGAAAATCCCACACCCGTAGGTTGTGCTGACGATAGGAAGCACAACTTGCGCCGACGGTTGGTTGTGCCTCGCACGGCTCGGCACAACCTGCGGTGCTCACAGCATGAAGCGCTCCGATGCCCAACTTGGCATCCGGTTTCCGGACCTTGCCTAAATCGCCTAAACCGCGTCGACTCCGAGGTTCGTTGGTTGGCCCGAGACCGATTCGAGCCGCAAACCCTACCTATAGAAGCCGGACGCGGTTTAGTCAGGTCACCACCAAGGCCCCCAGCCGCCCCAAGAGTCCCAATCCATCGAGGCCATCTCGTTCTCCTCGGCGATCTCCTGTTGGATACCGATCGCCCGATAGCGGTCATACGCCGCCTCGGTGCCGACATAGAGGCACTGGCAGTCGGTCGCGTCGGCCCAGAGGAAGCGCAGGGCGCCGTCCGGGCCCGTCGTGCGGGTGAGCTTGCGTTGGGGCAGCGCCGTGACCTTGGCCATCTGATCCGGTGTCTTGGCTAACTGCATCTGGAAGCCGGCGGCGGCCAGCGTTCGCTCCGTGCTCTGGGTCTCCGATTGCTGGATCGCGGCGCAGCCGCCCATGGTCAAGAGTGCGGAGATCGCCAAAGCTCCGCCTGTATTGATCATGCTGGTTCTTCCGAAACCGAGTTTGTCTGCGTTCATTCTCGGACCAATGCTCCTTGTCGATGAAAGGGTGTTTCCTCGCCGGAGACGAAACCGGCTTGGCAGCCGGCGGGGAATACGCGAGCCGTTGTTCGCAAAAGAGGTCAACAACGGTGCCCTTCGGGCCGCCGAGGGTGCTGTCGGGAAGGGTCTCGGCGGCCAAACGACGCTAGTCCCCGAGGTCGCTTCTTGTCAATCGCGGGAAAGACCGGGCGATTTGATGAGGTGCAGTTTCGGCTTGCTGTCGGTGAGGCTGATCGAGACGCTGAACGGCTGAATCACGGCGGAGAGCTCGCCGTTGAGCAGCGATTCCTGCATCTTCAGGTCGGCGAAGAGGACGAGCGGGCCGGCGCTGAGCCGCGCATTCCAGAGATGGATACTCTCCTCGCGCAGCCGCACCCTGGCCGTGCCTTTGACGTCGGGCACGGTGAGCAGACGTCCGAGCCAGTCGCGCTCGCGGGCTTGGGCGACGAAGATTCGGGCCAGCAGGCCGGTGTCGCGCATGCCGAGTGCCAGCCGGGATTCGAGCCCGAGCGGCTCGGTCCAGACCAAGCGGGCCTCGTCGAGCCGCAGCTCTGCCCACCAATCGGCGGTCTCGCTGCCGTCGGGCTCGGTCAGCGTCATCCCGTCGAGCCGGATGCGCGAGCCGGAGGCATCGAAGGTCATGGACGCGATGTCGCCCTCGCGTAGCCGGGCCTCCAGCACGAGGTTGCCGCCGAGCTCTTGCATGTCCATGCGCAGGCGCGTGTCGCGGCTCTGCAGGTTGATCTCGCCGTCGGCTTTTTGACCGTCGAGATTGAAGAGCATGCTCAGGTCCGCGCTGCCGGAGAGCAGCGCGAGGCCGGCGTCTTTCGGAAGCATCGATCCGCCCTTCGCCGCGGACCCGCACGCCGTGCTCGCGCGGCAGAAAGTTGTCCAGAAAGCCGAGTTGGGTGACGCGTCCGTCGAGCGCGATCCGGCCTTGCAAGGCCCGGTTGGGCTTGTTCGCCGCATCCAGCCAGTCGGTGAAGCGGGCTTCCTTGATGTCCAGAATGGTGCGCAGTCGCTCCTTGCGGGCATCCCCGGTGGCGTGCAGCTCGACGCGGGAGCCGGAGAGGTCGAGTGCGCTGCTGTCCAGGCGCAGGTTCTTCAGTTCAAGGTCGAGGCGCAGGCCGCCCTCGACCGTGGTCTCGAAAAGCTCGCCGCCGATGCCCTCGCCCGTGAGCTGCAGCCTGCCGCTGGTCTGCTGCGCGTCGAGTCGGACCAAGCCCTCGCTCAGGGCGCTGCCGCCGCGAAATCGAAAGGGCGCCTGTTCCGGAAGATAGCGGTCGAGTACGCCGACATCCGGCATCCGGGCGCCGTCCCAGCGCAAGGTCACGCGGGCGGAATCGGTCGAGAGGTCGGCCAAGGCTTGTCCGGACGGCGCGGGTGTTTCGATCTCCAATGCGATGCGCGCCGAATCGAGCAGAGGTCGGGGCTCGTCGCGGTGCCGGAGGCTGGCTTCGGTAAAGCGGGTCTCCAGCGTCAGCCTCTCGCCCGCGTCCCCGTCCAGCCACCGGGCATCGAGTGCGCCGGCGCCGCCGATCTCGAAGTCCAGAAGACGGGCGCTCAGCGCACCGGCCTCGACCGTCAGACGGCTGCCGCTCGCCGGTTGACTGTCGATGATGTTCAGCTCGGTGAGCAGGGTGCCGCTGCCGTCGAGTCGGATGCCGCGGCCCCCCAGCGTTTGGCCCAGAAAGGCGTCGAAAAAGCCGAGGTGATTGATCTCGCCCGAGAGTCGGAGCCGCCCATCGACGGGGAGCGGATCCGGGAGGCGATCCATGGCCCGCAACTCGGCGACGGGGCGTGTGAGCCTGAATCTGGCCTCGTCGAGGCTGAATCGGGTGATCAAGGGGGCCGACTCCTGCGGTTGCGCGCCGGCGATCGCCTCCAGGTACAGCCGAGTGCCCGAGAGATCCAGTGTCTGATCGGTCGGGTTCAGACCGTTGATGCGCAGGTCGAGATCGAGCTTGCCCGCGACGTCGGTCTCCAGCAGGGTGAGTCGGACGTCGTCGCCATGCAGGTCGAGCGCGCCTTGCAGCCGGTCGTCCTCCCAGGTGAGGACGGCATCGAGTCCGGCCAGCCCGCCGCGCTCGGCCACCGGGCTGCCCGGCGGGAGATAGCGCGAGAAGACGGCGATATCCGGCACGACGGCCGAGGTCCACGTCAGCCTGGTCTGCTCGGGCAGGTCCGGGGGTTGGAGGAGGTCGGCCCCGGCGATGCGAGACTCCAGGCGAAACGCTCGGCTGTCGAGGAATCGCGTGTCCTCGCCTTGGTCGCGCATCTCTACGTCGGCGAGGTTGATGCCGAGGATCGTCTCGGTTTGGCCCGCCGTGGTCGACACCACCTGAAGCTCGACGCGACCGGCGCCGGCGAGTCGGTAGAGGTTGGGGTCGCCGATCCGGCTTGATGCACCATCGGAATCCGCCCCCGAGTGTGCGCCGGGATTGAGGGTCACGCCGAGCGCGGGCGAGTCGAGCCGCAGCCGGCTACCGGATTCCAAGTGGCCCCGATCGATCGACAGCGCGGCCGTGAGATCGCCATACCCGGACAGGCTCAACCAGGGGATGTCTTGTAGATAATCGTTGAAGAGGTCCCAGGCATCGGCCTTCGCCGAGAGGTTCCGATCGCCGGAGATGAAGCGCAGGATCTGCGCGCCCGGGTTGTCGGCGAGGGTGAGCGGCGTGAGCTGCAGGCGTGCACCGATCGCCAGATCACGCGACAAGACCTCGTCTTCGCGCAGTACGCGGGCCTTTTCCAGGTCGAAACGCAGGCTGTCGATGTCGATGTAATCGCGGCGTAACCCGGCACCTTCAATCGCCAGGTCGCCGTCGCCCTCCAGCCGGTAATCCCCGAAGCGCAGCGAGCGTATGCCCTCGGCATCGAGCCTCAGGACCCGAAGCTCTCGGTGCAGGAGCGCGGGCAGGTCCAGTTGCACGGCCGCTTGATGCAGGGCGAGGGCGACGGGCCAGTCCGGGTCGTCGCGCGCGATGCGCAAGTCCCGGAGCCGGACCTGTCCGCTCGGGCGAAGGCGTGCCGACTCCCAGGCGATGCTCAGGCCGATGTGCTCGGAAAGACGGTCCTGAAACCAACGGCTGTTCAGCAGGGGATGGACCGACAGCGCGAGTGCCGCGGTTAGTCCGAGGAGGATCGCCGAGACGAGGAGCGCCCGGCGTCTTGTCGGTCGGGGCGAGCCGACGCGGTGGTCCTTTGAATTCGACAATCGATCAGGGCTCAGGGAAGAAGGTCTCGTCGAGCACCTGCGAAAGCGAGAACGGGCAATCGGCAGAAAAGTGATCGGGCGGAAGACCGGTTTCCCGAACGGCGAGCGCGATGGCCTTCGGATAGGCCTTGTCGGCGGCGTCCGCGAGCATGCCGCGCAACGAAGGGCTGTCTTCGAGCTGCCCGGCGATCTGCAGACGTTGCTCGGCGATCGATCCGACCCATCCCGAGCTTCGCGCCTCGGGTTGATGCCGCCATTTCAGCAGGTGGGCCAGGAGAATGATGAGTCGGTTCGCGAGCTCGCGCTTGTCTCGTTTACCCATGCTCTCGAGCTCGTCGATCAGGACGTCGCGATCGATCTCCTCGAAGCGACCCTCGCGCACAAGGTCGGTGGTGTGCTCCAGCCATTGATAGAAATCCTTTTCGTAAAGTGGTGTCGACATCGGCGGGTCATCAGCAGATCGGGACAAGGCCCAAGTTTAAACCAGTCTCCGCGCTTGACGCGGCTCGATCGCAGCGCCTAGCCTTGAGCCAGCTCCAATGTCCGCCGATGGCCGAGGTCGAGACCTTGACGAAGCACGTGTCCTTTGTCCTCTGTACGCCGCAGCACTTCCGACACGAGGCCGGCCGATGAGCATCGTCGCCGTTGTCGGCAACAAAGGCGGCACCGGCAAGACCACCTTGTCCTTGAATCTGGCGGCGGGTCTGGCGCGGCGGGGATCAGTCGTCATCGTCGATGCCGATCCACAGCAGTCCGCCTATCAATGGCGTCTGATCGGGGATGAGAATGGCGCGCTGCCCGCCGTGGTGGCCGCAGCCTTCGGGCTCGAGAAAACGGTTCAGGCCCTGCGCGATGTCCACGACCATGTCGTCATCGACTGTCCTCCGTCCATCAAGGCACCGCAGACCGAGCACGCACTGCGCCTGGCCGACCATGCGTTGATCCCGCTCCAACCCTCGCCGATGGATCTTTGGGCGACGAGTCATCTCGCCCGCATCATCGAAAAGATTCGCCCCGAGAACCCGCGACTGCGCGCCTTGATCGTGATGAGCCAGATGGAGCCGCGCACGACCCTCTCGCGCCTGATGCCCGAGGCCGTCGCGGAGTTGGATCTGCCGGTCGCGCGAACCTCGTTGCAGCGCCGCTCCATCCATCGCCTCTGTGTGCTCGAGGGGCGCAGCGTCTTCCAAGCCGGCCGTCGCGGTGCTGCCGCGGCGGCCGAGATCAACGACCTGATCGCGGAGATCTTCGACCATGACAACGCCTCCCAAGAGCACGTCTAGCAGTACGCAGACGGAACGCCGATTAGTTGCCTCCATTCGCAAGGCCAAGAGCGGGGCGGATCAGCCGGGCGATGCCGAGCCGGCAGGCGCACAAGCGTCGGCGGGTGCGGCGGCAGCGGCCCCGGCGCAGCGTGCGATATCGACCGGGGCGGGCGCCGCCGCGCGGCCTGTTGCGCGGAAACGTCCGGCTTCCGGAGCTGCCGCTGTCTCATCGGAGGGGGGTTATCAGAGTCGGCGGAGGGTGTGGCCGGATTGAAGGGGCGTTTTGCTCGGGGGCTGCGTGGGGAGGATGGGTTTCGCCGCCCTCTACCCACAGCGCTCCGGGATGGTCGGAGCTTGTAGGATGGGTTTCGCTGCGCTCTACCCATCCTACGTTTCTGGTTGCTCAGACCCCGTAGCGACCTTGATGCGCGCCGTGATCCGACGCCGGAAGGACGAGGCAGTCGTGCGCGCGCCGCCTGGCGACGCACCCAGTCGATCATGGGCGAGAGGGTATGCACCTTGCCGTTGACGAAGTCGCACACGGAGGTGCGATGCGCGGGCTCGCAGATACCGAGGCGGGTCGATGATCGACGAGCAGTCGGACGGATCCGACATGCGCGTGTCGGTCAGGCATAGGCCGGTGCGAAGGCGGCGGCCGGATCGGAGACGGGGCCGGTCTCGGACCAATAGGGCGAGAGCTTGCGCAGTTTGGCGACGATCGGCGGTACAGCCTCGATGACGCGGTCGACCTCATCCATGCGGTTGTAGCGCGAGAGCGAGAAGCGGGTGGTGCCGTGGGCGGCGGTAAAGGGGATCCCCATCGCGCGCATCACGTGCGAGGGCTCAAGCGAGCCGGAGGTGCAGGCGGAGCCGCTCGATGCCGCGATGCCGAGCTTGTTCAGCAGCAGCAGGATCGCCTCGCCCTCGATGTATTCGAAGGCGATGTTGCTGGTGTTGGGCAGGCGGTTGCTCGGATCACCCGTCACGAAGCAGTTGGGGACGGCGGCGAGGATGCCTTTCTCGAGCCGATCACGCATGGCCCTCACCGCGGTTTTCTCGTCGTCCATGTGCTCCAACGCCATCTCGCAGGCCTTACCGAGCCCGACGATGGAGGCACTGTTCTCGGTGCCGGCACGCCGGCCGCGTTCCTGATGCCCGCCGCGCAACATGGGGCGAAAGCGCGTGTTGCGCCTTAGATAGAGCACACCGATGCCCTTGGGTGCGTGCAGCTTGTGTCCGGACACCGAGAGCATGTCAATCGCGGTGTCCTTCAGATCGATGGGGAGCTTGCCGACGGCCTGGACCGCATCCGTGTGAAAGAGAACGCCGGCCGATTTGGCCAGCTCCGCCATCTCCTGCACCGGAAAGAGTGTCCCGGACTCGTTGTTCGCCCACATCACCGAGACGATCGCGACGCGGTCCGAAAGCAGGTCCATGTATTGCTGGATATCGAGTCGGCCTTTGCCGTCGACCGGGAGGTAATGGACCTTGTAGCCCTCGGTCTCCAAGTGCTGACAGAGCGCGAGGATCGCCGGATGCTCCACGACCGTCGTGATGATCTCCTTGCGCTCCGGATGGGCCTTGATGGCCGAGAGGATGGCGGTGGAGTCCGACTCGGTCCCGCAGGAGGTGAAGACGATCTCCGAGTCCTGCGCGGCCCCGAGCAGTGCCTGAACCTGCTGCCGCGCCTGCTTGATGGCGTGGCCGACCCGGTTGCCGTAGGCATGGATCGAGGAGGCGTTGCCGAACTGCTCCGTGAAGAAGGGCAGCATGGCCTCGACCACCTCGGGCGCGACCATGGTGGTGGCGTTGTTGTCGAGATAGATGCCTTGGGTATCGGGTGGAGTGGTCATGGATTGATGGCCTCGTGGAACGTGCGGATGAGTGTGGGGTTCGGCGATCAGCCTGCTGCCTCCTGCTATCAGCTATCAGCTATCAGCCTCCGGCCTTTTACCGCGTTTCGCGCCGCATGGGCTCGTTCATCAACTCTGCCATGGCGGTGCAGGTCTCGTTGGACTTCGCTTAGGCTCGTCCACCTCGACGGCCGATATCGTGAGCAACGTTTGCCGCACGGTTATCGGCCATCGGCTACCCTCTCGCTGACGGCTGACGGCTGACGGCTGACGGCTGACGGCTGACGGCTGACGGCTCCCTGTGATGCCGGCGCGGGTTGGGCACACTGCGCTTTGCCCAACCTACGGCTAGCGGCTCTTACGCGCTCTTGCGCATCGCCTTCGCCGGCAGCACCCGCACGAACTCGCCGAGATCCTCGACGATGCGCTGCTGAATCCCGTCGAGCGTCGTCGAGGCCATCTGGCAGCCCACGCAGGCGCCGGTCATGTTCACATAGACGTTCTTGCCGTCGATATCGATCAGCTCCACATCGCCGTGGTCGCGCTGAAGGTTCGGACGGATGGCCTCGATGGAGCGTTCGATGCGGCGGATCCGCTCCAGGTTGCCGAGCTTGCGCCCGCCGGTCGAGGGCGCCGCCTCGGGCGCCCTGGCGTAGGGGTCGAACGCCTTCCCTTGCTCGGCGAGGACGCGGCTCAGGATGGCCTCGATCCCTTCGTGACAGGCCGAGCAGCCGCCGCCTGCTTTGGTGTAGTTGGCGACCTCTTCGACCGTGGACAGCCCGTTGGCGCGGATGGTGTTTTCGATCAGGACCGAATCCACGGCAAAGCACTTACAGACCAGTGCGCCTTCCTCGTGATCGTCCTTCCACTCCTCGCCACGGTAGTTCGCGATCGCCGCATGCAGCGCCTCGCGACCCATCACCGAGCAGTGCATCTTCTCGGCCGGCAGTCCGTCGAGATAGTCGGCGATGTCCTGATTGGTGACCTTGAGTGCCTCGTTGAGCGTCATGCCCTTGATGATCTCGGTCAGCGCCGAGCTGGAGGCGATGGCGGAGCCGCAGCCGAAGGTCTGGAAGCCGGCATCGAGGATGATCTCGCTCGCCGGGTCGACCTTGAGGGTTAGGCGCAGTGCATCGCCGCAGGACAAGGAGCCCACGTCACCCGTCGCATTGGCCTCCGAGACCGCGCCCGCGTTGCGGGGATTGAAGAAGTGCTCCTGGACCTTTTCCGAATAATCCCACATGGCGTGTCTCCGGTTGCTGTAGCAATGAGCGAGTGAGTCGGGACGGATGCTCAAGCCGTGGCTTGAGTCTTGCGTCTGTGTTGGCGACTCATTCAGCAAACCGTGTGCCACGCCGGAGTTATCATCTATCTCATTGATTTTTATTTAGTCGAAAGCCTTCCTACTGACATCGATGTCGGCTCTCGAACGACAGCCCGCCTGCGTCGGGTCGTGAATCCCACAACACATCTCAACAACAGGAGTCTTTGATGGATCTCAGTCAATTGGAGCTTGGTCAGTTGGGGCCGGGCGATCTGGTCTACGCCGCCGCGGATATCTACAACGACGGCGGTATCCCGGATCTCGCCGAGGATGCCTTGATCGCGGCGGCCGGGACCCGCGGCGTCATCCTCAACATCGGACACCTCGAAGAGGATCCCGAACGCGAGCTGTATCTGGTGCGGTTCGAAGGGGAGGGCGCCGAGCTCGGGCCGCCTGCCGGCTGTTGGCCGGAGGAGCTCAGCACGGCGTCGCATCGTGCGGCCGCAGAGGCGGGTTAGGCCCGGGCCGTCTCGTCACCGCGCCGTCAAGTCCGCGGCCTAAGCTCGCCGCTTCACCAACCCACCGACATCGCACCGAACAAGCGACAGGAGACAGCATGACCCCACGCATTCAATCCATCGACGCCCTGGAAATCCTCGACTCGCGCGGCAACCCGACCGTGCGCGTGAATGTCCGGCTCGACAACGGCATCCTCGCCGCCTCTTCGGTCCCGTCCGGGGCCTCGACCGGCGAGAACGAGGCCGTCGAGCTGCGCGACGGCGACGCGGATCGCTACGGCGGCAAGGGCGTTCGCAAGGCCGTCGCCAACGTCAACGAGCTGATTGCCCCGGCCCTGATCGGAGCCGATCCACGCGAGCAGGCGAAGATCGACCATACGATGCTCGAGCTCGACGGGACCGAGAACAAGGCCAAGCTCGGCGCCAACGCGATCCTCGGTGTCTCGCAGGCGGTTGCACGCGTCGCCGCCGCAGCCTGCAACCTCCCGCTTTACGCCTACCTGGGGGGTGCCGGCGCGGTGCGTCTTCCCGTCCCCATGATGAACGTGCTCAACGGCGGCAAGCACGCCGACTCCGGCATGGATTTCCAGGAGTTCATGGTCTTTCCCGTCGGCGCGCCGACCTTCGCCGAGGCGCTGCGCTACGGCACCGAGACCTTTCACGCATTGCATCGACTGCTTCAATCCAAGGGCTATGCCACGAGCGTCGGGGACGAGGGCGGTTTCGCACCCAAGCTCAAGAGCAACGAAGAGGCCTGCGATCTGATCGTCAAGGCCATCCTCGCCGCGGGCTACGAGCCCGGCGAGGACATCGCCATCGCCCTGGATCCCGCCGCCAGCTCCTTCTACGAAGACGGCAAGTACCGGCTCAGCCGCAGCGGTCAGGGCGAGAAGACCGCCACGGAGATGACGGCCTTGTTCAAGGACTGGGTCACCGAGTACCCCATCGTCTCGATCGAGGACAGTCACAACGAGAACGATTGGGAGGGCTTCAAAGGGATCACGGCCGCCTTGGGCGACAAGGTTCAGATCGTCGGAGACGATCTTTTGGTGACCAACACCAAATTCATCGCCCGCGCCGTCGAAGAGCAGGCGTGCAACGCCGTGCTCATCAAGCTCAACCAAATCGGCACGGTCACCGAGACCATCGCCGCCATCGACCTCTGCCGCAAGGCCGGCTGGGGCTATGTCATCTCCCATCGCTCCGGAGAGACCGAGGACAGCTTCATGGCCGACTTCGCGGTCGCCATGGGTGGCGGTCAGATCAAGACCGGCTCGGCCTGCCGATCGGAGCGTATCGCCAAGTACAACCGGCTGCTCGAGATCGAGCGCGAGCTGGGGTCGGCGGCGGTGCTCGGTCGCTGAGGGAGGCGGGGTCGTCGCGGTCGCCGGGCTGCGGGGCCGGCGGTCTCCTCGGAACCGCGGCCGGCACCGCCAGCCCGAGCCTGGTCGGTGTCTCCCGAAGGCCGACGCCCGTCAAGAGTGTGCTCAGCGACGGCTCGACGGGGATTGCCGACACTGACAGACGGCCGAGAACGGACCGGTTATGAGGTCTTTGCCGTCATCAACGTTTGACAACGCCTAAGATTGTTGTCATGTTTACAACAAGCCAGCCGCCCTGCTCCTGAGATCGCGCGTCACGCTGTGCGAAAACCGCTTTGCAGATATCGTGATCTGGCAGCTTCCCGAACCCGCACCCGGCAGTCGACATTCCTCCAAGTACCGCCTGGCCTTGGTGATTGACGAGGTCTGTGTACTGCGCTACGACAACGAGAGCGGCAAAGGAGACCACAAACACGTGGGCGCTCGTGAAGTTTCTTATCCCTTCACGACACTCGATCAATTGGTCGATGATTTCTGGGCCGATGTCGCTCCGCTGTGAGGCACCTCATGACCACCGTCACGATCGAAGTCGCCGACATCGAAGCGACCAAGCGGCGCACCAAGGCCGCTTTTCGCGGCGAGCCGCAGGGCTGTTTCATCACGTTCCCGAGCCATGAGGATCTATGGGCGACGTTGACAGCCAACCGTTGGGGGATTCTCAAGGTGATGACCGGAGCCGGACCGCTCGGCGTGCGCGAGCTCGCGCGGCGCGTCGGGCGCGATGTCAAAGGCGTACACACCGATGCACAGGCGCTGGTGGCCTGCGGTGTGCTCGACAAGACCGATGACGGCAAACTGGTATTTCCTTACGACGAGGTGCGCATGGAGATCGTGCTGAAAGCGGCGTAGGACGCGCCGGCTGGTTCGGCGAGTCCATTTTCTGATTCATCACGGCCGACCATGCCGGCGCTGAAGCATTCCTGGCTCAACTCCCGGCACGCGCACCAAACCATGCTGTGATCAAGGGCAATCTGGCTGCGATTTGTTCCGCCCAAGGTCTGCACCTGGAGGCGGAGCAACTGTTGAGGGAGGTCTTTGCTGAGGTATCCCCACGAAATCATCCCCCGCAAAGCCCGTTGGCGAGGCCGGGCACGTGATTGACCGCGGAAAGAGCTGGCCGACACTGATCTGCTCGGTCTGCCAATATGGCTCAGAAAACGTGGTCTGTCCCTGGTATTTTCCAGGCGTGCAGCTCCGTGGGTCGACCGTGCTCCAGTCAAGACTGGCACAGAGATCGTGCCCTGACTAGCGCACAATGAAACGACGCATCTCGCTCTAGACGCGGTTTAAGCCCTCAAGCACTGGTCATGATGACGAAATCCTGACCGGATCGGCGATCCGGGTGCAGCGGGTTGTCGGTCACGATCATGACCATGCCCGGATGCATGCTCTTCTTCATGGCGCGCTGGAACGCATCGTCCGCCTTGAGCCTGGACACCACGGACTCTTCCGATCCGCTGCCGCCCGAGACCATTGCGCCTGCGTTCTCATGATGGCTGATGGCCTGCCAGGAGAGACCCTTTGCGGCATCGTGGGTCCCCTTGAGGATGAAGACGTGCGACCCGAGCGTGCCGCCCGAGCCCTTCACGGAGACGCGACCTTCGGCGACGACGCGGCCGTTTTCGATCAGGTCGATCCTGCCGTCCGCCGTCGAAGCGATCACGGTGGTCACCGGATACTCGGATGCCGCCTGCCAGTCGGAGGGATGACGTTTTCCGTCCAAACCCGCGACGGCATCCTCGAACTCCTGCTCCGCATAGGCACCGAGCACCAAACCCGGATGCGTCAATTCCCAGGGATCCGAGTGTGATCCGGCGATGATCACCGGCGTGCCCGGATGCGTCACCGTCCAGAGCTTCTCCGAGAAGGCGTAAGGCAGTCGCACGCACCCGTGCGATGCCGGATACCCGGGCAGCTTGCCGGCATGCAGCGCGATCCCGTCCCAGGTCAGGCGGTTCATGTTCGGCATGGGCGCGTTGTTGTAGGTCGAGGACTGATGGTCCTTGTCCTTTTCCAGCACCGTGAACACCCCGGTCGGTGTCTCATGGCCTGGCTTCCCGGTCGAGCAGGTCGCCACGCCGATCCGGATCCCGTTGCGGTAGACGTGCGTCAGCTGCTCCGGGAGCGAGACGACTACGGCGACGGATCCCTTCGGCGAGCGCTCGGGATGCCAGGTGAACTCGCCGGGCTGCAGGGCGTGAATCTCCTTCACCACCGCAGCGGCCGAGGCCATCTCGGCGAGACAGAGGGGCGTGAGGCCGAGCGCGGCCAGTCTACAGAGTGCGGTACGTCGATCGATCGGCTGCATCGTTGGATCTCGGTAAAAAAGGATAATTTTTTCATGGGTATTTGGGGTCAAGCTCACGCTATATCTTAAAGACTAAGCCCGGGAGACGGAATCAGGGAATTCCCGTCGGGGATCTCCCGACACGGCTTTGATGTGCGAGGTCGTGCCACTCCAGCGGCGCGATCCCGGCGCGGATCGCGAACTTGACGAGACCGGCCAGGTTGTCGATTCCGAGCTTGGCCATGAGGCGACCGCGATAGGTCTCGACCGTCTTGGTGCTGATGCCGAGCTCCGCGGCGATCTCCCTGGTGCGTCTGCCGCGGGCCAGAAGTTCCAACACCTCGCGCTCGCGCCCGGTCAGCGCAGCCTGATCCAGATCGGGACAGCGCTCTGACTGAAGTGCATCCCGACCCTGGCTCGGGGATGCCAGCGAGGGGCTGATGAAGGTTTCGCCCCGCAGGACGGCCTGAATCGCGGCGATCAGATCGGCGCCTGCCTCGTTCTTGAGGACATAGGCGGCGGCACCGGCGGCGAGCATCCGTTTGCGATAAAGAGCATCGCTATACATCGAAACGGCGACGATCCGCGTTCGGGGGGATCGGACGCGAATCGCCTCTGCCGCCTCGATACCGCCGAGACCCGGCATCGCCACGTCCAGCACGGCCAGGTCCGGCTCGAGCTCGCCGGCGAGTCGAATCGCCTCCTCGCCGTCGCCGACCTGGGCAACCACCGTCCAGCCCGGCTCTTGTTGCAGCAGTCCGGCCAGTCCCTCGCGGAAGAGACGATGGTCGTCGCAGAGGAGCAGGGTCAGCGTCATGAAATCAGTCCATTCGGTCGGCGGGCAAGCGAATGCGCACACGGGTACCGGGTGCGGACGGCTCGACGATGAGGTCGCTCCCGATCAAGGCCAAGCGCTCGCGGACACTGTGAAGTCCGAAGCCTCCGTCGTGGCGCGGACCCGGCTGCGGTGCGTTCGGGTCGAAACCGATCCCGTCGTCTTCCACGATCAGCTCAAGGCAACCCTCTCGGGCCTGCAATCGGATGGCGCCCTGGCTGGCCCGCGCGTGTTTGATGAGGTTGTAGACCAGCTCCCGGGCGCACTGGAAGAGGATGACGGACGCCTCATGCCCGGGTTGAGGCAGATCGGGATCCACCGCACATGTCATCCGGACTCCCCAGCGGGCTTGGGTGCATTCGGCGAGCCATGCCAGCGCCGCGGCCAGACCCTGACGCGCCAGCACCGGCGGACTCAGATCGAACTGCAGCGTGCGCAGCTCAGCGATCGCCTCACGCAGGAGCGTCTTTCCGGCGCCGAGCAGTTGCGTGGTCTCCGGGTCATCGGGGTCCCGGGCGGCGGCCTCGACCTGCATCTGCGCCAGGGCGAGCTTCTGCATCGGGCTGTCGTGCAGCTCGCCGGCCAAGCGCGCCCGCGCAGCCTCGTCCGACATCGACAGATCCAGCGCCGACCGGCGCAGCCAGGCGTTGGCGTCGGCAAGCTCGCAGGTGCGCTCCGCGAGCGCCTGATCCAGACCTTGGGACAGCTCGGCGAGCGCGGCCTCGGCCCGGCGACGGCGGCGCACCTCGCGGGCGAGACTGAACGCCCACCAACCGATGATCGCAAGCAGCAGCGCAGCACCCGCAACGACCCGCAACAAGAGACCCCAGTCCGCCTCGACGTGATATCGGATCGAGATCCAGTCGTGGTAGATCGCATCCCTCTCGTGACGCGGGATTGCATCCAGGCCCTTTTGCAGGATGGCCGCCAGCAAGGGCTCGTCCCGATGCACCGCCATCCCCAAGCGATAGACGAACGGGGTCTCCCCGAGCACCTTGATCTCGGTGAGGCCGGACGCGCCGATGTAGTAGCTGGTCGCCGCCAGATTGCCGACAAAGGCGAAGGCATCGCCCCGCGCGACCGCTCGCAGGGCCGCGGTCGTATCCGCCAGGGGCAGCAACGGGATCTCCGGCGCGTGCTCGCGCAGCCAATCCTGCACCGCCTCGCCCTCGATCACGGCGACGACCTTCCCCCGTAACGCCTCGATCCCGCCCAAATAGGCGACATCGGTCGCCGCGAAGATCGCCGCAGGAAAGGACACATAGGGCTCGGTCAGGTCGAAGCGCCGGCGGCGCGAAGGTGTCGCCGCCACCGCCGGCAGAAGGTCCAGTTGCCGTCGGTCGAACTGCGCAAAGGCTACTGCCCAGGACGGGGCTTCGACGAACTGAAGCCGCATCCCGAAACGCTCTGCGATCAGCCGCAAATAGGCGACCGAGATCCCCTGTGGTCGGCGCTGCTCGTCGAAGAACTCGATCGGCGCCCAAGTCGGATCGATGCCGACCCGGAGTACGGGATGATCGGCGATCCAAGCCTGCTCTTCGGCGCTCAGACCGGTCGGCGGCGGACCGGCCGAGAAGACATCGTCGCGCCCGTACCAACGTCGCTGGAGGGCAGCCGCTTCCTCGGCGGTGATGGCCGCCACACCCTTGTTCAGGACGCCGACCAGCTCCGGCCAATCCGTCCGGATCGAGATCCCCAACCGCGCCTGGCCCTCCGGCATCATCCGCTTCAACCCGAAACCGAGCACGCCGTTGCTCGCCCGCCAGAACTCCAAGGCATAAGGCCCGATGGCCGCATCCACCGCTCCCGTCAGCAGTGCCTCGGCCAGCGCCGCCTGGCTCGCCAGCGGAACCGCTTCGATCGACGGCTCGGAGGCCAGCAGTTTGCGCTCGCGCAAGACCTCCTGCAGATAGCCCACCCGCCGGCCGGCCAAACCCGCGAGCCCTTGTGGCGGCAGAGAGTCGCCGTCGCGAAGGTAGAGAAACAGGCGAACGGTGTGGAAGTCCTCGGTGAACAGGAAGCGATCGCGCCGCTCGGGCAACGGCGCGGCCAGCATCAGACCATCGATCCGGCGGCTCTCGGCCGCAGCGACCATCTCATGCCAAGGACCGGCCTCGAGCCCGATCTCGATGCCGAGCTTGTCGTTGAGCAGCCGCAGATAGTCCACGGCAAACCCGGCGATACGCCCCTCTCCGACCGGAATCACGTCGGGCGCCCACTCCGCCCCGACACCGAGCAGGATCCGCGGGTGGGCGTCGAGCCAGGCACGCTCGGCCGGGGTCAGGAGGTCCGCAGGGGTGTCGTCGGCGACGACGATTCGGGCCACGAACAGCCACAGGAGACCAATGACGAGAAGCGCCCTGATCAAGCGTCGGAGATCGCGTGCTGAGCTCTGAAACGGCGTGTCTCGTTCGGTCGTCATGGCGGCATTCTCTGCGGTGCAGAGAAGCAAATCCATGGTGGCCGGAGAAAATCCTGCCAAATCGCCGGATCTCCGCCGAGAATCAAGGAAACAGAACCTGCTCGGCGCGTGCGCGGAATCAGGCCCGAGACGGCGCCGTGCAGCAGCGCCGCTCCCGAGCCCCGTCAGTTTCCGGAGACCTCGCACACACCGTTGGCGCCGTACTTGCCGGTATAGCTGAGCGAGACCGTCTCGTCCGGGTTGATAGAGATGGAGAGCGTGATCTCGGCACCCGTGGCTTCGAAATATTGCAAGGCCTGTCCGCGGGCTTTCGGGTCGCGAAGGTTACCATGGTACGTCCCCTATTTCTCCCAGTTTTGAGGTGACTCACGGCGCGTCAGGTCCGCTCCGGGTTAAACTGGCGCTTCGATGTCGTATTCGCCCAGAGCCCGTGACAAAACCCTTTCATTTCCCGGCGGGCAAGCGTGCCGCTGATGTGCGGATCCTATCTTCGTGGTGGAGAAAGGACATGACCCTGCGAAGCCCGCCTGATGGGGAATCGAACCCATGACAGCGTCCGGAAAGTCATTGCCGCTGGTTCTTGCCGGCCCGATGCTGCGCCGGTCCTCGCCGCAGCGGCTGGTTCTCTGGCTGGCCGTTCGCGAGCCTGTCCGCGCGCGGATTACGATTGCTCCCGACGAGGGTCAACCGCTTGACCGGGTGCTCGCACCCGGCCAGGCTGGCCTGCGCTGTCTGACGGTCGGTGCGCATTTGTACTACCTGTTGGTCGATCTGCAGTTCGACGAGCCGTTGCCGCAGGATCGCTGGATCAGCTATGTGGTGAACCTGCAATCCCTGGCGGCACCCGAGGGCCGCTGGTCGGACTGCGCCGAACTGGCCCCTGACCTCTGCTATCCGGGAAAGACCTCGCCCGGTTTCGTGCTGCCGTCGCGGGTCGGTAGCCTGCTGCACGGGTCGTGCCGTAAACCGCACTACTCCGGGGGCGACGGTCTGGTCGAGGCCGATCGCCTGCTGAACCGCTGCCTCGAGCAGGGCGCTCTGCCGACTGGACGGGAAACCGCAGAGACGGTCGCCCCGGATGAGCTGCCTGCTTGGCCTTCGGTGTTGGTGCTGACCGGGGATCAGGTCTATGCGGACGATGTTGCCGGTCCGATGCTACAGGCGATTCACCAAATGGTCGCGATGCTGGACCTGCCCGACGAGCCATTGGCCGGCGCCGACCTGACCCGGCTGGACAGTGCACAGACCCTCTACCGTCATCCGGCCGGTTTCTACCGGCGCGAGACGCTGCTGCCGCGCCGCAAGCGCAACGACGCCCTCATCGAGGTGCTGTTCGGCGGGGTCGAGAAACCGGTCTTCACGACCAACAGCGCGCACAATCACCTGATCACGCTCGGGGAGGCGCTGGCGATGTACCTGCTGGTCTGGTCACCGGCGCTGTGGCCGCTGATCGACCTGGATCCGCCGCCCGGGTTGGATGTCGCCTCCCGGTCCCTGTACCGGAGCGAACGCCTGGCAATCGAAGAGTTCGTCGCCGGGCTGCCGGAGGTCCGCCGCCTTTTCGCACATGTGCCGACGGCGATGATCTTCGATGATCACGACATCACCGACGACTGGAACCTGAGCCGCGAATGGGAGGAGGTGGCCTATGGCCATCCGTTCTCCAAGCGGGTGATCGGCAACGCCCTGTTCGGCTACCTGCTCAACCAGGCGTGGGGTAACAGCCCGGATGCCTTCGACGAAGACATCCTTGACCAGGTCCAGGCCAGTCTCGACGCACCCGGCGGCAAGGCGCACGACGACCTGATCGACCGCCTGCTGCGCTTCGACCACTGGCATTACAGCTGGCCGACCACGCCGCCGCTGGTGGTCGTCGACACCCGGACCCACCGCTGGCGCTCGGAATCGGCGGCCCGCAAACCCTCCGGGTTGATGGATTGGGAGGCCCTGACCGACCTGCAGCAGACGCTGCGCGGGCAGCCGGCCGTGCTGCTCGTCTCGCCGACACCGATCTTCGGCGTCAAGCTGATCGAGACCATCCAGCGGATCTTCACCTGGTTCGGTCAACCGTTGATGGTGGATGCCGAGAACTGGATGGCCCATCCGGGCGCCGCCCACGCGATCCTCAACATCTTCCGCCACCCGAAGACCCCGCAGCACTTCGTGGTCCTCTCGGGCGATGTCCACTATTCGTTCGTTTACGACGTCGAGCTGCGCGGTCGAGTACGTGGGCCGGACATCTGGCAGATCTGCAGCAGCGCGATACGCAACGCGTTTCCGGCGCGTCTGCTGGATGTGCTCGACCGTGCCAACCGATGGCTCTATTCGCCGCGCTCGCCGTTGAATTGGCTGACGCGCCGGCGGCACATGCGGGTCATTCCGCGTAAACCCGAGGGCAGCCCGCACGGCCGCCGCCTGCTCAACGGCAGCGGTATCGGTCTGGTCGAGATCGACGAGGAGGGGGTACCATGGCGCATCCGCGAGCTGTTGACCGATGGGCGGATGGTCACCTTCTCGCGGCGGGAGGCGGAGTCACGCTGGGATTGAGCCTTGCCCGGTGTCACCGCCCGACCGACGACATGGCAGCAACAACCTTTGTCGAACCCTTGGCGAAAGCAGCGCGTAGGGTGCGGTGAGGGACGAACCGCACCCTGATCCACCGTTGGCGCCAGACAAGGTGCGGTTCCTGCGTCACCGCACCCTACGGGTTCGACACGACCCGATTTTGCCCAAACAGCTCTATAAGGTAGCTTAGTGCACCGACGATCAATCGGGGCCTGCCCATGTCTCGTTGGTCTGATGCGAAGCCTCGCTAACTGTTAGCCGACAAGAGAGCAGTTACACGTGATCGAACCAAAAAGCTCATTCCCTGTTTTCATCGTCAAAGATCTCGATGTGGCGAAGTCCTTCTACACAGAGAATCTTGACTTTGACGTTGTCTTTTCAGGCGACTGGTACGTTCATCTAGTTTCGAAGTCCGGAGTTCAAATTGGCTTTCTATTGCCCGACCAACCTACTCAACCGCCAATGTTTCATAGGCCATACTCTGGCGATGGCGTCATTTTCAGCTTGGAGGTGGAAGACGCTGATGCCGCTTATGCAGCAGCCAAGTCAAAATCGCTAACAATCGTGCTTGACTTGAGGTCCGAAGATTGGGGGCAGCGGCACTTCTGTATTCAAGATCCGAACGGGGTTTATTTGGACATCGTCCAGTCTTTCGAGCCAACCGAAGAGTACCGGAGTGACTATGTCACAGAATCTGCCTATCTCGCCTGACCGACACTCTGTCTGATCAACTGTTCGACGGCATCACATCACCAACATTAAAGGAAACGAGAGACGAAGATGAGACACATGAACCCATACACGACGATGAAGACTGTGGTCAGCACCTTGGTCATCGCGACCATCGCATTCGGCCCTTTGCACAACGCACAGGCTTGCACGCGTCTCGTGTATGAGACGGGCGATCAGTCCTACATCACCGGACGGTCCATGGATTGGATGGATACTTCCGCCAAGACCGCGCTGTGGGTCTTTCCCACAGGGATGAAGCGCGATGGAACGGTCGGTGCCAACCCGATCAAATGGACCGCGAAGTATGGCTCAATTGCTGTCTCTTTCTATGATGCCGGAACGGCCGATGGCATGAACGAGAAAGGACTCGTTGCCAACCTGCTTTATCTGAAGGAAGCCGAATGGGGTGATGCAGCCAAGTCAGGAAAGCCCACTCTGACCGCTGGCGCTTGGGCACAGTACTTCCTCGACAACTTCGCAACAGTGGGGGAGGCGGTTGCCGCTATGGCCAATCCCCCATTTGCCATCATTGCTCCTCCACTGCCGAATGGTCACGCAGCGGGCCTGCATCTTTCGCTTTCTGATGCGACGGGCGACTCTGCGATCCTTGAATACATCAATGGCGAACTCGTGATTCACCATGGCTCGCAGTACAGGGTGATGACCAACTCACCAACGTTCGACCAACAGCTCGCCCTGAACGTCTACTGGGATAAGGTTGGAGGCGACCGTTTCCTTCCGGGCACAATCAGTGCCGCCGACCGCTTCGTTCGCACGACCCACTATCTCAAATTATCACCGAAGTACAAGGATCCCGAGCTAGCGCTCGCATCAGTGTTTTCGCAGGTACGCATGATCAGTGTTCCACTCGGCATGGCCGATGCGAGTAACCCGAACATCGCGATGACACTGTGGCGGACCGTGGCGGATCATCGGGCCAAGATCTACTACTTCGAATCCGCGATCTTCCCCGCCGTGTCGTGGATCGATATCAACAAGGTTGATCTGACTGAAGGTGCTGCACCAAAGGTCGTCAGGATTGAGCGTGGCCAGCCTCTCGCGGGCGAGCTTTCGGCAGCGCTCAAGCCAGCTGAGCCCTTCAAGTGGCTTGGGGCAGAATGATCGGGTGCGTTGAGGCTGGCAACGCAACACGCGACTCGTTAACTCGGTGCAATTTCGGGGACAGTATCTTAATTCAGTTCGAGGCCAGTTTCGATTGAGTAAACTGTCCCCGGAATTCGGAAAATTCGGAATTCGCAAAGCCATGAGCGAAAATAGGCACATGTCAAGACCTGACCCCGTTTGGACCCCGTTTGGACCCTGAAGATAGAGGGCGTTGTGAATGATTTCGTTTGCGATAACGATTCATTGTGCATCTCCAGACGACTTGGATTATAAGAGATACTTATATCGTACGAAGCCCTCGTCGTCGAAAGACGATTATTCTTCGAACGCGTAAGGCCATTGACATGCAGGTCGGCCTGGACTATCTTTTTTGTCGTAGGGCTATCAATAGAGATACCTACAAGCAGCGATATAGTGTCTTCAAACGCAAAAGGAATCTGTGAGGGATACTCGTGAATAAGTATTTGTTGAGTTCTGTGACCGCCGCGATCGCGGCATCCTGTCTGTTGGTTTCTGCGGTTCAGGCGTCCGGCGGCGGGAACGAGGATATCACTACGGTCGATCCGATCGACAGGTACGGTATTGTGACGGATGTCACAATCCAGAATTTTCCCGGAGCCATTGCTCATAAGATAACCTGGCTTGAGCTCGAATGCGGTGTGGAAGAAGGTCAGGGCCACGTGTCAGTCGGAGATCCGGTAGAATGCACGACGGTCAACCCAGCTATCATTCAAGCAGCCACCGCTGCAGCACTGATGAACGGCGGCGGTAATGGGTATGTCAATCTTGAAGTCGTCAGAGGTCGGTGCATTTCGATCGCGCCGACGAAGAAATACAATAACAGGTATGAATGCGTTGATGATTGACTTTTGAGCGATCAAGACTCGGCATTTTGACTTGTGCGAATTTCGGGGACAGTATACTTAATTCAGTTCGAGGCCAGTTTCGATTGAGGAAACTGTCCCCGGAATTCGTCCCGTCCCCGGAATTCAACGGTGCCGACGCCGGCCTCGCATTCAGATTGCCGCAGATCCGCTAGGCAGTAGCCCACTCGGCCGACAGCAGCGCCGCCTGCTCCAGGACGGTCTGCGTCGCCTTCTCCTGCTTGTCCGGCGGATAGCCGTACTTGCGTAAGATGCGCTTGACCAGTACGCGCAACTGCGCGCGAACGTTCTCACGCAGCGTCCAGTCGATGGTCACGTTGGCGCGCACGGTCTTCACCAACTCCTGTGCAATGGTGCGCAGAGTATCGTCGCCGAGAACTTTCACCGCGCTGTCGTTGGTCTCCAGCGCGTCGTAGAAGGCCAGCTCGTCCTCTGACAGCTTCAGCGCGTCGCCGCGAGCGTGCGCCTCCCGCATCTCCTTGGCCAGACCGATCAGCTCCTCGATCACCTGCGCCGCCTCGATCGAGCGGTTCTGGTAGCGGCGGATCGTCTGCTCCAACATCTCGGCGAAGGAGCGCGCCTGCACCAGGTTTTTGCGCCGGCGGGTCGCCAATTCGCCCTTGAGCAGCTTCTCCAGCAGCTCCACCGCCAGGTTGCGCTGGGGCATGCCGCGCACCTCGGAAAGGAACTCTTCGGAGAGGATCGAGATGTCGGGCTTGGCCAGCCCGGCCGCGGCGAAGATGTCGATCACCCCCTCGGGCGCCACCGCACGCGAGATGATCTGTCGCACGGCGTGCTCGATGTCATCCTCTGGCCGTGCGTCGCCGGGGGCGCGCTTGGCGAGCACCGCCTGCACGGCCTGGAAGAACGCCACGTCGTCGCGGATGCGCAGCGCCTCGGCGTGCGGCACGGCCAGCGCGAAGGCCTGCGACAGCTCGCGCACAGCGCCCACGCAGCGGTCCTTGCCGTTCTCCTGCGCCAGGATGTGCTCCTGCGCCGCCGGCAGCAGGCCGAGCCGCTCCGGCGGCGTGCCGGTCGTCCACTTCGACCAATCGAAGCCCCCAACGACGCCGTCAGGCGTCGTGATGGAGTCGAAAAGGCCGCAGCAGACCTCGTACTTCTCCAGCATGACGGCGACCGCCTCGTCCTGATCGAGCGCCGTGCGCCCGGTGCCGCCGCTCTCGGTGTAGGTGGCCAGCGCCGCTTTCAGCTCCTGCGCTAGCCCTAAGTAGTCCACCACCAGCCCGCCGGGCTTGTCCTTGAACACACGGTTCACGCGCGCGATCGCCTGCATCAGCCCGTGCCCGCGCATCGGCTTGTCGACGTACATGGTGTGCAGGCTCGGCGCATCGAAGCCCGTGAGCCACATGTCGCGCACGATTACGAGCCGGAACGGGTCCTTCGGGTCGCGGAAGCGTTTAGCCAGCGCCTCGCGCCGCGGCTTGCTACGGATGTGCTGTTGCCAGTCGGCCGGGTCGGAGGCCGAGCCGGTCATCACCACCTTGAGCGCGCCCCCCGCATCAGACGATCCGTCGTCGGTGCCGTCCCCGTGGTTTCCCCAATGGGGCCGCAGCTTGGCGATCTCGCGGTACAGTTCCACGCAGATGCGCCGGCTCATGCAGACGATCATCGCCTTGCCGTCCATCGCTTCGAGCCGCTTTTCGAAGTGCTCGACGATGTCCCTGGCCACCAGATCCAACCGCTTCTCGGCGCCGACCACCGCTTCGAGCTGCGCCCACTTGGTCTTGAGCTTCTCCTTGCGCTCGACCTCCTCGCCCTTGTCCGCGCTGCGCTCGCTCGCGCGGACCCTCGTCGAACCCGGGGTCGATCTTGGGCCGCTCCGCCTCGTCGAGCGCCAGCTTGGCCAGCCGGCTTTCGTAGTAGATCGGCACCGTGGCGCCGTCCTGCACCGCGCGCTGGATGTCGTAGACGCTGATGTAGTTGCCGAACACCGCGCGCGTGTTGGCGTCCTGCAGCTCGATCGGCGTGCCGGTGAAGCCGATGAACGAGGCGTGCGGCAGCGCGTCGCGCATGTGGCGCGCGTAGCCGTCGATGAAGTCGTATTGGCTGCGGTGGGCCTCGTCGGCGATCACCACGATGTTGCGACGGTCGGACAGCGTCGGGTGCCGGTCGCCCTTCTCTTCTGGGAAGAACTTATGGGTGGTGGTGAACACCACCCCGCCCGCCGCCACGTTAAGCAGCTCGCTCAGGTGCGCGCGGCTCTCGGCCTGCACCGGCGGCTGGCGCAGCAGGTCGCGGCAGCGTGCGAAGGTGGCGAAGAGCTGGTCGTCGAGATCGTTGCGGTCCGTGAGCACGACGAGGGTTGGATTCTCCATCGCCGGCTCGCGGATGATGCGGCCGGCGTAGAAGACCATCGTCAGGCTCTTGCCCGAGCCCTGGGTGTGCCACACCACTCCCACGCGCCGGTCCCCCGGATGACCACCGGGTTTGCGGCCCGACTCGTAGCGCCCATCCGCCGTATCGCGTGCCCGATCCAGATCTGCCGCCCGCAGCGTCTCGCCCACCGCCACCTGCACCGCATGGAACTGGTGATAACCGGCCATCTTCTTGACGATGCGGCCGCCGTCATCCTCGAACACGATGAAGTCGCGCAGCAGGTCGAGAAAGCGCCGCGGCGCGCACAGGCCCTCGATCGCCACCTGCAGCTCCGGCATGTGCGCGCTGGCCAGGGTCTCGCCGGTGATGGTGCGCCAGGGCTTGAACCACTCCCGCCCGGCGCCGAGCGTGCCCACGCGCGCGTCCATCCCGTCGGAGACAGCGAGCAGCGCGTTCGGTGCAAAGAGCGTGGGCAGCTCGGCCTGGTAGGTCTGAAGCTGCTGGAAGGCACTCCAGATCGTCGCGTTCTCGGCCGCAGCGTTCTTGAGCTCCAACACCGCCAGCAGCAGACCATTGACGAATAGCACGACATCCAGCCGGCGCGCGTGCTTGTTCTCGACCACGCTGAACTGGCTCACCGCCAGCCAGTCGTTGTTGGCGGGGTGCTCGAAGTCGATCACCCGTGCCTGCGCGCCGCGGATGCTGCCGTCGGTGTCGCGGTACTCGACCGACACACCATCCGCCAGCAGGCGGTGCAGGGCGCGGTTGCGCACGATGAGGTCTGCACCTTCGGGCCGCGTCAGCTTGCGGAAGGCGTCTTCCAGCGCCTCGGCGGGCAGCGCCGGGTTGAGCCGCCAGAGGGCATCGCGGAGGCGCTGTGCGAGGACAACCTGCGCGTAGTCGTCGCGTTCGGCGGCGGGCTCGCCGGGGGCGATCTCGGCGCCGTTGCGGACCTGCCATCCAACGGATTCCAGCCAGGCGAGGGCTGCCTGCTCAACGACGGATTCGGTGAAAGCGGTCATAACACGGGTTCGGCCAGCATGTTCATTACCAGGCGGATCATGACATCCTTGTCCTTCGGCGCCGATTCGGCCACCAGCAGCGCGAGCGCGGCCAGACCGACATCGTTGATCACCGCCTCGCCATTGCGAATCAGCCGGCCGTTTCGGTGCAGAAGCTCGACGAACAGGAAGGACCCGATGCGTTTGTTGCCGTCGGAGAAGGGGTGATTCTTGATGACGAAATACAGCAGGTGCGCGGCCTTCGACTCGACGGTCGGGTACGCCGGCTCGCCGAACACGCTCTGGTCGAGGTTGCCGAGCAGGGCGGCCAGCCCCTCCTCCCGCTCGCGGCCGAACAGGTCGGTCGCCTCGCCGCGCGCCAGCAGGTCCTGCTTGAGGCGCGCGATGGCGATCCGTGCCTCGGCAACCAGCGGCAGCACGCCGCCCGCGACGCCCTCGGGCTCGACCAGCAGCCCTTCGTCGTAGCGCTGCAAGAGCAGGAAGGTCTGCGTGTACCGGGCGATGACATCGACCAGCCCGCGGCCCTGGTCGGTGCTCAGCGCTTCTCCGGCCGCGGCCTTGCGCACCAGGGCCAGTGCGGCCTCCAACTCGCGCGCGTTATGCTCGAAGCGCTGGCGGTTGAGGGTGTAACCCTGCACCAGGTGCTCGCGCAGTGTGCGCGTGGCCCATTGGCGGAAGCGGGTACCTTGCGGCGATTTTACCCGGTAGCCTACCGAGATGATGACGTCCAGGTTGTAGTGGTCGACGTCGCGGGCAACGGTCCTCTGGCCCTCTCTTTGAACCTGTGCAAATTTTGCACAGGTTGCGCTGGCCTCAAGCTCACCCTCCTTAAACACATTGCCGATATGCTTGGTGATGACCGAGCGCTCCCGCCCGAAAAGCTCGGTCATCTGCTGCTGAGTCAGCCACACAGTCTCCCGTTCCAGCCGCACGTCCACGCGCACGCCGCCGTCCGGGGCCTCGTAGACCAGGATCTCGCCACCTGGCATCGCCGAAAGCTCGGTCATTGAATCCGCTCCGAGACGCGGGTGAGGGTCGCGAAGGTTATCGTGGTACGTCCCCTATTGCTCACTTCCGTTGTTTGCCTGACGGGAATGCGTAGAATCGAAGCCATTCATCGCATCGCCCGCAAGAGCTCCTGCAAACTCAGCACTCGCGGATCGGGTGAACGCCGATGCAACGTGTTCACTTGGCGGTAAGACCTGCGCGATTCGAACGCCTTAATCTGCTTCGTCACTTCTGGCTCATCCCACTTCCGCCCCGCGTAGGCTGCATCCGGTTCCACTTCAAAGACTGCGTAAATCTCGCCACCAGTCGCACCGGGGTATCCTTTCGCCGTGAGGTCGTTCGCCGAATAGACCTTGTAGCCCGGCTTCGTGAGACGGAACAAACCGGGTGCCACCTTGCCGCTGTGGGTCCGCAGGAGAACATGCCGCGCCGACGCCATCTCTGGCGGGATGTGCCACGTTCCCGGTCGGTTACCCAGCCGCACGTTCGCGATGCCCTTCTCCAGCGTCCATGCGAGTTGTTCCGGCGTGTTATACCAAGCCACCACCACATGATGCTCGGACGGTGGCAGCGCCCGCGTCGTGTCGCTCAACTCATCCCGCTCCGCCAGCACCAGCGATCCATACTGCACCGGTTCCTCCTTCAACGTGTAGCTCTCGGCGATGTGATAGCTCACGCGCTCCTGAGCCGTCGTCCTGTTGCCTAGATGCGCCAGCACTTCATCCAAGAACTTCTCAAGCGCCTCCAAGCCCTGTGCCATCCCGTTCTCGTCGGGTGCGACTCCGAACGCGCCCAGCCCCGGCAAGATTTCGTGAAAGCCTTTCAACTTCACCGCCGCGTTCGCACGCCCCGGATAAAGGACATACGCACCTTGCGAGCGTTTGATGGCGTCACGGTAGGCGTGCATCTTCAGCAAATCCTGCCGCTTGTAGTTACCCTCCACCTCGTCATCGGCGTCATCTGCTCCCTCCGCGCCAAACAAGCCCTCGATGTCCTCCACGCGATACTTCGCGTCGAAATGCACATGCACCAGCAACTCCTGCCGCTCTGCGTCCGCCTCGCTCAAATCTTCCGGCCAAAACGTCAGCGTGTAATCGGGATGCAACCTCCGCGTCCAGCTGCCGCCCGCGTGCCGGTCCTGCGTCACCTCAAAGCGCCGGTTGTAGGCAAAGCGTGCATTCAATCGGCGACTCTGCCCCGCAAACGTGCCGACAAACGGCCCCAACTCCATCCGCTTTCGCAGCCGAAGATTCGGCGAACCTTCCTCCAGCCCTTCAATCAACTCCTCCACCGACGGACGATTTCCACCCCGGCACTTCTGGCAGAACCAGCCTAGCAACTCGAAGAACAGCCAATACTCGTAGAGACTCGCCACGTCGCGTTGCCCCGCGTGAAACAACGCCTCCCCGCCTTCCCACGAAAGCTCCGCTGCCGTGCGAAACCGCAGCCACCAGCGCAGTACCTCGCGATAGCCCGCCTTGCGCTGCAACACCGGACTGCCCAGCGGCGCGAATCGCATCTCGCCCACTTCACGGAACAAGCTGCGCCCCAGCCAATCCTCCACCGTCGCCGCCAGCCGACGCGACAACGCCGCCGATGCGCCCCAGCCCGCACACGACTCAAACACGCCCTGCGCGTGTGTGAGGAATGCCCGGAACTCGCCCAGTGCGAACTTCACAAACCGGTTCTCCAGCGTGTCCAGGTCTCGCGACTTGCGCGGCACCAGAACCCGCTCGGCGACCGACTCCAAACCCAGTTGCGAGCGCAACGGATGCGAAGTCGGAACCTCGCGGCGTGGATTGCCCGTCACCAGTTGCCGCACTGCCGACGGAGTCCAGCGAATCGGTCGGTCGGTGGAAACGGAATCGCTCACCGTGGACAGCCGCTCATGGGGAAAGCTCAGGATGCGTTGCAGCGCGGCGGAGAAATCGGAGCTGTCCAGCGTTTCGCGCAGAAGCTCCAGTTGGATTTGCAACCAGCCCGCATCCGTCCGGTCTTCAAACGTTGAACGGAAGCCTGCCTTTGCCGATGACCGGGCATCCGCCACCAGCCCCGCGATTTCATCCGATAGCCGCCGCAACATCCCCCGGTATTCCGTCCGGTAGTCCAGCTTGAGCGAGCGCACGTCCAGCAATGCCGTCGCCACCGCAGCCTTCACACTGTCCACCTCGCCCTCGACCAATTCCAGCAGCAGCGTGCCGCAGAAGGACCGCGTCTCGATGAGCCCCGCATCCGGTTTTCCTACACCGCTGCCAAGACTGCGGCGACGGCTCGAAAGACTGCAACGCAGCCGCAAGTCGGCGCCGTTGGCGGGAACGACCTCATATTCATACCGCTCCGATTCGCGCAACTGAACGGTTGTCTCCCCATGTTCACGGGCGTCTTCCTCGTCCGTCTCCGCCAGCGGAGCCGTGGATGCGCTCTCCGCATCCTTCACGGGCATCAGGGTGACGTAGGCCACCACTGCGCCGGATGGCGAGCGAAACGGAACGCTGGTATCAGGAAGAACGCGCATGACCTCATGCCTCGGTGAAGGAGGCGAATCCGTTTTCGATCAACAGCCGCCACATCCGGCCAATCTTCTCTGCGCTCAATGGATAAGGCGAACCTGTCGGGACGATGACCGATGGCTCGGCCTTTTTGTCCGTCGAACGCGCTGCTTCTTCTGCCGCCTCGAGCGCATCCGCCCCACGGCCAACCGAGTCGTGCACGCACAGGAACCACAGCTTCTTGAGCACCGGCCCCAACTTGGACCGCGAGCCGTGCAGCTTCGGCAGCAGCTTTTGGAAGACCACACAGTCAAATGCACGGGGGAACCAAGCGGTGTCACCGTCAGCATAATTGCCGAGCAGATTGTAGAAGTGGATGAAGCGCGCCGTCTCGTAGGCCGTGCGGTAGCCAAACTCCGCCCCATGGGCTTGCAGCGTTTTGAAGAACAGCAGCATTTCGGCATCGTAAGCCGCCTTCACATCAGCCGGAACCGCTACTGGGTTCTTGGCCGCATCCACGAACGCCTTTCCAAACGACGCGCCTTTGCCATCGAGCTTGGACAAGTCCGGCTTTGCCGGATTGTCGAGGAAGCCCTCCAACTCCTTAGCGTCCATTCGGAACTCGATGACGTTCGCTCGGTCCAGCACCTTCGGCGAGAACATGTAGGTTGTCTCGTCCACGTTCACCGTGCCGATAATGAAGAGATTTTTCGAGAGCTCGACTGCACTTGGAATTGGTTTCCCGTTTGCTTGGCGGGCCGCTCCATCATAGAGTTGGATTTCCTCCTCGGACTCGATGACCGAAAGAATATCCGCAAAATACCTTTCGACATGGGACAGGTTCATCTCGTCGAGGATGAGGAAGTGCGGGACGTCCGGGCAGTCTTTCGCATGAATAACCAAATCAAGCGCCGGTTTGGAAACGTAGGTTTCCTTGTCCAGGCCGTTCGGATATCCCAGGACGTTTTCATTGCCGGTCCAGTCAGCTCCCACAGGAACCACTTCGTAGCTTCCATCTGTTGAGAAAAGCCACCGTGCGAAAGCCTGAGCGAGTTTAGTCTTGCCTGCTCCGGCTAAGCCGGTTGCTATAAGGAATCTCTTTGACAAAAGGCTTGAGATAAACCGTTGAGCCACAGCCTGTTCAACGTGAAGAAACGAATCTGCAGCGTCCTGTTGAAATAGTCTAACCAATTCCCCGAGTTCTTCTGAACTGGACTTGAGTTCTGATGTCGCGCCTTCTATAGTTGAGCTGGCAATTGAAGGGAGGCTCTCCGTTCGTAACTCAGGCCACCATGTTCGGTATGGAATGAGGTCGGGTTTATCAGATCGTGTTACCAACAGCACAGGCCTCACCTCCGCGTTAGTAGGGGCTACCATAATTAGGCATGAGGCGCAGTTAGGATGCTCGTCTTGCAAGGCCTGAACAATTTGTTCTTCATAGTGCGCCGGGGCGCTTTCGTAACCGGAGATAGTGTCGCCACCGATCACAAACACGGAATGGTTCGCAACGTCGCGGGTGGTGTGGCCATTATGCTGTTTGGAGGTGGCCAACTGTCTTACTCGTGTGGTTCGATCTGCTCCGCCCCCATTGTTTATAGCGCCATTCCCTCTAAGGCCCTCTTCCGCGAACAACTTTTCCAAAGAATGCCATTTTGTTCCGCTTTTGGAAGGAGCATTTACGGCGGCCTGAACCGCGTCGATGAACTGCTGTTTCGTGATGCTCATAACGCCTTTGAGTATCTGGTTAAAGCTTCGATGAAGCCGTCCGGGTATTTTAGATTGCCCTTCAAAGCACGGACGAGAAACCCAGTAATCGCACGGTTAGAGAGTGGTTTTGTCGGGTATTGCAAAAAGGACGATAGTGATGCATGGTTAAAGGGGCCATACGCTCCATCAACGCGCCATACTTTCCCTCTTTCGCCAAATGCCGCATCTGGCCATCGCTGTGTATTGTGGGGATGAAACACTTTTGGACCAATGTCAGATGGAGACAGGAGTCCTTCCGCAATCCATTGGCAAACATTTACCGTAACTGCATTTCCAACTAACTTCCAACGAAAGGAGGGCTTAACCACTTGTTCTGCCGCACTCGTCCAATTCTCGGAGAACCCTTGCATTCTCTCTGCGTCCCGAAGATCGGGTGTCCCAACCAATCCGGAGGGAAATAGAATCGCAGGCGCGGAGGGTATTCCAATTGTTGAGCCGCCTTTCAATGGCGGCAATGCATCGGCAGCCAGCCCAGTTGCATAGGTTCCCTCAGTCCAATAAAAGCCCACCGGTGCTGAGATATCGGTTGGTTTATCTATTGTTGGCGGCGCATCAACCGGTTCGCGGAACAAGACCCCGGCTGGGTTGAGCTTCTTTGAGGCAAGAATGTAAACTCGCTCCCTCCTCTGCGGCACGCCAAAGTTCTGTGAATTCATCACTCGGTAAGCCCACCGGTAGCCAAGATCCTCCAATGCCTCAGTAATATGTTTCATTGCCTCACCACCACCAAGATGAAGCATAAACCTGACGTTCTCCAAGAGGATCCAGTCGCATGTCTTCCTCGCGAGAAGGCGAAACACCTCACCAACCAAGCTGGAACGCAACCCAGCTATTCCGCGTTTATGCCCCGAAGAACTCAAGTCCTGACAAGGAAATCCTGCACAAATAAGTGATATGTCGCTTGGGATGGATCTTATCGTCTTCACATCAGGGCGAATATCAACGCCTGGGAAGCGTTCACGTAATACTGCTTGTGCCTCAGGTAGAATTTCGCAAAGCAACGCGGGCTGAAATCCACCAGCGTGCATTCCAAGTTCCATCCCGCCTATTCCTGCGAAAAGCCCAACGCACTTATTCATGGTGTGGGCTCCAAAGTTGAGATGATTGACCGAGCAACTGCGTAGGCACCCTTTGGGGGGACGGCATTCCCGATGATCTCTGCCAATTTGGTTCTCGATTTTGCTGGTGAGAAATCAAAAAAGTCAGGGAAAAACTGAAGCCTCGCTGCTTCATGGGCTGTTAAGGTGCGGCGCTGCTCAGGGTGGACATAACGCCCCATACACATGCAGTAAAAGCCACTTGTAATCGTTTGCGCGAGTCTGTCCCAACGCAGGCGACCATAGACGGTGTCGTAGCTGTGTGACTTGTCCCGATGGCATGCAGGGCGCTGTTCGTTTGGAAGTTCGTAAAGCTGGTTATCGAAGAGGAAATCGATCCGGTTTTTCGTCTGAGACTGGGGGACTGCGACGCGGTCCACAAGAAGGTCTCGGGGTTTATCCGCAATGTCTTTTATGGCCCATTCGACCGTCTTTTCTGCGATGGAATACTTGAGCTGTATTTCTTCCACACGCACTTCTGCGCCTTTTGTGGCGATCATGATCATGCGCCGTCGACGTTGAGGGACGCCCAATGCAGCGAAATCCAGTATGCCTATATTTACTCGGTAGCCAAGCTCTCGAAATATGGATTCGACTGAATGAACTATGCCGGCGCTATCCCTGAGCGAACCCACAACGTTTTCTACAATTACCGACTGTGGTTTGAATACAACTGCGGCCCGGGCCATGAATTGCATGAGCTGGTTTTTCGGATCACGCCTTCGCGTATAGTTGTTCAAATCTGAATGGCCCTGACAGGGTGGGCCACCGACGAGGATGTCGACTCTTCCGACACCCTTTCGAAGCCCCACCTCAGCGCGTGTAAGCTTCGCCTGCCAATCGCTTTCCAACATCGTTGTTATGTCGGTGCACCGTGCGTCAGCCTGTGGAAAGTTGGCCTTGTAGCAGTCAACCGCCGCAGCATCAAAATCCACAGCCAACGGAATCTCGACGTTGCGCCCAAGATCGTGTGCTGCGAGGACGCAACCTAGAGTAATGCCACCACAGCCACAAAACAGATCGACAATGCGAACTGGATCATTGAAAGAGGCGAAAACAGGCATTTTGCCGAGTCGCAGGAAATCCTTGTCACTGCCTAGTATTTGAATGTCTTTGGTTGATTTAGCCATGAAGTAGTCGCGTGTCGGTGTCTTGTTATGCGGCGAGGCTTAGCTCATTTTCTCCAGACAAACCAGCCCGCGTAGGGCGTATTAGCGACAGCGTAATACGCCGGATGGCAGGGGGACACGCCGAAGTGCTCTAAATTTCGCACCGACAAACTCAACCAAAACGCGCCCGCCAATAGCCCGGCTCGCGATGCAGGTGCATGACGGCGACGACGTATATCTCACGGGCCTCCGCGGCGTACAAAATTCCGTAGGAAGTTCCGGGGACAGTATACTCAATTCGCAGGGTATTCCGGGCAAGAGAGCGCGAAGTTCCTGGGACAGTATACTCAATTCGCAGGGTATTCCGGGCAAGAGAGAAGGGGTCACCATTTAGCTGACCCCGATCAATGGCACGACCTTTTTTCTCGCACCGAAGCACGCTTGTGTCGGTCGGGAAGTGCCACTTTGGTACCGCCAACGCGCCCGCGGTTCTCGTTGAAAGGTCGCGGATTCACTCCGATCCGCGCCAGTCACCCTTCTGGATCAAGGCGGTGGGGCTGCTCCGTCGGGAGTAGACACCCGGCCCCTGGCTCGCTGAGCCCCAGAAAATCGTCGGTGCCCCACCAAAGTCCAAGTAGACCACGGAGGTGGGTGCGGGGCGGGGGCGCGGATCCCTAAAAATCCAGGCGTCCCCGCCCCGCACCCACCCGACCGAGGGATCACAGATCGCTGGCTCGGTGCCATGTTGGCACCGCCCAACCCCGTGCTGGCTCGATGGCGGAGGCGTCTCGGTCACAAGCGTTGCTCCCTGACGAATGTCGGCGGGAGATGTGCCGGCGGCCAATCAGGTCTGGAGGCTGTCCACCAACCCCTTGTCCTGGCTCACCGGCGCATCGCCCATAGCCCTTCAGGCGAAGGCCCGATCGACGTCGAAGTCGGTGCCCTCGCGCAGCATGAAGTAACAGGCCCGTGCCAGCTTGTGCGCCACCGTCTTGATGGCGACCACGCCATTGGTCTTGGCGCGCTTGCGCTGGTCGTAGCGCTTGATCGCGGGGTTGTAGCGCACCGCGAAGTTCGCCGCCTCCAGATAGGCCCAAGCCAGATATTTGTTGCCGTTCTTGGTGTTGCCCCGGCCCTTGCGTTTGCCGTTGGAGAGCCGCTCGCTGCCGACGAGGCGACAGTAGGAGGCATAGTTGCCGACGCGGGCAAAGCGCTCGATCGGTCCGGTCTCCAACAGGATCGTCAACCCCAGCACCTGACCGATGCCGCTGGTGCCGAGCAGATGCCGGTACTCGGGCCGGCCTTTGAGCTGCGCGCAGGCCTCGTGCTCCAACAGATCGATCGCCGCCTCTTGGCCACGCATGGCCAGCAGGGTGCTCTGCACTGCCAGGGCCAAGTGCACATCCGGCAGCAACTCGCCCACGGTCTCGGGCGTCAGGCGCCGGATCGCATTGGCGCTCAGCGAGCGCCCGCGGTTGCGCGAGAACAGGTTCTGCACCGCCAGGACGTTGGCCGTATGCTGCTGGACCAGGCGACTGCGCCGTCGCAGCAGATCGCGCACGGCGCGCTGTTCCTTGGGGTAGATATAACCCTCCGGCAACAGCCCAAGACGCAGCAGCTTGGCCAGCCAGGCGGCGTCGGAATCGTCGTCGCTGTACTTCAGCCCGCTGTACTGCACGATTGCCGCGGTGTTGGCCAAGTGCACCCGATAGCCCGCATCCATCAAGGCGTCGACCAGCCAGTACCAGTTGTACGTCGATTCCACGACCAATCCCGTGATCGCCTCGCGATACGGTGCCAGGGATTCCAGCACCAACGCCGCGTCGTTCGCCAATCGCTTGCGATACACCACGAGGTCCTCTTCGTCCAAAAGGGCCACGACACTATTGTTGGAATGCAGATCGATTCCGCCGTAGAGTTTCATCGTCGACTCCTCCTGCCGGGTCTCCAGCTCAGATGATCTCTTCTACCTTAACTGTAGGCCCGCGGGCGGGGTCGGCTAGATGTTTATCAGATCTTGCCTGTTGCCTCGCGCAATAAGTAAGCGATGGATCTGGCACCCCATCGTTTTCCGTCTTGCACTGCAAACTTCATGAAAGACAGAAGGCAAGCCCCTGCTTTCGCCTTACCCTGCTTTCGACGGTTCGCGTTTAGACTAACGCCCAACTGCGCTGGTAAATATCTCCGACGCCCATTGATCGGCGCTCTTTCCCGCCGCCCTGGCGGCGGCTAGCACTGCGCCATGCACTTCGGGCGCAATGTGGAGAATGAGGTCGCCGCTTAACGGTCTCTCCGGGGCGCGTCCGGTCTTCGCGCAATCCGCAAGATAGAAGTCAATGCCATTGTGGAAATCCTCCGTGAGTTCGCGCACGGTTTCGCCTTCGAAGGTGATGCTATCGACGAGTCCCAGCACCTTCCCCCAGAAGACATTGTCTCGGGCGTCGAATTCCACACCGGCTACATAGCCGCGGTAGCTCAAGGTATTCGGAGTCATGGTACTTTCCCCTGGTCAGCTAACCAGGCGCGAATCTCTTCGACCTGATACTTTTTTGCTTCTTTGCCCGGATGGGGGCGGTGTGCGTGCATTACGGCGGTACCTAACTGTAATGCCACCCGGGAGCCGGAACCTTCGCGCACTTCCCCACCGAGGCCCAGCACCAGCGCTTCGATATCGGAGAACTTCACCGACCCTGACGTGGGCCTGGCGAAGATGGCTTCCAGCGTCTTGCGGTGTCTCGCGTTCATTCAATTATCGCGTTGATGGTCATCCGGGGTTTCCTTCTGGTCGAAGTGACCGTTCGGACGGGGTCCACCCGTGTTCCGACCATGTTCGTCAAGAGGGATAGAAACCCGAACGCGCGGCGGCTGGGGTCAGCGGGAAGCTAGCATCGAAGGAGTTGGCACTGCAAGGGCCAGGTGCGAGCGGCAGGTGGCCGACGGGGGCGAAGCGGGGAGCAATCCGCTTCTTCCCAGGCCCCAGGTAGCGGCCCCGCGTTGGGGTCAAGGGCCTGGCGAGGCATCGCCTCCGACCGGCTCGGCTGGGCCTGGCTGCGTCGCGGGCCAGCCCGCGCCCACGACCTATGGCCCCCGTGGTGTGCGTCGACCGATGCCGACCAGCCAGCGCCCGAATGCGGTTGCGTTGGGTAGGTGTCTGTGGTTCAAAGCGCAAAGCGAGGGAACGCAAAGCGCAGAGCGAGGGAACGACGGAACGGGGTCAAGCGGGAGTTCCGGGGACCGTATACTTAATCCCTTGGAGTTGGGAGTTGCACGCGAAGTAGGCGACGTACTAAGGATATGTCGCCGGTGATGCGCGCCCGGCAACGGGTCATGCGTCGCCGAGAGTTTCCTTCGGCAAACGGCATCGGCAAGTCCTCCGCGCAATCTTCTTGCGCGGCCAGCAAGGCACGGACACACGCCTCCAGCGGTCCCGGATGCCGGTCGATGACGGCGAGCACAGTCGCCGGGTCGATGTCACCCAGATCATTGTGCACGAGCAGGTTGCGAAAGCCGCTGATTTCACGCCATGGAATAGATGGGCACAGCGATGTCTTGCGCTCCGGCAGGAGTTGAGTCGCCTCCGACAGCGTTTGCAGGTTGCGCAGCGCCGCGTCGTCAAGTACCTTGTCCCGGGTCAGGTCGCCGCGCGCACGGATGCGCGCGATCTTGGCAATCGCATCGAGTCTGTGCAGCCCATGAGCCTGCCAGGGCTTGTTCATAGATCGATGGCCTCGTTCAGGACGCGGTCGCGGATATGTCGATTAAGCTTGTGCTCGGGTACCAGATCGACGCGGCGATGGAGCAGATCGGCCAGACCCTCCGTCAGGGGGAGACGCTGGCTGAACATGTCGTACCCGCACGGGAAATCGACTAGAAAGTCCACGTCGCTATCGGGACGCTCCTCGCGCCGGGCGACGGAGCCGAAGACGCGGATCCGGCGTGCGCCGTATCGCTTGCCGAGGGCGAGGACTTGCGTCTTATTGGCGGCGATCTCGTCGAGCAGCATCATCATACCGTCGGGGAAAGAGGGAACGTCACAAGGATATCTCGCGGGTCTCGATTCAATCCACGCGTCGCCGAATCCCGCGGGCCTCTGCGTCGTGCCGGCCTATGCGGCTGCTTGGTCCTTGTCCCTAATTAGTGTGCTAATGAGTGCGACTAGATGCCACCGAATCGTGTCGCTCGGCGGGAGTCTGCGTGGGGCAGTGGTTCCCGGCGGTAGGCTATCCGCCATACCCAAGCCCCCTCCGGGTCACGGGCAACCGCGCCATGAACGACCTTCGCGACCCCGGCAGCGCTCCGAACTCGATGCGGCGATAGTATGATCCCCATCACAACGGCTCTGCCCCCTCGTTCAGGATCGTGAGGTACGCATCGTAGGCAAAGACGCGGTCGCGGCTGCGGCCGGTGATCTCGCGGACGATGCCGAGCCGCTCCAGCGCCTCGATGGCGCGGGCGGCGGTGGGATAGGGCACCGCGGTGCGGGCGGTGAGGTCGTTGATGGTCGCCAAGGGCCGGGGGCGCAGGGCATCGAAGACGCGCAGGGCATTGGCGGCGGCGCGGCCGAGGCACTGAATGCGCTCGGCATCTTGCCGAAACCGCTCGAGCAGCCGGTGCGCGGTGTCCACCGCACCGGTCGCCGTGGCGCGCACGCCGTCAAGGAAGAAGTCGAGCCAGGCATCCCAGTCGCCGTCGCGCCGGGTGGCGTCGAGCAGCCGGTAGTACTCGGTGCGGTGCTGCTTGAAGTAGAGGCTCGCATAGAGCAAGGGCTGCCGCAGCACGCCCTGCTGATGCAGGATCAGGGCGATCAGCAACCGGCCGATGCGGCCGTTGCCGTCGAGGAAGGGGTGGATGGTCTCGAACTGCACGTGGGCCAGCGCCGCCCTTGTCAGCGCGGAGACGGGCAGACGGTCGTCGTTCAGGAAGCGCTCGAGGTCCGCCATGCAGGCTTCGACCAGCGGCGGCGGCGGGGGAACGAAGGCGGCGTTGCCGGGCCGGGTGCCACCGATCCAGTTCTGCGTTCGACGAAATTCGCCGGGTTGCTTGTCCGCTCCGCGCCCTCGGGCCAGCAACCGGTGGTGCATCTCGCGCAGCAGCCGGTTGCAGAGCGGGAACCCGTCCCGCAGCCGCTGTAGCCCGTGCTCCAGGGCGGCAACGTAGCTGGAAACCTCTACCACGTCGTCGAACGGCGCACCCGGGGCCTCCGCGAGTTCGAAGAGCAACAAGTCGGACAGGGATGACTGGGTGCCCTCGATCTGGCTGGAGAGCACGGCCTCTCGCCGGACGTACGCGTAAAGAAACAAGTCCGGCTCAGGCAGTAGGGTGGTGATGGCATCGAGCCGCCCGCAGGCCAGCAGTGCCTGGTCGTGCAGCCGGGCGCGCGCACCGGTGATGTCCAGGGGCGGCGCCGGCGGCAACGATGCCGGAACGAAGGCGCGGACAGTCTCGCCGCCGGCTATGCTGGTCTCGTAGTGCCCTGTCAAGCTTCGCTTCATCGGCTGCTGTTTTCACTGGTGAGAATAGCCGCGGGGCTATTCTCACATAAGCGCCCAGGCGTTAATAGCAGGGCAGGCAACTGATCCCTCACTCGCCAAAGCCGAGCGCCCGCAGGTTGGCGGCGATCGCGGCATCCAGCCTCGCGGCCTCGGCCTGCTGCCCACGCAGGGTCGCGGTGAGCCGCTGCATCTTCTGCGCGAACGACGAGGTCGATGGTGAGACGCCCGGCGGACTGAAAGTCGTACCTATACCGCCACGTCCCGGCACTGTTCGGGGCCTGCGCCTGTCCCGCCATGCCCGCCAAATTGGTCTGGGTGCGCGCCGGATCAATGTGACGCAGGATGTCGTTGCCGCCCTCCCGCTAAAGTGCCTGGACGACACGGTCGCGCCCGTTCAGTGTCGCGCGATACAAGGCGGCATCGACCCGCGTCAGCAGACCTTCACGGGACTCGCCGGCACAATAGCTTGCCACCCCCAAACTGGCCGTCTGCGGTTGCTCCAGACCTGAAAAGGCATGGGTACGCACCGCCGCGCGCAGGTGCTCGGCGCGTTCGACGGCCGCCTCCAGTGTCATACCGGGACAGATGACGAGGAACTCCTCGCCACCCCAACGGCCCAGCAGATCCGAGGCACGGATCGCCGCCGACAGGATATTGGACAATTCGACCAGGACACGATCACCCTGAAGATGACCATAAGTATCGTTGATACGCTTGAAGTGATCGAGATCCAGCATGATCAGCGCGAGTGGATAGGCCGCGTCCTGAGCCCGTTGGATGGCTGCGTCCAGATACTCATCGATCTTGAGCCGATTGGAGAGTCCCGTGAGCGTGTCGGTCGCGGCGAGGCGGGCGAGTTCCGATAGGGCGTGCTGAAGTTCCTGGGTCTTTTTAGTGACCAACCGTTCGAGCACCTGATTACGGGCTTCGAGTTCTTTGATCGGATAGGCTTCGTCCTCACCGTGCGCCTGGGTCGGCAGCGAAAGGTGCTTGTATTCGATCAGCCAGTCGGAGCCATGCCGCGTGAAGATCAGGGTCAATCGCAGGTGACTCAACGTCAGCGTCTGATCGAGCACGGTGGTGTGCAGATCGAGTTCGGCAGAGACAAGGCCAACATGAACCGACAGGATCTGAACATGCGGTGGTCTTTGGAAGCGGTAGGCAATGGGGTTTGGGGCCTGCTCGATATCGCGCCGATAGAGCTGTTCTACTGCAGAGAACGTCGTAGCCGTTTCGTCGCGACCGGTTCCAAAGCCGGTGACTGTCGGGCTGAACAGGGCCAGGGTTCCAGCCAGATCCCGATGGGTGAAATAGGTGTCGAGATAGCGTTGCAACGCCTGCTCGATGGCTTCGCTCGTCGCGGCGGCGCCGTTCGTGGGCGTGATGGGCAACATCGCTGGCTTTAAGAGGGGAACTCGGGAGTTCCGGGAGTCGGGAGTTCCGGGAACAGTATACTCAATTCGCAGGGTGTTCCGGGGAGAGCGCACAGGATGCGGCGAGCGGGAGCGAACCACACCGATTGCCAGCCGCTCAAGAGATCCGGCTCCTTTGTCTTTTGTCACCAAATCCTCCGGGCCGTCGCGTCATCAGCGTCAGTCCAAGCTATTTGAGCATCGCATGGAGGATTCCGGTCTTGAGCACAAGAGATCCGGGGGCTAACGGGCCGCTGCGCCCTCGGCCGAAAGATCCTTCAGCCGATACAGCAGCTCCAAGGCCGCTCGGGGCGTCAAGCTGTCGGGCTCGATTGCCTCCATGGCCCCCAGAAGCGGATGCGGCGGGGCAGGTTCGGGATCCGGCGGGAAGAGTGAGAGCTGGACGGCATCGCGTTCGGCGTGTCGCCGCGCCCCGCTTCCAGTCCGCGTGGCCAGCTCCACCGCGCAGGACCAGGCGAGCGAAAGACCGTCGAAGGTGCTGGTGCCGCGTCCGACCTCGTCCATCAACACCAGGCTCTGAGCGGTTGCGTTGTTGCGCGGAAACAGGGGACGTACCACGGATATGAATGCCGCGTTTCTGCCAAAACGTGCCGCCGATCCGCAGCCATTGCTGACCTTGTCGGCGATGTCCGCTTCCAGGGTCTCACCGGTGCTCCAGCGCGTACGCAGTCGATAGGGCTCCAGGGCTTGCACCTCTTGGAGCTCGGGAAAGAAGTAGCGGCTTATGGGTGGTACTTCCTCGATTCGGCTATGAGCAACTGCCGGTGCTCGGCTGCCCGGGCGAGGATCGGGGCTCGCTCTCGGGCCTGAATCGGGCCGCGCATGGCGAGGGTCTCGAATTCGACGTGCTCTGCAATGGCGCGTCTCGTTCGGTCGTCATGACGGCATTCTCTGCCGCGCAGAGAAGCAAATCCATGGTGGCCGGAAAAGGTTCCAGCCAAATCGCCGAATGTCCGGCCGGAATCAAGGAAACAGGGCCTGCTCGGCGCGTGCGCCGAAGCAGGCCCTAGACGGCGCCATGCAGCAGCGCCGCTGCGGAGGTCGCGTCAGTCTCCGGAGACCTCGCACACACCATTGGCGCCGTGCTTGCCGGTATAGCTGAGCGAGACCGTCTCGTCCGGGTTGATGGAGATGGAGAGCGTGATCCCCGCACCCGTGGCTTCGAAATAGTTGTCGTTGAACTTCTTGAGCTTCGCCTCCTTGCCGTTGAAGTAAACGGGTCCTCCCGCGTCGGCGTGCACCTCGATGTCGCCCGGACAGGTGCCGTTGAAGAGCGGGACACCTGCGTTGGCTGCTCCGGCCAGGGACAAGGCGGCGATGGTGACGGCAATCTTCTTCATGGTCGCTAACCTCTTTGCTGTTCTGTTCGACGATATGAGCAAACCGCCGGACATGGCCGTGCCAGCCGAGCGGGGTGTTTTTCGCGGATCCTGATGCTGTTCGCCGCTGCCGCGATGTCATTGGCGCAGGACAAGGATGACGCCCGTTGGACAAGCCCGGGCGGCGTTGGGTCAGAGCGCGCCTTCGCTGCCGGTATACATCACATTGTTGACCCGCCCGGAACGATCCGCGTAGCAGCGCCAGGGTGCCTCGGCACCCGCCACGGTTGCCTCGACGGTGATCCCGGCCTCGGACTCCGCGACGTCGAAGACGGCGACATCGCTTGCGGATTTTCCGGTTTGTTTGGCGATCGCCGTTCGACAGGCGCGGGCCGGGGCCCCGGTGAGGTCGCCGCCGGTGACGGCCGGGGTTGCGGTGGATGTGGTGGAGCTGCTCTCGACGCAGCCGGCGACGACGAACGACCCGAGCAGCAGCGAGACCGCCAATGGTTTGATCATGTTCTTAAGTCCTCGGTTGTTGACGCGCCCCCTCGGGGGCTTGGAAAAACGGGTCGGCGAATGACCCGAATGGGTGAGCGAGCCACCACCGCGGATGGGGCGGGATCGCCCGATCCGGCACCCGGGCTCGGAGTCGAGGTGCCGCCATGCCGATGCGATGCGCGACTGGAGCATTCGCATCGACTCAATCCTCGGGCCGCGCATGGGTGCGGCCCACATGCCGTAGTAGCCACAGGGCATAGATGGCGTTTGGCAGCACCAGCAGTAGCGGAAAGAGCATCTGGAAGGTGGTTTGGGCCATCTGCGGGTCCGCCGGCGCTCCACCTGAGGCGCCCATGGTGAAGGTGCCGAAATCCCACAGACCATGGGTGATGATGGCGGGCCAGAGGGAACCGGTACGCAGGCGGATCGCGATGAACAGGAGCCCGCTCAGCAGAGCCGCGCCCGATTGGATCACCGAGGTCAGCAGGTGACCGGTGGTGAAGACGTTCAGGCTGTGAATCCCCCCGAACAGGAGCGCGGTGAGCAGGATCGCGGGCCAGATGGCCATGCGGTGGCGGAACGCCTGCAGGAGGATGCCGCGAAACATCAACTCCTCCGACAGCCCGACGAACAAGGAATTGACGAGGACGAAGAAGATCACAGCGATTGGCGGCAGTCCCAGAAGGACCGCTATCGCCAGGAAACCGGCGATATAGAGGGCGGGCAGCCAGAGCAGGCGCAGACTGCCGGCTGCGGGCGCACTCGTGAGTCCCACGTCATCCCAACGCTGCCAGGCGACGACGGCCAGCAGAAAGGCCGCGGCAAGCAGATAGGTCCAGTTGAACCCGTGGGTCACTGCTTCCACCAATTCGGCCTCGCCGCCGGCGCGCAGACGTCCGACGATCAGGGTGATGGCGGTCCAGATGACGAAGGCGCCGAGCGCCAGCAGGATGCGTCGGCTCATGATCACTCGAATCCGTAGCTGTAGGCGGCAGTTTCGCCGCGGGGATCGACAATGGCCCATTGGAGCGAAGGCCATCCGGATGGAGCGACGATGCGAAAGACCCAGTGCGTCGCAATGTCCTCCCCGTATTCGGGCAAGAACCGATAAGAGGGCTCCTGGATGGTCGTAGCGCTCAGCAGCACGATACATGCCTGTGGATCCTCGGCCAGCATCCGCCGCAGAGCCTCCGAGATAGCCGCGTCGGTCGGGGCCGGATCCAGTCTATAGGCATCGGGTGCGGCGCGGACCAGGTCCAGCGCCGAATCATGCCCTTGCCCGGGGCTGCCACGCCCATCCCGGAGGAATGCCTCGAGCGCGAGGCGCAACGCCGCGGCGAATCCGATCCGGCATCCGGCGGTCTGCTCCAGCGCGGCCACATCGCCGGGATCGGCGACGACCGCGAGGTCGGGAAGACCGAGGGCGGCAAGGGCCTCGCACACGGCTGCGGCGGTGGATGTCATCGGAGCTCTCCTCGAAAAAAAGCGACGCGGAATAATCGGGGCCGACCCCGCCCGAGGTTCGGACGGCCCCGAGCGGGCCAGGGGTGAGTCCCGGTCGAGAGGACGTCGCGCCCCGCGCCGTCGAGTCAGCCGATGCGCTCCCCGTCGCCGGCCGTGAGCTGCGCTGCGGCGCTCATTGGGGGCCCCCGCCAGCGGGCCCATTCGGCTGTCCCTCGGGCAGCACGAAGGTCGGGGTCAGAGAGGCCACGCAGGACTTGTCCAGGGGCACCTCGGGATTCTCGATGAAGGCCACGCCCAGATCCCGGGCGAATTGGGAGAAGGCGAGTACCCCGTGCCCGGCCTCGGGGACGACGATGGCCTGGCTGCGGGGCAGGTGGCGGGCCGTCTCCTGGCCCCAGCTGGTGGCGGTCTGGGTGTCCATCTTGCCGGAGAAGACCAGGGTCGGGATGTCCGCCGTCACCGGGTCGTGGAAGCCGGGCCTGAAGTGCTTGGGAAAGAGCTCGCAACTGGTGTAGAAGCCGCCGATCAAGGCCTCCGCCGGCTGGATGGCCTCCGCCGGCCAGAGGTAGTCCTTCTTCAGCCGTGCGCTCATGGCCGCGGCACCGGCGGGGGAGTTGAAGTCCATGTCCTCCTGGCAGGCGTACATCAGGGTCTGGAAGCCCTCCACCAGCATGTAGTCGAGCTTGCGGTTGTCCTTGGAGATGCGGGCGAAGGTGTCGGCCAGGTTCTGCGGCGTCATCATCTCGACGAGGGCGTCGAGGCGCTGGCGGTCGGCCCCCGCGAAGTGCCGGTCGATCATGGCCCGTAGGGCCTCGCCCGTGGGCGCCCCAGTGCGCAGGCGCAGGTAGTCCGAAGCGAAGGCGAGCCGCGCCTGCTCGGTGGGCAGGGCCTTGGCGGCCACCGCCAGCGCGGACTCGAATTGCTCCGTCAGCCCTGCACCGGCGGCCACGGCGGCGCGGTCTGTCTCCAGGCGCTCCAGCACCGTCTTGACGGCATCCGCTTGGATCTGACCCTGCTGGGCGAGGCGGAGCGCCGTCTGGGCGAAGGCCAGGGAGTCGGCATCGAGCCCCTTGAGCCCGGCCAGGGCCGCCTCCGGGGTCTGGGGCGGGGGCAGCTTGCCCTGCATCACGGCGTCGTAGGTGGTGGTCACCCCCTGCTCCAGCTCCGCCACCAGCTTAGGCACGTAGCCCGTCAGGCCCTGGGCTTGGTTCTTGTAGTCGTTGCGCCAGTCCGCCAGGTTCACCAGGGCCTCCCCGTCCACCTTGCCGGCGGGGCCTTCGACCGGCGTCTTGGTGAGCTTGGAGTACAGGGCCCAAAAGCGCACCTTGAGGTTCGGATAGGCGGCGGCGCAACCGGGGTCGGCAGCGCACTGGTCGAAGATGGCCTCGAAGGACTCGGCGGACGGCAGGGCAATGGTGTCGTAGGTCGGCACATGGGGCGGGGCCACCGAGTCCAGGACCACCGAACGCAGCCCTTCGGGGGCGGTGCGCATCACCTCCAGCCCCAGCTTGGTGCCGTAGGAGAGCCCGTAGGCGTTGTAGACCGGGTAGCCCAGGGCGCGCATCACCGCCTGGACGTCACGGGCGTTCTGCTCGGTGTTGATCTTGGAGATGTCGGCGCCGGACGCCGCCAGCTCGTCGAGACAGGCCCGGGTGACCTCGGGTGGCAGTGCCGCACCCTTGCCCCCGGCCTTGGCCGCCGCGGCCAGTTCCCCGGCGTGGTCGGCCAGGGTGGCGAGGCAGCGGGTCTCACGCCCGGCGGAGGCGTCCACCCCGCGCTGATCGAAGGCGACCAGATCGCGCCGCGCCCGTAGGCCCTCGAAATAGGTCGAGGTCAGGGCGACGTTCTCGACGATGCCGATGCCGGGCCCGCCGTGCAGGTGCACCACAGCGTCCGGTGCTGGCACCAGGGAGCGGGACTTGAAGATCATGAAGGTCAGCGGGATGCGCCGGCCCTCGGGCTTGGCGTGGTCCTCGGGGACCGAGACGGTGCCGCAGGCGACGGTCTTGCCCTCGATCTCGAAGGGGGCCAGGGGCCGCGGGCAGGGCGCCGCCTTGACCGGGAAGCGGGCGTCCGCGCCGCCCGCGGCGATGACGGGGAAGGCCGAGGTGGCGGGCTCCGGCGAGGTCAGCGCCAGTACGAATGCAAGGATCTGGTCGGGGGTCATCGTCTACGCCTCGGTTTCAGCGGTGCCCGGTAATGGCCAGCTTAAAGAAGGGTGTCATGGGTCTGGAGGTCGCCACCGTCCCCCGTGCGTCGCGTTCGCGGGGACACAGAGGCGGGGTACTGCTGTGGCGCGGGACCATTTCGCGCACAGCACCTTCCATGGCCCGGGTTCGCCCTCCAGCAGGGTCAACAGGCCGGTTCAAGGCTGATAGGCCGACTCGCGCAGATAACTTCCGGCGACCCAGCCGCTGGCGCCCGAGCCCCCCAGAGGCGCGACCCGGCACCAGCGGTGCCCACCCGACATGCGACAACCGAGGTTACGCAGCAGGGTCCCGTTGTCGACCTCGTCGAGGACCGTCTCGTGCGACGAGGGTCCGGCGCGCACATTCAGGGTGTCGCCCCGCGGGACGCCCGTCACCTCCCAATAGTCCGGCCCGCCGGACAGACCGTCCGCGAAGTCCCCCGTCGGCGCGGCGGAGCTTTGGTGATGGTCGCCGCCGATGTGGATGCTCAGTCTGTAGCTGGCCTGCTCGTCACGCCGGGCGGCGGCGCGCATCAGGTAGACTCGGATCCGGTAGTCGCCGCTGTCGGGCAGGGTTCCGTCGAAGCGGTTGCCGGAGCTGCTGCCGACAAAGATCGCTTCGTCGCTGCTGCCCGGCGGCAAAATGTTGAAGTAGTTCTGCGGATTGTCCGTGTGCAGCTCGACGGTCATGTGCTGTCCGGCCTTGGCACCGAGCACGTAGTCCAGGGTATCCCGACCACGCAGGTTGCCCTTGAGCGTGGTTCCCGAGGTGCCGGCCTTGAATTGCACCCGCTCCTCGCGGATCTCGTCGCCAGCCAGGACGGGCAGCGAGCAGAAGAAGAGCAGAAGCGACAGGCCGAGCGTTTTCATTTCGGGGCTCCGAATGGTGAGTCTGGGGTCGGGAGTGTAAAGATCGTGCACGGAGAGCAACATCGGGGAAATTCCGTCGGGAATTTCCTGACAGCGGCGGCTTCAGTGACCGCAAGGCGGCGGGACGCGTTCATCACGATGACGAGCGGCTTGCGTCGGGCAGGATGAAGGCGGGGGTCAACGCCTCGGCGCACGAGGAGTCTAAGCTGGCCTCGGGGTTATCGATGAAGGCCGCGCCGATGTCGCGCGCGCATTGGGAAAAGGCCAGCGTGCCGTGCCCGGTTTCGGGGAAAAACACCAGCCGGCCCTTCGGCAGCGAGGACACCATCAGAGCCCCCCAGGAGGGCGCCGTCTGGGTGTCGAGCGCGCCCTGCATCACGAGCGTCGGGATCGGCGCGGTGACCGGATCGTGAAAACCCGGGCGCGGGTGCGGCTCGAACTCCTCGCAGAGGTCGAAGAAGCCGGTGTTGATGACGGTCTCGAACCTGCCTGCCAGTCTGTCGGGCCAGCCGTACTCGGCCTTCAGACGGGCGCTGACCGCCGCGGCGCCTTCGCGCGAGTTGATGTCCATGTCCTCCTGACAGGCGAACATGTCGGTCTGGAAGCCTTCGAGCAGGACCATGTCCAGCGCCGAGTTGTCGGCGCCGATCCGGTCGAACACCTGCGCAAGCTGGCCGGCATCCATCATGCGGGAGAGTGCGGCGAGGCGCTGGAATGTCTCGCCGTCGAAGTGCTGCGTAAGCACCGCCCCCAGCGCCTCGCGCGTCCGTGCCCCCGTCCGCAGACGCAGGTAATCGGTTGCGAAGGCCACGCGCCCGCTTTGGTCGGGCAGCGCCCGGGCGGCGGCAAGTAGTGCGGCCTCGAATTCCTCGACCAGCCCGGTCCCCGCGGCGGCGGCACGATCGGCTTCGAGCCGTTCGAGCGCAAGCCGCATCGCCTGTTCGTTGAGCTTGCCCATCTGCACGAGCTTCAGCGCGCCTTGCGCGAAAGCCAAGATATCGCCGTCGAGCCCGGTCAGCCCCGCCATGACGGATTCGTGCGTCGAGTACAGCCGGATACGGTCGGCCTGCAGATCGAGAAGGGTTCGGGGATTGCCGTCCTCCAGTTCCGCAATGATCTTCGGGATGTAGCCGGTCAGACCCTGAATCTGGGCCTTCCAGTCATTCCGGCCGGCGAACAGCTCGAAGAGGGCGTCGGAGCCGATGGTGGCGTCGGGCGTTTCGATCGGCGTGGCTTCGAGCTTTGCCCAAAGCGCCCAGAAGCGGTTGCGTAGGTCGGGATAGGCCGCTTTGCATTGCGGATCGGCCGTGCAGGCGTCGAAGACAAGCTGGATCGACTCGGCATGAGGAACGGCAAGCATGTCGTAGATCGGCACCTGCACCGGCGCCACGCTGTCGAGCACGACCGCGCGCAGCCCCTCGGGCGCGGTGCGCATCACCTCCTGCGCCAGCTTCGTGCCGTAGGAGATGCCGTAGGCGTTGTAGGTCGGGTAGCCCAGCGTGTGCATCACCGCGCGCACGTCCATGGCGTTTTGCTCGGTGTTGATCTTGGAGATGTCGGCGCCGGAGGCCTTGATCTCGTCGAGACAGGCGCGAGTCAGGGTGCGGGTCAGCGCCACTCGGTCGCCGATGCCGCGGGTCGCCTGTACCAGGCCCTCGGGGTTCGAGGCGAGCGTCGCGAAACAGCGCGACTCGGCCGAGGCCGAGACATCCAGGCCCCGCTGATCGAAGGCCACCACATGGCGCCGCGCCCGCAAATGTTCGAAGAAGGTCGAGGTCAACGAGACGCGATTCACGATCCCCGAGCCCGGCCCGCCGTGCAGGTGCACCACGGCATCGGGCGCGGGCGCGAGCGAACGGGACTTGAAGATCATGAAGGTCAGATCGATCCGCCGCCCGTCCGGTTTGGCGTGATCCTCGGGCACGCTGACCTTGCCGCAGGCAACCGTCCGGCCTTCGACCTCGAACGGGGCCAACGGACGCGGACAGGGTGCGGCAACGACAGGATAGCGGGCATCTGCACCACCCGCGGCAATCACCGGAAACAGCGGTTCGGTGGGGGGCGGCGAAGTCAGCGCCAGAACCAATGCGACGATCTGATCGGGGGTCATGGGGGTGCCTCGTTCGTTCTTGTGCAGTCTGCTTCGCGTTCGGCACGACGGACCGGATGCAGAGAGCCGGGAAGATGGCGCGCGTCGCCAAGGGCAGGTGGGGTGATGCACCGCTCGGGGTCGGCCCGGCGTTGGCGGGCGAGACCGGCACCGTTCGGCCGGCCTTGCCGCAGGTCCAGGGTCTCAAGATGGGGGCTGAATCACAGACGGGTCAGTACGCGAGCACCTGGTCCACGACCAGCCGCCAACCCGCCTCGCCGGGCTCCAGGCGGTATTGCAGCTGCCGCATACCGCCGGTGGGCTCGGTGTCGCTGTCCCCGTCCCGATAGATCGGAAAGCGGCGCAGGAGTCGGCCTTCACCCACGGCGAAGGCGTCCCGGCCCCGGTAGCCGACCGTTGCCC